>JBIOFT010000010.1:0-39610 GCA_044447375.1 Terriglobales bacterium | reverse complement strand
GAACTGGTACGAAACCGACGACGTTTACGTGGACTATGTTGGCGACGGTTACTACCTGTATGACACTAGGTACCCCGGCGTTGCCATTGCGATCAACATCTCGATGTAGCCGGTCGGATAACGGGGGCGAGCTTTTATCGCTATAAGTCGAAGTACAGCGGGAGGGGGTGGGCGAACCCAACAGGCTGCGGCAGCCAAAGCCCACCGCAGCCGAGCAGGGCGGTGGACATCCGGTGGGGTTAAGGCGGTGCTGGCAAAAAATTTGCTGAGCGTGTTCAATTTTGAACAGAAGGCGGAGCTGTCTGCCGGTAGGATTTTAAACTTAGCGGAGGCCCTCCCCCAATGCCGGAAGACACCACGCCTCAAGTTCTGGTAGTCGATGACGACCCGACCGTCCGCACTTCTCCGATTTCCGTCGGGGTAAAGGGGGTGTAGGCATGGCGAGCTTCCCATATCGCCTCCTCGTCGTCGACGACGAGCCTTCCATCAGAGACCTGCTGCAGACGTCACTCTCCAAGGAGGGTTATGAAGTCCGCAGCGCAAAGGACGGTTTTGACGCATTGGCACAAATGCGGGGAGCGCTACCTGACCTGATTCTCACCGACCTCAAGATGCCCAATATGTCGGGCTTCGAGTTTCTCTCCGTCGTTCGCCGGCGATTCCCTCAAATCCCAACCATTGCCATAAGCGGAGAGTACCAGCCCCCGGTCGCAGAGTTGGGCGTGCTCGCGGATGCCTTCCTTGCCAAGCCGCATGCGCCCAAGGAACTGTTTGCAACGATTGCGGAGTTGCTGGGTGTCGCTCCCCCGCGCCCGGCAATCCAGAGGGACAGAGCGCCGGTCTGGGTTCCCCGCAACGGGAAATATTATGTAATCACCTGCACCGACTGCCTGCGTTCCTTCTCCATACCCGCAGAGGAAAGTGACCGGGTCGTTCGCGACCTTCGCACGCTGGAGTGCATTTTCTGCAACGCACTGGTTAAGTTTATCGTCGAAGAAAAGTTCCGGGCGATACCCGGCAGGGCGGGACCACCAGCATAAAACCGCCAAAGATCCGCGAACGTTGGGCGAACCGGTTCAGGAAACCAAGTAATCCTGTGATCATTGATTTTTCTCTCTCCGTGGCGTCTCCCGCGGAGAAAAGAGAAGCAGACCAGCAGCGGAGAAAGGCGGCGAAGGCGTCCTGACTTTCGCCGGCGGAACCCAGATTCGAATGGAGTAACTATGGATTCTCAAGCAGTGAAGCTGCAGGTGACCGCTAGTATACCGATTGACTGCGAGTTCTGGCCGGAAGATGATGGCTGGAAGGGGCTCTGCAAGAAACCGCCGGTCACTGTCCGTGGCAGTAGTTTTGAAGATGCCAAAAAGAACATGGCAACCGAATTACAGGTGCATATCGAGAGAATCCTGCGTGAGCATCCTGCCAGAAATGCGCGGCGAGTCGCCTGAGCCAGGCAGCACGACGGATGTGTTCACAAGTGAACAGACACCTGTCTTGCGCCCCCTCTAAGATGGTGGCCAGGTAAGCAAGGCCAAGGTGAAAGCAAGTCCAACAAGTTCCGCCTGAGCAATACCGGAGATCGCAGGTTCCTTTCCACTCCAGGCGGCGGCAACAGTTCTTTGGGTCAACACAGAAACTGGTGCAACGCCTTGGACGGTTCGGAGTGTCTGCCTGCGAAGAGAAGGGGTCGATAGCTTATGCCTTTACTGCAAATCGTAATGGCCCTGATCGTAGTTGGCGTTCTCCTGTGGCTGGTGGATCGTTTTATCCCCATGCAAGCCACCATCAAATCGATCGTGAACGCGGTCGTCGTCATCGCCGTGGTGGTGTGGCTCCTGAATGTGTTTGGGCTTTTTGCCTCGCTCTCCAGGATCCACGTCGGCAGATAAGAGACAAGCGGACTTGCCTTGGACACGCGAGGGAAAGAGGCGATTGCGCCGCATCGCGCAAGGTGATGTTCAGATCAGGGACATCGCCTTCCTGGGCGGAGGTTCACCGGTTTCTTGCGGTGGCGTGGCGGGCGCTCAATCGTGCAGAACTATATTGAGCAGCGAGCTGTGGACTTGCAGACCGCCGCCGTTGTAGTGAATAAACCCCAATTTCCTGAAGCGGTTCATGAAAAAGCTGACTCGCGAGCGAGTGGTGCCGACCATTCCGGCCAGGGTCTCCTGACTGATTTTGGGGACCACGGCTTCCGGCACACCCTCCTTGCCGAAATGAGCGAGCAACAGAAGGGAGCGGGCCAGTCTCTTTTCGCTGGAATTAAATAGCTGGTCGACCAGGTCCTCTTGGTAACGGATATTCCGCTCCAGCAAATAGGCCACGAACATATCGGAAAACGCGTGTTCGCGGTGAAGCGCATCCATCATCGCCCGCTTGTCGACCCGCAGAAGCTCGCAATCGGTTAATGCGGTCGCGGATCCCATGCGGACAACCTGGCCGGCCAGCGCGCTTTCGCCAAAAAAACTCCCCGCACTCAAGATGCCGATCGTCGCTTCCTTGCCGGTCTTGGATACGACGGTGAGTTTTACCTTGCCTTTTTGGATGTAGAAGACAGCGTCCGCCCCATCCCCTTGCGCGAATATCGTTTGCTCTTGCGGAACAGCCAAGGTCTTCCGGCCGTTGCCAATCGTCGCCAGGAAAGTGAGGGGATCGAAATTGTGCCTGTTCTTAGCCACTGCAACGGAAGCCATGGCGGGTGCCTCCTCAAAGAGAGTCTCAGGGGCAGCTTCACTGCTCGCGAGAATAAAGCTGTTGCGGTCATACGGGTGAACTCTCAGCAAGTCTTAGCGCAACGCAGCCCGTGCATCCCCTTGATAATACGGGGGAGATTGCATGCATGCGCAGCAGATCGCTAGAATGCACGTTCCTTACAGATTTTAGTTGCAGCATACGATTCGTTACAGTAGGATTGTCGGCGTACGGGTACGATTTCCGATGAAAGGAGTGCCCGCATGGGACGCAACGGAAACCGAAAGGGTGGGCTCCACTACTCCGCCGCGGAGCAGTCGGATGTTCCGCAGGGCCGCAAAGGCAAACATCGGAAGGCGGTGGCGGACATTCTGGCCGACCTTTCCAGGCTGAACCCCCAGCAAGCGGTCAAGATCCCGCTGAGCAGTTTGAAGGGCGAGAAGATGCAGAATCTCAGGTCAGCGTTGAACCGCGCCACGCGGGAGAAAAACATCCCCGTGGAAACCTCGAGCGACGAGAAACACCTGTACGTTTGGCGCGCCGCTCCGCCCAAGAATGCGGCATCCAACGAGTAGCCGGGCCAGGCACGCAAGGCCGTTCCAGCGACAACGCTGAGACCCCCGCTTGCTTGAGCGCATCGGTCTCCACACCATCTCTGCGGCAGATCCTCAATCAAGCGGAAGCTCTGCCGCATTTCGCACTCTGGCGTCTTCAACCCCGTTTTCCCTTCCATCTCCTTAGAACGCGATAGTGACTGCGATCCCAGGGCCGGGGCGCGTGCGGTCGTATACGTAATACCCATCGTCGGTGTAATCAAGATATACGTCGTCGGTGTCGTACCAATTTTCCGGCCACGTTTCCGGCCACGGATCAACGAATGTGACCCAATAGCCGTCGTACTGGAAGCGTGGATACCCGCCTACGAAAACCAGTGGGAGGCCCCCGATGCGGAAGAAGTGGTCACGTCCGAAGTAGCTGTGGAAGCGTGCCTCGGGAACACGGTAGCCGTTGTAGCCGCCGCGCTGGCCCCAAGTGCGGTGGTCGCTATTCCAGTTGCCCGCACGTGATTGGCCGAAACCGCTGCGCACTTGTCCAGCGTGCTGTGGGACGCCGCTATGGTGGACGCCCCCATAGGCAGGGCCGTTGGCCTTGACGCCGCCGTGATAGGCGCCGCCGTAGCTCGGTTGCGGTCTCGCCTGAGGTTGTGCAGTTTTCCTGACCTGATGCTGTTGTTGCGCGGGTTGCTGATGCTGTTGCTGCGCGGGTCGCGCTTGCTGATGTTGCTGTCCCGGTTGCGATTTGCCCTGTTCCTTACCCTCTTGCTCGTGCTGCGCGTAGGCAGAGGCGGTGGTTCCGAGAAGCAGGAACAGAATTGCTGTGCTGATAACGCCGGCTCGTTTCATTGATCTGTGCTCCTTTCGTTGACGCTCAGTCTTCTTCATCATGCTAGCAGATGCGAATTGGGGAGCTGTTCAAAAAAGGATCACTTCCGGCCCTCGCCAATCATGGCGAGGAATGCGTTGTGGCCGAACTCGAGGTTCTTCCTGGCTGCCAGAGCCAGACTTCATAACGGCAGATCATGACGAAAAGTGTTGCTGCCCATTTGCTTTTCCGAAGCTGCCAAGCGCCGATCTCGATGCGGATCCGTGCGGGGTTGGCCGGTGCTAAGCTCACACCTCTCTCGCGGCTTAGCGCCACAAGTGGGGCAACGAACAGCCAGGGCTTGTTGCCGTTCGGTTTTCATGGCCACATCATGCGCGGTTGCGCGGCGCCAGTCTGTTCGATTTTGACCAGCGCCGTTCTCACGGGCCTTCCCGATTTCCACGAATCCCGCTTCCTCCAGCCTCGCCCGTCTTCGACCAGTTTGGGATTTCAAGATCCGGTGCGGTCAATTCTGCTCAGCATTCAGGCTGACGAACCTGCAAGATAGCGCTGGAAAAGGAGAACTAACGATGAAAGTCCCACGAATACTCCAGGCGGCGTCCTTGGTGATTATCGGGACGTGCGCTCTGGCCATGCCCCCTCCCCAACAATCCATTTCAAGAGATGAAGCCAGGCAGCAGCAGCTTCAGACACCGACGTTCACCTACCGGGTGACGGTAGTCAGCCGGAGCGTGCAGGCAGTGAATTATCGGAACCGCGGCGCAGCCACGACGCTGGGGTTCAAGGGCACGGACCTGATGCCCGCAGCCCACGCCCAAGCCAGAGTGCACAGCAAGAAGGGGTATACCTCGATTGAAGTCGAATTTCACGAACTGGAGAACCCCACGACTTTCGGCAGAGAGTACCTGACCTACGTTTTGTGGGCGATTACGCCCGAGGGCCGGTCCGTGAACCTGGGCGAACTAGTGGTGGGTGGCAAGAGCAGCAAGCTGGATGTCACCACGGAGCTTCAGGCTTTCGCGTTGATCGTCACCGCGGAACCTTATTATGCCGTGCGGCGTCCCAGCAACGTGGTGGTGCTCGAAAACGAGGTTCGCGAAGACACGGTGGGAACGACCCAGGCAGTGAATGCCAAATATGAGCTGCTCGAACGGGGCGGCTACATCCCCACCGGCTACAACTTCGACCCGGTGGTCATGAATGCCAAGTTGCCGCTGGAATTCTTTGAGGCGCGCAATGCGCTGCGTATCGCTCAATCGGAGGGAGCCGAGCAATATGCCAGCGACACCTATCAGCATGCCGTCCGCCTGATGAACCAGGCAGATGGATATGCCACCGAAAAGCACATCGACAAGAAAACGTTTATTTCAGTGTCGAAGGAAGCTGTACAGACGGCAGAAGATGCCCGCGAGATTTCGGTCAAGCGCATGGAAGCCGAGCGCATTGACGCCGAAGCCAGGGCATCAGCGGATCGCGAAGCCAACGCCCAGGCTCAGGCCATCAGCGCCCAAGCTGACACCGCTAATGCACTGCGCGCACGGGACGAGGCCGAGCGCCAGAAACGGGAGGCCCAGGCATCCGCTCTCCAGCAGCAGCAGACCGCCCAGGCCGACGCCGCCGCGGCCGCTGCAGCGTCCGAGCAAAAACTCCAGCAAGCGGAGCGGGAACGCGAGGAACTCCGCGCCCGCCTGCTGCAACAATTCAACGCCATCCTGGAGACTCGCGACACCGCTCGCGGGCTGGTGGTTAACATGTCGGACGTTCTCTTCGACACGGGAAAGAACACCCTGCGCCCGCTGGCGCGCGAGAAGCTGGCCAAGATCAGCGGCATTCTGCTCGCCTATCCCGGGCTCGCGCTGGGAATTGAGGGCAACACCGACAGCGTCGGTGGCGATGTCTATAACCAAGGCCTCTCGGAGAGGCGTGCCGAGGCGGTCCGGAGCTACCTTGCCGGGCAGGGAGTTCCAGAATCCTCAATGACAGCGAAGGGCTTTGGCAAAACCCAACCCGTTTCCTCGAATAGCACAGCCGAAGGCCGTCAGCAGAATCGGCGCGTCGAATTGATCGTGTCGGGTGAGGTGATCGGAACCACGATCAGCTCCGTTATCCTGCCCCAAATTCGGTAATCGAAGCGCAACCACGCCTCGGTAATCGCACAGAGAGCCGGCCGCTAGCGGGCCGGCTCTTCGTTTTCTTTGCCCTCGGTCACGCACGCGCCGAACCAGTGTGCAAGAACCAACCAAGGGCCTGGGAATCGCCGTTTGGTCACATGAGCGTTATTGCTCAGACGGCTTCATCCTGACCCGCTAACGTAAGAAGTACCTCGTGCGCCGCGAATACGATCGAGTGCGGCGCAGGGGTAGAAGAAAAGAGGCGGGACCTGTGAAGAAACTTATCTTGTTGGTTGCGTTGCTGAGTTTTGCCAGCCTGGGCTGGGCGGAATCGAACCGCGAGTCGTCGATTGATCGCCTGGACAATGCCGGCAAAGTGCTGCACGAGATCATGGCCGCACCGGATAACGGCATTCCGGAAGAGGTACTGGAGCACGCAAGGTGCGTGGCCGTGGTGCCGCACATGATCAAGGGTGGCTTGGTGTTTGGTGCGGAGAACGGCAGAGGCGTGGCCACATGCCGCACCGCCGATGGATGGAGCGCTCCGGCGTTCTTTGCCATCACCGGCGGGAGCTGGGGATTGCAGATCGGGCTCGAAGGCGTGGACCTGGTCATGATCATCCAGAATGAAAAAGGCATGCAGCAGTTGCTGTCCAGCAAGTTCGAACTGGGAGCCGATGCCTCGGCGGCGGCGGGACCGGTGGGACGTCATGCTTCGGCCAATACCAATTGGAAGCTGGAAACCGAGATCCTGACCTACTCCCGCGCCAAGGGCGCCTTTGCCGGGCTCACGTTATCGGGGGCTTCGGTTCGCCGGGACGACGATTCCATGCAGGCCATCTACGGGCGTGAGGTCACGACCCGGAGCGTACTGCTGGGTAAAGTGGCAGCGCCCCCGGAGGCGCAATCGTTCCTGAACGCGGTCCGCAACGCGAAGGCGCAGGCCGTAGCACAGAAGTAGTGGTTGGATCTGAAACGCGCGCGTGGCACCCCGAGCGGATTGTCAGGTCTCGGGTGCTCACACGATGCGGAAGGAAGGCGAATATGCTCTGGACGATTCTGGTTGTTCTCCTGATTTTGTGGCTGCTTGGTTTTGGCCTGCACGTAGGCGGGGGCCTGATCCACCTGCTGCTGGTTGTGGCGGTGGTGGTCCTGATCTATAACCTGGTGAGCGGACGCCGAGGCGCAATCTGAAGCAAAGTCTTCAATAACTTCAATCACCCCACGGCCCGATCACTCCCCTGCACCGCGCGTGTTGGGGTGCATCGGGACGGAAACATCCGGCGCAGGCCGCGGCTGTTCATCCATGCGGTAGAGGTGGTGAAGGGGGCCGGCGCCCTTGCCCAGCGGCAATGCCCGGCTGATGGCCTTGGTCACATACGCCTTGGCCAGCACGATGGCATACTGCAGTTGGCGTCCTTGGGCCAGATTGGCTGCCAGTGCGGTGGCGAAGGCGCAGCCGGTGCCGTGGGTCGAGGTCGAGCGCAAGCGGTCGGAGACGAACTCCAACTGCTCGAAGTTTCCCTCCGGCAACGCGGTGCTGAGCAGGTCGATGGCGCGCTCCAGGTGTCCGCCGGTGACCACCACGTTCTGCGCCCCCATCTCGTGCAGTTTGTGCGCCGCTGCCTTCATCTGTTCGAGGTCCGCAACCGGAAGTCCGGTGAGCGCCGCCGCTTCGTCAATGTTGGGTGTGATCACGGAAGCCAGGGGGAGCAGCTCCTCGACCAGCCGGGCCACACCCTCGTCATCGAGCAAGGCGGCGCCGGAAGATGCTTTCAGGACCGGATCGAGCACCACATTGGGAGGCCGGGTGCTCTCGATGAACTCGGCTACGGCGTCCACCACCTCCGCCGAACCCAGCATGCCGATGCGCACGGCGGCGGGAGGCATATCGGCCGCCAATTCGCGCAGCGTTTCTCTTACGAGTTCCTTGGAAACCGGCTCGACGCGCCACACGCCGGTGGTAGTCTGCACCGTTAACGCGGTAATGCAGGCAGTGCCGTAACAGCCGTGCGCGGCAATGGTCTTGATGTCGGCGGTCACCCCGGCGCCGCAGGAGGGATCGAAACCGGCAATCGTGAGCACGACCGGTGGTGCGGAGGGCATGGTTGCATGAATGTAATGGCAATCCCTCGCCGCGCAAAACAAATTCTTCATTTTTTGCACAGCTTGCACCCCATGAAAAGTCAAAACAGAAACTGGGGTGAATGCCCGGCGGGATCCCCAGGACATCCCTGTCGTGCGATCAGTGGATAGCGTTTGCTAGTCACGGGAATCGGCTGCTGCCGGCCTGCCCGGCGGGCGGTCGGACCGGCCCAGAGGCGGCCTGGGGTATCGGCCACCGATCAACCAAGTCCCCCAGCCTGGCGGTCAACAGGACCTCGGGAGGGCCTCATCTGTCTCCCGGAATGGGGCTGACGACCGGCAATCCCTTGCTGTGCAACGGTTTGCATGGCGGTACAGAAGTAATGGTGTACCGCCTGAAAAGATTGACTAGCACCCTTTAGTTTCATATAATTAGCTAATCTCCAGGGAAAGGAACGGTAGACAGAGGTAGGCAGTAGATAGACTGAAAGGACATCCAATGCGACGAGTACTACCCTGCATCATGGCAATGCTGGTTCTGGTTGCTACCGTGGGGGCGGCACCCGCTACAAAGGGCCCGAGGTCTACGAAACAAGGTCCCCCGAAACGGCAGAAACTCTACGAGATTGGAAGTGCGTCTTGGTATGGCAAGCCCTTCCACGGTAGAGCCACCGCTAGCGGTGAGCCCTACGACATGTTCCAGTTCACGGCCGCGCACCGGCAACTCCCTCTAGGGACGTGGGTTAAGGTAACCAACCTACGCAACGGCAAGTGGCTGATGGTGCGTATTAATGATCGCGGGCCGGTTCCGGAAAGCCGGATTATCGATCTCTCCTATGGCGCCGCCGCCATGTTGGAGTTCCGGCACGCTGGGGTCGAACGGGTACAGTTGGACATTGTGCCCGCACAAATGGTCGCCACGGCCCAGAACATGGGCGGCGAATGAGCCATCCCCGGCAGACCGAACCTGGTCTGCTGGGTTCCCCGCAATTTAAGGGAGGAAAGCGATGAGGCCCGAAGACCGCCTGATCGTCGCCCTCGATGTGTCTTCAGCCGCCGAGGCACAGAAGATCGTCCAGGCGCTGGGCCCTGCGGTCTCGACTTATAAGGTTGGGAATCAGCTATTTACAGCCGAAGGGCCGGGCGTGGTGCGAGAACTGGTGGGCTCCGGTAAGAACGTCTTCCTGGACCTGAAGTTTCACGACATTCCCAACACGGTTGCGGGCGGGGTACGCTCGGCAACCTCGCTGGGCGTTTCCATGCTCACGGTCCATGCTGCGGGAGGCTCGACCATGCTGCGAGCCGCCGTAGACGCCGCGAAGCAAGCTCCCAAGCCGCCCATCGTCCTGGCAGTCACCGTTTTGACCAGCCTCTCCGATGCCGACCTGCAGCAGACCGGCGTGGCAGGACGCGCCCGGGACCACGCTCTGGTACTCGCGACCCTGGCCCGCAACTGCGGTTGCGACGGGGTCGTGGCTTCACCCCACGAGGCGCGCGCGATCCGGCAGAATCTGGGCGCGGAGTTGGTGATCGTTACTCCCGGAATCCGCCCGGCAGGCTCGGGCAAAGGCGACCAGGAGCGCGTAAACACTCCCGCGGAGGCCATCGCGGCGGGAGCGGATTATCTGGTGGTGGGAAGGCCGATCACGGGGGCAGCCGATCCGCGGCGCGCGGCGGAGGAGATTATGAAAGAGATCGGGTCATCGGGTCATCGGGTGATCGAAGCCCGTCCTTCAATGACCCGATGATCCGATCTCCCGATCACCCGATGCCTTTACAGCTTCTCGAAAAACTCACACGCCGAGCACGAAATATAGATCCCGCCGGGCACGCCGCGCTCGCGGTCCTTCACCCGCTTGACGATGCGGGTGGGCTTGCCGCACTTGGGACAGTCGTGACTCTTCGTCGTGTCCATCACTTTCACTCGATCAGCCGTCTTGGCTACCTTGGCCATGATTCGCTCCTGACAGAACTCACCCGATCACTGCCGCTCGGGAGGGACGCTTTCGGGAGTACGACGGAAAGAAGATTCCGGCTCGCCGCAAAACTGTAGTTTACATGACCAGGCGGTTTGTGTCGCTTGCGCAAGGTCAGCGTTCTGACGTTGTCCGCCGCGGATCGACTCGGATGAACGCGGATTTCCGTCGAGACTTCATCATTACTCGGTACTTGGTACTCGGTACAAAATTGACCCTTAGTCGGGGCTCTGCTAGTTTCTACTGTTCTTCCCGCTGAGGCAACAATGGCCATCAAGTTCCGCGGAGTCGATTTCGTCGAGTTCGATTCCCTGCTCACCGACGACGAGCGTCTGGTGCGCGACACCACGCGCCAGTTTATCGAAGACAACCTCATCCCCATCATCGAGCAGTGCAACCGCGAAGGCCGCTTCCCGCGCGAACTGGTCAAGCCCATGGCCGACCTGGGCTACTTCGGCGCCAGCCTGAAGGGCTACGGCTGCGCGGGGATGTCGAACGTCGAATACGGGCTGGTGATGCAGGAACTGGAGCGCGGCGATAGCGGCGTGCGCTCGTTCGTCAGTGTGCAGTCGGCCCTGGTGATGTATCCCATCCACACCTTCGGCAGCGACGAGCAGAAAGAGCGCTGGCTGCCAGCGCTGCAGAAGGGCGAAGCCCTGGGATGCTTCGGCCTGACTGAACCGGATTTCGGCTCCAACCCCGGCGGCATGCGCACGCGCGCCCGGCGCGACGGCGCGGATTACATCCTGAACGGCGAGAAGATGTGGATCACCTCGGGCTCGATCTCCGACGTCGCCGTGATCTGGGCCAAGGTGGACGATGAAGGCGGAAAGGTCCGCGGCTTCCTCGTCGAAACCAATCGGCCCGGCTTCCGCACCGCCGACGTGCACGGCAAGTGGTCGCTGCGGGCGTCGGTGACTTCGAGCCTCTCGCTGCAGGATGTGCGCGTGCCCTGCACCAATCTGCTACCTAAATCCGACGGCCTCAAATCGCCGCTGATGTGCCTGAACCAGGCGCGCTACGGCATCGCCTGGGGCGGAGTGGGCGCGGCCATGGCCTGCTACGACTGCGCGCTGCAGTATGCCGGATTCCGCAAGCAGTTCCACGATCAGCCCATCGCCTCGCACCAGCTGGTGCAGGAGAAGCTGGTATGGATGATCTCCGAGATCACCAAGGGACAGTTGCTCGTCTTGCAGGTGGGGCGCCTGAAGGATCAGGACCGCGTCGGCTTCCAGCACATCTCGATGGCCAAGCGGAACAACGTCTGGATGGCGCTGGAGTGCGCCCGCATGGCGCGCGACATACTGGGCGCTAACGGCATCGCCGACGAGTATCCCATCTTCCGCCACATGGCCAACCTGGAGTCAGTGAAGACCTACGAGGGCACGCACGACATCCACACGCTGATCATCGGCAGCAGCGTGACCGGGATCGACGCGTTCTGAAGGTGAAAGGGCACGGCTTTTTGGTCGAGGCGTCGGAAGGTGAAGGGGCACGGCTTCAGCCGTGCCGAAAAGGCCAAATAGGATTGCGGGCTTTAGCCCCTGAGGGTCTGGTCCGTGGACAGAGTAGAGAGAGTCGCACGGGAAGTGCGGGAATTTTCGTCCGACGAGTTTGCGAACTTTCGGCAGTGGTTTGCCGCCTTTGACGCTGAGGCGTGGGATCGTCAGCTCGAGGCAGACGTGAAGGCGGGGAAACTCGACGCCCTGGCCGAACGTGCTCTCCGTGACCATGCGACCGGCAAGTCCACCAAGCTGTGAATCACCACGCCGCGTCCTGAACTTCTTCGCCGCGGATCAACGCGGATAGACGCGGATTTCGCCAGAGCTTCTCTTGGTACTTGGTACTCGGTACTTGGTACTCGGTACCCGGTACTTGTCCTTGACGCCCTCCGCCTGAAGGGGCATGATGCGCGGTGCTGTCTGCGACTCCACCCCAGGAGCGCGCCATCCTAAATATTCCCGGAGGCACTTATGGCAACTGTCACATCTCACCCCGCCAAGGCCATCGCCAAGAGCTACGGACAGAACATCGAGACCGATCTCGCCCTTGAATTCCTGCGCGTGGTAGAGAACGCGGCCATAGCCTGCGCCAAGGTCATGGGCCAGGGCGACCGCAAGGGCGCCGACCACGTCGCGGTCCAAGCCATGCGCAAGACCATGGACACCGTCCCCATGAACGGCCGGATCGTCATCGGCGAGGGCGAGCGCGACGAAGCGCCCATGCTCTACATCGGCGAGCATGTCGGGGCCGAGTTCCCCGACGGCACTAAGGTTCCCGAGATCGATATCGCCGTTGACCCGCTCGAAGGCACCAACCTGTGCGCCACCGGCTCGCCCGGCGCGATCACCGTGCTGGCGGCGTCGGAGAAAGGCGGGCTGCTGCACGCGCCCGACTGCTACATCGACAAAATTGTTGTCGGCCCGTCGTGCAAGGGCTGCGTGGACCTCGACGCGCCCGTCGCCGACAACCTGAAGAACATCGCCAAGCGGCTGGAGCGCGACGTCGAGGACCTGGTGATCGTGGTGCTCGACCGCCCGCGGCACGAGAAGCTGATCGCCGACATCCGCAAGGCGGGCGCGCGCATCAAGCTGATCACGGACGGCGACCTCTCGCCGGGCATCTCCGCCTCCGTGATCGGCACGGGCGTACACGCGGTAATGGGCTCGGGCGGCGCGCCGGAAGGCGTGCTCACCGCTGCCGCCATCCGCTGCCTGAACGGCTACATGGTCGGCCGCCTGATGCTCACCAAGCCGGAGCAGGAAGAGCGCGTGCACAAGATGGGCATCAAGGACGTCAAGAGAATCTACACCGCCGAAGACCTGGCGCCGGGGAAGCAGATCATCTTCGCCGCCACCGGCGTGACCGAAGGCACGATGATGAAAGCAGTGCGCTTCTTCGGCGAGGGCGCGCGCACGTCGTCCATCGTTCTGACACTGCACACCGGCAAGGTGCGCTTCATCGAGAGCATCCACTTGGAGAAGAAGCCGGATGTTAAGGTGAGATTCGCGTAAAGGCAGTTGCCAGTAGCCAGTGGTCAGTTGCCAGTTGCGGCCTCACAAGGGGGAGGCCGCTTTCTCGGTACTCGGTACTTGGTACTCGGTACTCGGTACTAGCTACTTCCCTTCCGGCAGTTTCGGTACCGGCGGCCACTCGATGTACTGCCCTTCGAACAGAGCAACCGTGTCTTCCAGCCGCGCCTTGCCGTCGTGCACCGCAAACTGCACGCGCTTGCCGCTGTAGCTCTGGCTCCAGAATGAGACTCCGGCATAGGCGCCGTCGTTGCGCAGGATGTAATAGACCATCTGGATGTAGCGCAGGCGAGTCATGTCGTTGTTGTAGAGGTGCGCGACCCGCCGCAGAGCTTCCATCCCAGCTTCGACCGGCGACATCCCATGGCGCATGTTCTCGACGATGGTGTGCGCACCGGCGACGCGGATGTTTTCTTCGCCATTGCCAGTCGCTCCTACCGATCCCACATCCTGATCGGTATAGCAGCCGGCGCCGATGATGGGAGAGTCGCCTACCCGTCCGGCGATCTTCCATTCCAGGCCGCAGGTCGAGGTCATCCCGGACATCTCGCCTTTTTCATTCACCGCCGAGCAATGGATGGTGCCGTGCTCCCGATGGATCACGCGCTTGATAGCGTACTCGCGCCACTCCGGCTCGATGCCTAGTTCTGCCGCCACTTGCTCCATCTGCTCGAGCTTGCGCCGCCACTCTTCCGACGTGGGCGGCGCCGGAGGCTTCCAGTTGGGATCGCTCAGGCCCGGTCCCCACCAATCCTGGTGCGACATGGTTTGCTTCCACAGCAGCCACATCTTGCGCGAGCGCTCGGTGAGCAGGTTTTCCTTGGGAAAGCCCATCTTCTCGGCGAAGCGTTCGGCGCCTTCGCCCACCAGCATCACGTGGCCGGTGTGGTCCATGACGGCGCGGGCCAAGAGCGACACGTTCTTGATATTCTTCACCGCGCCCACCGCCCCGGCGCGGCGCGTCGGACCGTGCATGCACGAGGCATCGAGCTCGACTACGCCGTCCTCGTTGGGCAGTCCGCCGAGACCGACGGTCTGATCGTTGGGGTCGTCCTCCTGCGTCTTGCAGACCAGGGTGGCGGCGTCGAGAGTGTCGCCGCCGCGGCGCAGCAGGTCGTAGGCGGCATCGAGTGACCGCAGCCCGGTGGTTTTCGAAATCAATGCGGGACGCTTGCCGGCGGGCGCGGGAGGGCGGACCACGTGCTTGCCCTCCTGCGGACCGGCGCTGAGTCCCATAGCCATCGAGGTTGAACCCAGGGCGGCAGTGGCAAAAAAATCGCGGCGGGAGATGGGCATGGAGAATCTCCTGGGAGACGCGAAAGCTTACCAGAGAGCAATTAGCAATTGGCACTTAGCATTTGGCCGCGAAGCTGATCCGGGCCGAACGCAAGAAAGCCGGGAACGCGTCCCGGCTAAATGCTAATGGCTAAGTGCTAATTGCTGCTTCATCCCGCTACCTTCCCCGACTTGGCCTGGTCGGCGCGAAAGCGGAGCAGCACGCCGATCTTGCCGGCCTTTTCGAACTCGGGATCGGGACCGATATAGACCACGGCTATATTGCCGTCGAGGGCGCGGCGCAGGATCGCATCCGTAAGGTCCTCGAGTTCGCGCGTGTTCTTGCCGCATGCCGGACACGTGTCCACCAGGTTGCTGTCGAGGTGGCCGCAGTTGCCGCATTCGCTTCCGGGCGCGTAGAAGGCTTCACCGAACAGCAGCGTCTGCACCTCGCCCTGTTCCAGCGCTTCCAGTACGCCACGCAATCCGACTTTGCCGCGTCCGTTGCGCTGCGCGCCGCCCACCACCTCGCGGATCAGCGTCTGGCGCTCGCTAGCGCTGTGCTCCTCGAGGATGCGCTGCGCCTGCTCCCGCACCTGGTCGGCGGTGGCGACCGCGGGATCGATGCCGAAGCGTCCCAGCAGCCTTTGCTTAACGTAGGGATGCAGGTGGGGCTCAAGCTGCGGCCAAACGTCCTCGCGGCAGCCCACGACAAAGCTGTCGCAGCCGGTGTTCTGCAGCTCCTGCAACCGCTGGGCCACATTCTTGAAGTGCCGCATGGCGGAGTTCTCGACATGGCGCTCGACGTGGCCGGCATCGTAGCCACCAACCCCGCTGCTGCGGCCGGTGCGCGGCAGCGGATCGACGATCTCCGCCTGCTCCCGGATCTCACCCATCCACAGCTCGAACAGGCGCGCGCGCTCACGGTCAATCAGCGCCACACAGCAGCGCGGCGCGGAGGCAGCCACCGCCGCCAGCGGCCGCAGGTGGAAGCGATGCGCGACGTATAACTGCGTCCGCTTCAAGCGCTTGGGAAGGTCGAACTCGCGCCAGATTCCCTTCCCCGCGCAGGCGAAGACCGCCTTGCCGCGCGCGTGGTTGCCGTGCAGTTGCTCGGCCAATTCCAGGATGCGCTTCAGGTCGGCACGTACGCTGGGGTTGTTGCCGTTCTTTTCGGCGCGGCGCAAGGCGTCGCGTACCAGGTCTTTCACCTGGATCTGCTCTTCGCGGTGCGATTTGTTCTGCGGTGTCTGCGGCTGGAAATAGAAGGTAACGGCGGAATTCTCCGCCGATTCCATCTGGGCCAGTTGGCGGAGTTCTTCACGAGTGATCATGGCGCTTCCCCCTGTAATGCGAGGTCAGGCAATCCTGGAATGCTGCAGCAGCTTGTCGCGCCAGTGCGAGACCGGCAGCGCCTGTTGGAGGCGGTGGCGGGCGGCCTCGATGGCAGCGCGCACCTGGTCCTCCTTGCGGTCGGAAATGGCCGAGATCTCCCGCAACGTGAAGCCTTCGAAGGTGAAGAGAATGAAGGCTTCGCGCTCCTCGTTGCTGCCACCCTTCAGGGCGCCATCGACGAGGTCGACCATCTCGTCGGAAGCGGCGACGTCCTCGGGCGTGGCCATGCGGCGATCGGCGATGACGTCGGACTGGAGCAGCATCTCGTCCGGCTGGTGGTACTGCAACTGGGGCTCGTCGCTGGCTTTCACATTCTGCTTGCGCGCCGAGGTCTCCAGCGGCACCGCGGTGACCGCTTCGCCGTTGCCCGAGGCCAGCAGGCTGATGGCATGGATGGACAGCCGGTACAGCCAGCGCTCCAGCGACAGCAGTTCCGGCCGTTCTTCCTCGTCGCCCAAAGCGGCGGCGATGGCTTCGTCCACCACCTCCTCTCGGCTGATGAGGTTGGGTTGCAGGAAGCCGTTGGCCTCGCGATAGCGCAGCTCGCGCTCCACGAACCGGTCCAGCCGCGAAAGATTCGCGTTGATGTAGGACTTGATGTCCTCCGCCGAAACCAGGGGAGCGTGTACCGCTGCGGGCGTGTCCTCGAACGGAACCGAAGGCAACGATTGTTCACGTACCGAGCGGCGGAGCTGGCGGCGGCGTTGCTGCGAGCGCAAGAGATCCTTGTGCCGGGTGAGCTGCGATACCAGATCGCCGAATGCAGCTTTCATCGCCGCGATCCCCGTGGGGCCGGCCTCTTGCGAGGCCATCTGTCCGGAGGGCAGCCGCAGGTTCAGCGACACCACCACGCCTTCGCGGGTCCGGCTCTGCTCGATGATCCCCTTCAGGTGCACCAGTTCCGGGCGGAACACCTGCAGCCGGCGTCCCAGTTTTTCGATTTGGTGGTTGAATTGTTTTTCGAGATCGGGAGCCTTGGCGGTCTTATAGGAGATATGAACATTCATGGATGCCTCGGATACGGGTACGAGCCCGCGGCCAAGTCCGCGCCCTGCAACGACTCCATAGAAATTCTACACCTGTGGGTATAGACGCAACCGGAAAAGTGCAGGTTGCATTTTGGGCAGTAAAAATGCGGGAAAACAGGATAACCGCCGAGACGCCAAGAACGCCGAGGGAATTGAGTCATTGAAACCCCAGACCCCCCAAGTTTGCCCTTTTTTATGGCTTTTCAATGACCCAATGGCTCAATGGCAAAATGATTCAATTCCTCGGCGTCCTCTGCGTCCTCTGCGGTTATCAGTGAGTGGTTCTAGACCGTCACGGTGACCGAGGTCTCCGTCCGCACGACGGGCCGATATAGCGTGTCGCGCTCGACGGGCTCGCGGCCGGCTTCGCGGATCAGGCGCACGAGTTCCTGCCGGCGCAGGCCCTGGGGCGTGGTGGCGCCGGCATCGTGGTAGATCTTTTCTTCGATGACGGTGCCGTCCAGGTCGTCGGCGCCGAAACGCAGGGCGATCTGCGCGATCTTCGGGCTGAGCATCTGCCAGTAGGCCTTGATGTGCGCGAAATTGTCCAGCACCAGGCGGCTGACGGCGATCTGCCGGATGTCGTTCAGGCCGGTGGTCGTGGGCAGGTGCTCGAGCGGGGTGTTGGCGGGATGGAACGCGAGCGGGATGAAGGTCTGGAAGCCTCCGGTCTCATCCTGCAGGGCGCGCAGCTTGAGCAGATGGTCCACCCGGTCTTCGTCGCCCTCGATGTGTCCGTAGAGCATGGTGGCGTTGGAGCGCAGGCCGAGCTGATGGGCCAGGCGCGCCGTCTCCAGCCACTGGCCGCCATCGATCTTGTGGTCGCAGATGATGTGCCGTATACGGTCGGCGAAGATCTCGGCCCCGCCGCCGGGCAGCGAATCCACGCCCGCGGCCTTCAGGTGCTCCAGCGTCTCGCGGGTGGAGAGCTTGGCGCGCTTAGCCAGATACGCAACCTCCACCATGGTGAAGGCCTTGATGTGTACTTGCGAAAAGCGTTCCTTGAGTCCGCGCACCAGGTCGAGGAAGTATCCGAACGGCAGGTCGGGATGGAGCCCGCCCACGATGTGGAACTCGGTTACCGCCTCGCTGTAGCCCGAGGCCGCCGTCTGCCAAGCTTCTTCGAGCGCCATGGTGTAGGCGCCGGGAGCGTCCTTCTTGCGCCCAAAGGCGCACAGCCGGCACGCGGCGACGCACACGTTCGTCGGATTAATGTGGCGGTTGACGTTGAAGTAGGTGTTGTTGCCGTGCATCCGCTCGCGCACGTGGTTGGCCAGCCAGCCGACGGCGAGGATGTCACCGCTGCGGTAGAGGGTGAGAGCGTCTTCGGCGCTCAGGCGCTCGCGGGCGAGAACTTTCTCGCGAATGGGAGACAGCCGCGGATCGCCAGTTTGGAAGTCTTGTGCCATCCCAAGGCAAATCATACCCTAGCCGGCGGACGGACGTCAGCCAGTTCCGGCGCGAACACACCACAGCGCCGGCTCATGATCAGTTGCGGTTGCGGAAAACAGCTATAGACGGGTGACGTTGGCGGCCTGCAAGCCCTTGGGGCCGTCCTGCAGCTCGAATTCCACCCCGTCGCCCTGGTTGAGAGAGCGATATCCATCCGACTGGATGGCGGAATAGTGCACAAACACGTCTCCGCCCTGTTCCCGCTGGATGAAACCGAATCCCTTGGTGGCGTTAAACCACTTTACCGTGCCACGTTCTTTCTCGGCCATTCGCTTACTGATACTCCTTACTCGACCCCACTACTTTCACGCCGGAGACGCGAACCAGTGAGGATCTCTGGTGGCTGGACAAGGAAAGGTCCCAAAACGAAAAATCCCCCGAGCCGATTTTGGCCCGCAGGGACTTCGTTCAATGCGTAGAACGGCACTTCACTTGCCCAACTCGGCAAAATTATAAGCCAAGTAATCGCTCGATTGCACGAGCAATAGTGGAAACCACACCGGCTAGGACCGGTTCTTCGGAGCTTTGCCCGGAAGCGCCGCGGGATTCTCGTGGGTGCGCTCGCGGAACCCGCCCTTCAGCCCCGTAGCCAGGGAGACGGCGTCTTCCCCGTATTTGTCGCGCAGCCGGTCGGCGGCGGAGAGAGCCTGCTGCCAGCGGTCGTGCTTTCCGCCGTCCAGCAATCCGAGCTGCCCTTCTGCGGGTTCGAAAGACGAGGCGTGCACGCCCAGCAGACGCACCTGCGTGCCCGGCTTCCAGTTCGTACGAAAAAGCGCGCGGATCGGCTGGAGAATCTCGCCATCGAGCTGGGTCGCTCGCGGCAGGCTGCGGGCGCGCGTGATGGTCGAGAAATCCTTGTAGCGCAGTTTGAGCTGGACGGTGCGGGCGTAAAGCCCGTGTTCGCGCAGACGCCGGCAGACCATCTCGCTGAGGCGCGCCAGCGTGGATTCGAGCTGCTCGACGTTAGCCGTGTCCTCGTTGAAGGTGTGCTCGTGGCTGATGGACTTGGGCTGGTCGTTCTCGCCGATCTCGGTGTCAAACCATCCGCCGGCATCGAGGCCGCGCGCCTTGCCGGCCAGCGCCAGTCCCCACTTGCCGAAACGCTCATCGAGGAAGGATTCATCGAGCGCGGCAAGATCGCCCACCTTGCGGATACCGAGATCGTGCAGGCTCTTTTCCAGCACTTTGCCCACGCCGGGAATCTTGCGGACATCGAGCGGCGCCAGGAAGCACGCTTCCTCGCCCGGCAAGACCCACAGCACGCCGTTCGGCTTCGCCTGGTCCGAGGAAACCTTCGCGACCAACCGCGAGGTAGCGATGCCGATCGAGCAGTTGAGCCGCGTCTCACCCTTGATCGCCGCGTGCAGGGCATGCGCGGCGCGCAGTGGTGGCCCGTGCAGGCGCTCGGTGCCGGTCATGTCGAGATAGGCTTCGTCGATGGAAGCCATCTCCACCTTGGGCGAGAAGCGTCCGAGCACGGCATACACCTTGTGCGAATACTCGCGGTAGCGCTCCGGATGTCCGTCCACGAAGATGGCATGCGGACAAAGCCGGGCGGCGGTGCGCAGCGGCAGGGCGGAGTGCACGCCGAACTTGCGCGCTTCGTAGGAAGCCGCCGAGACCACCCCGCGCTCGTTGCGCTGCCCGCCCACCACCACGGCCTTGCCCTTCAGCGATGGATCAAACAACTCCTCCACCGACACGAAGAAGGCGTCCATATCGAGGTGGAAGACGGTTCGGGGAAAGGGTTCGGGCACGAGCCGATTGTAACGCCGCCGTCCCGGCGCTACCGCCGCAGCAGCAGGTCGGCAGCGATAAAGATGAAGTACACCACCGAGATCACGCCGATCATGGTAAAGAAGGCAGCGTTCAACCGGCTGAGGTCCTGGTGGCTGACCAGCGAATGCTCGTAGGCCAGCAGCGCGCCCACAACCGCGACCCCGACAATCGCCAGCGCGCCCAGGTTCAGCGCGAACACTAGCCACAGCAGCAGGCCGATCATCAGCAAGTGGAAGGCGCGCGCCACCCACAGCGCGCGGCGGATGCCGACAAAGCGCGGGATCGAGTGCAACCCGGCCTGGCGATCGAAGTCATAGTCCTGGCAGGCATAGAGGACGTCGAAGCCGCCCACCCAAAAGGTCACGGCTGCGGCCAGGATGATGATGCGCCAGTCGAGGGAGCCGCGGACGGCGATCCACGCCGCCGGCGCCGAGATGCCGTCGGCAAATCCCAGTATCAGGTGCGACCAGCGGGTGAATCGCTTGGTGTAGGAGTACAGCAGCAGGATTGCCAGCGCCACCGGCGAAAGCTCGAGCGCCAGCCGGTTCAGCTCCGCCGCCGCCAGGACGAACACCCCACATGACAGGACAACAAAGCCGCCGACGAATTGCCGCGAGAGCAGTCCCGTCGGCAGGGCGCGGGCGCGGGTGCGAGGATTGGCGGCGTCGTGCGGCTGGTCCACGAGGCGGTTGAAAGCCATTGCCGCCGAGCGCGCCGCCACCATGGCCACCAGGATCCACCAGAGCTGCCGCCACGTGGGCAAGCCTCCGGCGGCCAGCATCGCTCCGGCCAGAGCAAACGGGAGCGCGAAGATCGAGTGCTCCCATTTGATCATGTCGAGCGTGATGCGGAGACTGCGCGCGATGGACACGGGAAGGATTCTATCGGATTTGGTAATTGGGTAATTTGGTAATTGGGTAATTGAAAATCTCTAGCCACGGATTTGCACGGATGTTCACGGATTACTTTTTTCTGATCGGTGCAGATCCGTGGGAATCCGTGGCGTTTTTCTTCAATTACCCAATTACCAAATTACCCAATTACTCAATGTGAAATCCCTCCCGGCCGATAAGGGGGACAAAGCGGACGCCGTCCAGATACATCGTCGTGGAGTTGCCGCCGATGTTGCGCACGAGCTGGAGTTCCTGCGTGAAGCCGCTGCCCACGGGTATCACCAAGCGGCCGCCGTCGCGCAACTGGCCCATCAGCGACGCGGGCACCTGCGGCGCCGCGGCCGAGACCACGATGGCGTCGAAGGGCGCAGCGTCCGGCAGGCCCTGGCTGCCGTCTCCGTGGACGACGGTGACGTTGCTATAGCCCATCCGCGTGAGCAGCGCGCGGGCGCGCTCCGCCAGACTGGCGATGCGCTCGATGCTGTACACCGTGCCCACCAGTTCCGCCAGCACCGCGGTCTCATATCCCGACCCGGTTCCGACCTCGAGCGCCACGTCCTCGCGCCGGAGCGCCAGCGCTTCCAGCATGGCCGCCACCACAAAAGGTTGCGAGATGGTCTGCCCTTCGCCGATGGGAAGAGGATGATCTTCGTAGGCTTCGCCGCGGTGATCCGGGGGAACGAACTCGTGCCGCGGGACACGTGCCATCGCATTCAGCACGCGCTCATCGCGGATGCCACGGGCGCGAAGCTGCTCTGCGACCATCAGCAGCCGCTCGTCGCGATAGGCGTCGGGTTGCGGAAGATTGTCCATGCGCCGCCCCGGCCGGGACGTTCCAATCTTAGGAGGTTCCAGACAGAAATGCAGTGATTCAGCGGACAGAACTCGACACGCTCAACTTTATAGGGGAATCCCGACGCTGGGTTCAATCCCTTTGCTCATGATGAGCATGCCCAGCCGCGACGACTTCTTTCGCAAGACCGTCTTCCATTCCACCACGCGGCAGTGGAAGTCTTTCAGCCGAGGGAAGCCGCGAAAATCCTGCTTCACGGTGAAGATCGCCAGCGTCTTCTCGTGCATCAGGGGCAGCAGGTCATCCAGGAAGAGTTCCAGCGACCAGTGGAAGCCGATGCTGTAAAAGCTGTAGAGCAAGTCGTAGGGCCCGGGCAATTCCGCCAGCGCCGTTTGCCGGGCATTGAAGAGCGTGTAGTTCGAGATCTGGTTATAGTCGAGGATGGACCGCAAAAATCCCAGATTGCCGCAAAAGGAATCCTGCCGCGAGTTCTTTCCGGAATCGTAATACTTCTGTTTGTACTTGGTGGCGGCGCCGTCTCCATCGAAGAGATGGATTTCACTATCCTGCCATCCGAATTGCTTGCAGAAGAAGACCACGGACCGTCCCAGCCCCGGGCCTATTTCAAGAACCTTCCTGGGTTTCTCGATGCTGGACAGCAGCGGACGCAGGGCCTCGTACTCGCTCCAGCACGTGCCGTTCTGCTCTTTTTCCCATACCCGACGCGAGATCTCATCTTGAGCGAGCTTGAGCCGGGGAGAAATCAGCTTGATGGCCGCCATCATCTCGGGCGTCAGCGGCGGAGCGTGAAAGACAGGCTCCAGGCTGGCCAATCTGGCGTCAAATGCTTTTTCGGAGGTCCTTCTTGCAAACCCTAGCCACATCTTGATCGGGACTCCCTCATTGGGCTTCAAAGTACATTTTAGCAGCAGCCCAAAGCACCCCTGGCTCAGCGCTTGCGCTGCCGGTATCTGACGTCGAAGGAGAGTACGCCGTTCTGGTCGCGGACGGCGACCACCGACAGGTGGCGGTTGATGTTGTATTCCACCTGCACGATTTGCTGCGCCGATTGCGACACATTGCTGATAAAAGTGAGGGTCACCTTGTCCGAGACCTGCTGCTCGATGGTGACGCGGGCGTTGGAGTTGTTCTCCGCCCCGGCGGCCTGGGGATCGATCTTGATGCGGCTGGCTCCAAACAGCCTCTGCGCGCGGCTGCCGTAGGCATTGGCCAGCGCCTGTTCCAGCACCGCATTGGAGGTCAGTTCGTTCAGGCTCTGGCTGGGTCCGGTCTGGTAGCCGATCGACTGGTCCTGGGTCCGGCCCAACGCCAGCAGCGCGATGATGTCCGAGGTCGGCAAGGGCGGGTCGGAGCGATAGTTGATGCTGGGGTGGGCGATGGGTCCGTGCAAGCCCATGCTGATGTCATAGTCGCGCACCCGGGCGGAAGCTTCCACGTCGATCACCGGGGCGATGGTGGTGGGATTGCTGAACAGGATGTCGCCGCGTTCCAGGTGATATTTGGTTCCGGCGATGTCGATGTTGCCCTGGGCGATGTCCACCCGCCCGAGCAGGACCGGGTGGTTGGCGGTGCCGCGCAACCGCAGATCGGCGCTGCCCGAAAGCTTGGCCATGGACATCTCCACCTGCAGTTCCTGCGCGGTGACGATATGCAGATCGAAGTGCAAGTTGTTCAGCGGCGATTGCGCGTTGGCCATGCTGGGCGCCTGCGCGAAACGCTGCAGGTAATAGGCGAGATCGAACCGCGGACTCACCCCAAACTTGGTGATGGTCACCGTCCCCGCCAGCAGCGAATTGCCGGGGGTGCCGCTGAAGCGCAGATCGGCGTCGGCATACGAGCTGACCCCGGGCGGGTAGCGCAAGCGGATGTCCTTGCTGGTCGCGGTCAGGTCGAACGACAGGCCATGGGAGTAGTTGATGAAACCGCCGAGCGTGAGCGTGCCGCCGCCGGTCTGCGCGGTCAGCAATTGCACTTGCAGGCGGTTCTGGTTGAACACCAGGGTGCCGTTGATTTTGCTCAGCCCGTTGGGCAGGTCGGTGTAGGAAATGGCGCCGTTGGTGATGTGCACCTGCCCGCTGGTCTCCGGCCGCGCCAGGGTGCCGCTGACGGCCAAGTTGATCTCCATTCTGCCGGAGGAGGCGAGGTCGGGGTTGATGCTCTGCAGGAGCCCGAAATCGAGCACCCCCTCGGCGCCGAAATGCATCTCGTATTCTCCGCCCACCTGGATCACGCCTCCGGCGGTGAGGTCGCTGGTCGGACCGGCGGGAGCGCCGTTCTGCGCCGGGCTGAAGGCTTTCAAGTGCAGATGATCGAGGGTCAAGAATTCGTTCGCCAAGGTGAACTGGATGGGACCCTCGCTCTCAATGACGACCCTCTCGATCTCAGCCGAGAACTGGTCGACATGGCCGCTGAGGTTGAGGTCACGGGGCCGGCGCAGCGGTCCGCGCAGGTCCACGGCGCCGGCGATCGAGGAATGGCCGGTGACTTTGCCCTGGAGATACGCGCGCAGCAAGGCATTGATGTCGAGGTGGGAGAAGCGCAGAGTGATGTTGGCGGGAAAATCCCCGCGCAGGCGGACGTCGCCGTCAATGGCCAACTCCGCCGTCTGGATATGCGAGCGCGCGGTCAGGTGCAGGTCCGACCCGTGGGTCACGCCGGTCAGGTCGAAGTCGCCGGACTGTTCCTTGTTCAGCAGCACGTCGTGGATGTGCAGCTCGATGTTGATGACCGGCGCTTCGGCCGTGCCCGATCCCTGGAGATGGAATGCCGCCACGCCGGCCACCGTCAGGCGCGGCTGCTGCAGCCGGGGAAACGTTGAGAGCTGCACGTTCGTTCCGGTGAGGTCAAAGTGAAATGTGGCATCGCCGAAGTTGTAGGCGAGGCTTCCGCTCACCCGGGCGCCGTTGCGCGTGAGCACGAGGTCGTCGAGTTCCACCTGGCGGCCGGACCACGCCAGCGCCGCGCGCAGCGACTGGAACGGCTCGCCCGCCAGCGTTCCGGCGGCGACCTCCAGGGTTCCGCGGCCGCTGGGGCTCGCGCGCGTGCCTGCGAGCGTCGCGTTCAACGACAGCTTGCCGGTTATGGGATAAGCGGTGCCTGCAAGCAACTGCGCATCCTGGAGGTCGGCGCCAGCGATGGTCACGCGCCCGTTCAATGTGCTGGCGTCTTCCAGCTCACCATCGCGCAGACCGGCGGTCACATCGAAGCGGGCATACGCTGCACCCCGGCGCAGCAGCCCGCGGTGGAACGACAATTCGCTGGGCGAGTACACCAGGTCGGCGGTCAAGGAGTCCCAATGCATGCGCCGGGAAGGAGCCGCCGCGGAGAAGTCGGTTTCGAAATCCGAGATTTCCAGATGGCCGCTGATGGCCGGGCCCGCCAGTCTGCCCATGACGCTGCCGGTGAACGATGCGCTGCCGTGCACTTCCGCCGGAACCATCGGCTTGTGAAATGCGGCCAGCACCGACTGCAGCTCGTCCACGTCGTCGGTGTGGAGCGTGACGTTCAGCCGCGCGCTGGTTGAACCCAGCACTCCGTCTGCCTTGAGCCGCGTGGCACGTGTGGCAAGGGTCAACTGCGCAATGTCCAGGATCGCCTGCCGGCCGTGATAGGCCATCTGCACCCGTGCTGTGACCGGCAATTGCGCCGGTCCTGGATTGGCCGGCGGCTCGACCTCGACCGCGAAGGTCGCATCCAGGTCCTTGGGTGAGCCGGTCCATTCCAGATCGACTGTCCCGCTGGCCCTGCCTGCGAGGTTGATGCGGTCGAGCGGCAGCCTAAGGGTGGAGACAGCGGTGGCGAGCGCCCCGATCTGCACGCCCGACAGGCGCAGGCGTCCGAGGCCGTGCTGGCGAGCTTGGGTACGTCCCGCGGCCCCCACGAGCGGGCCGAGCCGGCTCCAATTCGTGACCTCAACGCTGCCGGAGACCAGGCCTCCCAGCGTTTGGGCATTGAGGTCGGAAATCACCAGGCGGTCGCGGGTGAGCGAATATTTGGCGGCGGCGGTCAGCTCCGGCACCCGCAACCCCGGTTCGCGCCACTCCACCCCTTTCAGCACCAGACGCCCGGCAAAGGTGAAGTCCGGCGCGTGATATGTGCCCTGGCCGTTGATCTCCAGTTTTCCCCGCCGCAGCTCGGGGATGCGCAATAGCGCGCCGAACTCGACCCCATCGAGAGACCCGTCGTAGGTTAGCTGAATCTTCGGGTCGCGAAAATCCGTGAGAGTGCCGCGTGCCTCGAGCACGGAGCCGTCCGACAACAGCTTGAACGATCGCAGTTCGGCCCTGCCGGGCGCGAGGCCGAGTTGCAGCTCGGTCTTGCCGTGGAGCGGCCGAAACCCGCCATATTTCGTATCCACGGCCGCAACCTGGATGCGGGCCTCGTAGGTGTTCTGCGGACCGGTGCGCGTCATGGTGGCCAGCAGGCCGCGCGCGGTGAAATCCAGCGGCACGGGCTGGTGGTTCCACAGCAGCTCTCCGCGCTCCACCTGCAGGCGGTCGATGGCCAGATCGAACAACCCGCCGGCGACGGCTTCGCCGGTTGCCTTCGTCCCCGGCGCGGGCTGGTTGGTGCTGCCGTCCGGATAAACAATGAGGTGGACAACCGGATGCTCGAGCTCGAGCTCGCGAATTCCAATCTGCCGCCGCAACAACGAAAGAATCTTCAGCCGGACCAGCAGCCGGTCCACGTGTGCGTAAGGCACCTGATCCGATGATTCCAGCCCGTGAATGGTGAGGTCACGCACCTCGAATTCCAGCTTCGAAAGCTTCCAACGGAACGACTTCAATTCGGCGCGCCCGCCGGTCATCTGCTCCAGCTCGGCCACCACCCTGCGCCGCATGCGTTCCTGGAACCAGCCGCTGGCTAAGTACCCCGCCACGAGCAGCAACACCGCCAGCGTGGCCACGCCGATGGCAGCGTAGCGGACCCACCTCCCCTTCCGCCGGCTTGGAACGGCCTCGGTCATCGCACCCGGATCTCATCCTGCAGGCGCAGCGAGCGCAGCCACTCGTCCTGAAGCTCGCTCATTCGCTGCTCGATCAGCAGTTGTTCGATCTTGGGGGCCACTTGCTCGAAGGGCGTATCCGGCCAACCGGAAGTGCGCATCTGTGGAAGCAATTGCTGGCGGTAGTAGTCTTCCATGGCTCTTCGTTCAATGTGGATCTCGGGGCGAAATCGCAGGTCGAGGTAGCGCGATAGATTCACCTGAACGGCCGTCCTCTCCTCCACGTCCTGCTCTGTCAAGCCATAGCTGGTGAGAGCGGCACGCCAGCCGTCGTCGGCCTTCCATGCCGGGACCGTCTGCCGCAACTCCCGCACGCGGCCGGCAATCTCTTCAGCCGCCGCCGGCACGAACGAACTGGCGCTCATCTGCTCGCCGATCAATTCCTGGTCGATCAGCCGCTCCAGGGCCTGGATGCGGCTATCGGCCGTGGCCTCCTGGAGCGGGCGGCCGCTCATCAGGCACTCAACCTCGACGGCTTCGTCCCATTCGCTCTGCAGGATGGCGTGATGGTTCACGGTGGCGACGATGCGATCGATCACCTCCGCGGTCGAGAGCAGGCTGCACCCGGCCACCACCACCACGGCGCACAGCGTGCGTCGCGCAGCGTCGTACCACCCGGATTGGAGATAGCCGTTCATCAGAACGTCTGCCCAATGCTGAAGAAAAAGTTCACTCTGTGCAGGGTCTCGAACCGCTTTTGGCTGCTGACGCGGAACACGGGCGGATTCAGGTTGTAGCTCACGTCGAAGCGCACCGGCCCAATGGGCGTGCGGTAGCGAATTCCGCCCCCCACCGCCTGCGACATGTAGTTGAAGTTGCAAGGCGCGGGCAGCAGTGGAATTTCGCACTCGGCCCGGTCGGGCTGCCGCCAGCGGACGAGGCTGGGAAACAGAGCAGAGGTAGATGCGAACACGTTTCCCATGTCGTGAAAGATCACCGGGCTGAGATCTTTGCCGATAAGGGGAAGCGGCACCGGCGGGAGACGTAGCTCCAGGTTGTTCACGAACAGGGCTTCTCCCCCGAGCTGGTACCCGGTTCCAGGATCGCGCGGACCGGCCTCATTGATGGCAAAGCCGCGCAGCGAATTGCCGCCGCCGGAAAAGAACCGCTCCGCCAGCGGGACGATGGCCGAGGGCCCGCCCCAGGGCTGCTCGATGCCCAACTGCGTGGAATGCGCGAACACAAACCTTCCTTTGTGCCCGAAGGCGTGATACTCGGAGTGCTGCACCAGGAAGCGCACAAAGTTGGCTTGCGACCCCAGCACGTGCGAGGTCACGCCGGTGTCAACCACCATGTAATTGCCCTTGTGCGAGTCCACGGGATTGTCGCGGGTGTCGCGGATGTAAGTAAAACTAGGCATACCGATGCGCACCGGGAGAGACAACTGCGAGACCTGGGTCAGGCTGATGGCCAGGTTCGACACCCTGACGTCGCGGTAGGTGAGGCGGTACAGCAGCGTGGTGGACTTGCTCAGGGTTTGTTGCACCTGCATGGATCCTTCCGCGCGCTGGGAGGTGAAGGTAAAGACGTCGAGGGAGTTGTCGTAAAGGATGTTGAAAGTGAGCTTGAGTTTCTCGTGGTCCAACCAGTTCGGGACGGTGTACCCCAGCAGAGCGAGCTGCTCCAGCCGTCCGAAGTGGGACTGGAAGAAGATCGTGTCATTGCGTCCGCGAAAGTTCAGGCGGCTGGCGTCGAACGATACGCGAGGGCTGGCCCCGGTACGACCCTGCGGATTGGCCGCCGTGCCCGGACTGCCGCCGGTTTGCACTTCGAATCCCAGGCCGTAGTCGAAGGTGTAGCGGCGGGCTTCGGTCAGGTTAAGCAGAACATCCTTGTAGGCCTCCTCGCCCTCGGGATTCTGCACCGCCACGTCCACCGCATTGAAGATTCCGAGATCGTAGAGCCGGCTCTGGGTCTTGAGCATGTCGGCCTGGCTGAGCGGGTCGCCCGGATGCGGAACGATTTGCCGGTTCACGACCGAGGGACGGGTGTAGTACAGCCCGCTCACCAGCACCTGGTTCACATACACGCGCGCTCCCTCCTGGATGGTGTAGGTGACAACCATGCGGTTGGGTTCGCCGGCCACGGGCTGGGCGTCATAAGTCATGGTGACGTCGGGAAAGCCGCGGTTGAAATAGAAATTCAGCAGGGTATCGTGGTCGGTGGCCATGTTGGCGTCGGAGAACGGCTGCCCGGGAACGTTGGCGAGCAGGTTCTGCAATGCCACCCCGGCGAAAGTCGTCGCCCCTGTGATGTTGAGGTCCTTGACCAGCGTCTGCGGGCCCTCCACGATATGCACGATCACCCGCATGTGGCCGTGCTGTCCGAGGTAGTCATCCTCCACCTCGGCGTAGGCGTTCACCTGCAGAAAGCCGTTGGCGCGGTAAAGATCGCGGACCGACTCCACATCGCGGGTGAGCAGGGACTGGCTGAAGAAGCCATGCTCCAGCAGCCAGCCCGCGGGCTGAATCTGCATGCGATCGCGGATGAGGTCGTCGGGGAAATACTTGTTGCCCTCCAGCGCCACCGCGACCAGCTTGTGGCGCTCGTGCCTGTCCGCGTCAAAAACGATGTCAGTGCGGTCCGCGCCCTGCTGCTGCTTGCGCACCACGCTGACCTGGGAGTCGTAATAACCCTGGGTCTGCAGATAGTCGCGCAGATTGCGACGGCCCTCGTTGAGCAGATCGTCATCCACCGCCCCTTCCTCGAAGATGGGGACCGAGCGCTTGATGACCGCCCCGGCCACGCGGGCGCCTTCCACGTGCACGGCGACCACCGGCCCGCGCACGATGTTCAGGGTGTAATCGACCGTGTTGCTCTCCGGGCGATAGCTGCGGCTGACCAGCGAAACCTGCGCTTCCAGCCGAGCCTCCTTCTGGTAGTGCTTGCGCAGTCTCTGCAAGGCCCGCGTCACGCTCTGCGCGGTCGCCTCGTCTCCGCGGCGCAGCTTGGCGAGGTCGCCGATCTGCGCGCTGGTGAAGCCGGGACTTCCCGTCACCTTGATCTCGCCCACGTGCGCCCGCGGGCCAGCCTCCACCTGGAAGAGGATGCCCACCTGCTGCGTGTCCTGGTGCGGGGTGAGCTGCGGGGTGATGGTGGCGCGATAGAAGCCGTTATCTTCCAGGATTCGCTCGATGCCCGCGATGGCCTGCTTCAGACGCTCATCGGTGAGCAGTTCGCCCAGGCGCAGCTTGCTGGCATTCACCAACTGGTGGTCGGTGGGACCGTGCCGGGGAGCGCCCGCCAGGCCCACCGGGCCAACGAACTGGTTCTGCCTGGCGATGAATACCAGCGAAAGCTCGTTCTGCGGCGCGGGCTCGGCCGCTACCTGGATGTCCTGGAAGCGCCCGGTGGCATAAAGCTCATGGACGCTGCTGCGCAGCTGGCGCTTATCGAGAGGCTGGCCGGCTTTCTGCGGGATCAGCGCCAACAGCCGGTGCGCATCCACGGTTGAGGTCACGCCGCGAAACTGAATGTCGTGCACCTGCCGGCCGGCGAGGGAGGTCAGCGATCCAAGGTCCGGTAGCGTTGCGGATGCGGTCGAGCGCGCCCCAGGATCGGCGCGGACCACCGGCGGCGGGTTTTGTGGAGGACGGTTCTGCTGCGCCCACACCGGTACGCTGGCGGCGGAGACACACGCCAACCCCACGCTGAGCGCCGTCCTGAGCGCTGCCCGCACCACACCAGACTTTGTCCTTTCGCCGGAGGCGGGGCCCCCGGCAAACCCGGTTTTGGTTTGCTGGGGTGGTCCGATCCGGCTGCCGACCCGATGCCTTATAGGATGTGCGCTCCTGTTGATCTCGTTGCACTTGCGAACGGCCGCCCTGGCTTCGCTTTCGGCCACAGCCGAGCGGACTCTTATAATACTGGCTGGCACGAGACCATGCCCATGACTCCGGAGGAACGTTACTCACGTCAGGTGCTGTTCCACGGTATCGGCGCGGATGGCCAGCGCCGGTTGGCCAGCGCCCGTGTGGCCATCGTCGGCTGTGGCGCCACCGGCTCGGCCCTGGCTTCGCTGCTGGCGCGGGCCGGCGTGGGCACCCTGCGCATCATCGACCGCGATTACGTCGAGCCCAGCAATCTCCAGCGCCAGTCGCTGTTTGACGAGAACGACGCCGCCGAATCGGTGCCCAAGGCCCTGGCGGCGGCGCGCAAGATCGCCGCCTTCAACTCGGAGATCGTGGTCGAGCCCCAGGTCGCCGACCTTACGCCCGCGAATGTCGCGAGCCTGCTGGCGAATTCCGACCTGGTGCTCGACGGCACCGATAACTTCGAGACCCGCTACCTGGTGAACGACTACGCCGTCGCGCAGGGCCGGCCCTGGATCTACGCCGCGGCCGTGGGCAGCTACGGTGTGACCATGGACATCCTGCCGGGCGAAACCGCCTGCCTGGCGTGCGTCTTCCCTGCCCCGCCCCGCGGCGTGGTCGAGACCTGCGACACCTCCGGGATTCTCAACTCCGCCGTCAACCTGGCCGCCTCAGTTCAGGCCACGGAGGCTTTGAAGCTGCTGGTGGGGGCGCGCGACCGGCTCCGGCGCACCCTGCTCTCCTTCGACGTGTGGACCAACGAGCGCTCGGAGATCTCGACCGCCCGCCCTCGCGCCGGTTGCCAAACCTGCGGGGATCGGGAGTTTATCCACCTGGAAGGAAAGGGACGGCCGCACATCACCCTGTGCGGGCGCAATTCCGTGCAGATCCATGAACGGGAGCGGCCGATCGACTTCGCCGAGATGGCGGAACGCCTGAAACCGCATGGCACCGTCCGCCATAACGATTTTGTGCTAAAGTTCTGGCGCGAAGATTACGAGATGACGCTGTTCCCCGACGGCCGCGCCATCATCAAGGGCACGACCGACACGGCGATCGCCCGCAGTCTGTACGCGCGGTACGTAGGCTCCTAACCGGGATCGCCACCAAATCCGTGCATCCCCGCGGCGCCCCGGCAAATCCAAGAACCTGCGTGAACAGAGGTGCCCAATGCGTCCAACGCTTGTAATCTGTGCCCTCCTGCTGCTCACGACCCTCGCCGTGGGTCAAACCGCTAACCCCGCCGCTGGCGGCCAACAGGGATCAGCGGTGTCGGTGGCGCCGGTCATCACCTTTACACCGTATGGTGGCTTGCTCATCCAGTCCGGTTACGCCACTACGGTTGGCCCGAGCAACCCGCCATTGCTGGTCACGCCGACGGCAAATTTGTCCACCGTCTCCGCCAACCCGATAGGAGCCACCAACGGAACCTCGAACCTGCAGGTGGGCGCCACCAACTCCACGCTCGACAATCTCACCACGGTGCTTCCAGCCGTTCAAACCGGCCTGGAGATCAGCCAACCCGGGGCCATGGTACCGATGGGATATTTTCAGTCCGCGCCGCAGGCCGTCGAGTTCGCGGGCCCGGAAGCCGGCCTGGGAGCGGCGCAATTCGATGTGGTCAACGCGCGTGGGCCGGGCGATCAGCGCAGCCTGGCCGAAGTGGCACGCGCCATGCGCCAGCAGCCGAAACCTGCCAGCGTGCGCACTTTCACCAATGCCGATCTCCAGAGCCTGAGGGACCGGGAAAAGTCAGCGCCCAAGCCGCAGTGAGCCGTCGGGCCTCCTTGGGGTAGGGACGCAGCCTGCTGCGTCTCTACCCCGGCTCGCGAAAACTTTCCGCTGCCTTCCGACCCAGGATTCGACGGTGGCTAACCGAGCACTGCCCGCTTACTTCCCGCACGCAATCTGATATCTTGAGTTCTCTGCTGCGCGACGCAAGGATGACGTCGCATTTGAAGGTCCTCTGGTGGATTCAAGCATAACCACGCCCAAGCCGGAGACGTTGCCGGCGCCCTCGGCCGCCTATCGCTGGACGGTGCTGATCTTCGTCAGCCTGGCGATGTTCGGCAACTATTACTTCTACGACGCGCTCAGCCCGCTGGCCGACATTCTGCAAAGGCAGCTCGGCTTCAGCGACCAGAACATCGGGCTGCTGAATTCCTTCTACAGCATCGCGCCTATTGCCACCGTGCTCATCGGCGGAGTGATCATCGACCGCATCGGCACGCGCAAAGCGACACTCTTATTCGGGGTCATTTGTCTGGCGGGCGCCATCCTCACCGCGGCCACGCCCCGTTTTGGCGTCATGGCCAGCGGCCGCTTCATTTTCGGCATGGGGGCGGAGTCGCTGATCGTCTCCGTCACCACCGCCCTGGCCAAGTGGTTTCGGGGAAAGGAACTCAGCTTCGCCTTCGGCATCAACCTGGTGATCGCGCGTTTCGGGACGCTGCTGGCGCAGAGTTCCCCGAGCTGGGCGGGCAGTGCGTACAAATCCTGGCACACACCGTGGATGATCGGCGTCGGGTTTGTGACACTGTGCGTCATCGGACCGATCCTGTACTGGATTCTGGAAGTCCGCGCGGAGCGCCACTACCATCTCGGACACGCCGGTGAGACCGACAAAGTTGTAGGCAGGGACATCCTGAAATTCGGCCGCTCCTACTGGTATCTGGTGGGTCTGTGCGTGGTGTTCTACTCCGCCATCTTCCCGTTCGAGACCTTCGCGGTAAAGTTCTTCCAGCACCAGCAGCGGATGCCGCTCGCCGACGCGGGACTGCTGCTCAGCATCCTGACCGCTTGCACCATGGTGGGGACGCCGCTGTTCGGCCTGCTGGCCGACCGGGTGGGCAAGCGCGCCCTGCTGATGATCTTCGGCTCGGCCCTGCTCATCCCCGTGTTTTCGATTATGGGATATGCGCATTCCAACCTGCTGGTGCATGTTCGCTTGCCCTGGCCCTGGAGCACTCAGTTCGTTGCCCCCATACATTTGGTGGCATCCATGGCGATGATGGGGGTTGCCTTTTCGCTGGTGCCGGCGGTCATCTGGCCGTCGGTGGCTTATATCGTGGAGCAGAAGACCTTGGGCACCGCCCTGGGGCTCATGACCATGGTGCAGAACGTGGGCATGGCGTCCTTCAACTACTTTTTGGGGTTAGCCAACGACACCGCCCACGCCGGGGAGACCAATCCCGCCGGGTACCTGCCGATGTTGAAGATTCTGACCGGGCTTGCATCCTTGGGCGTGGTCTTTGCTATCCTGCTGCGCCGCCGCGAGACCGGTCCCCGCGGCCACGGCCTGGAAACCATCACCACTAAAAGCTCGGGATAAACCTGCACCCCGACCCCCCGTGGCCTCATCTCAGGAGAGGAAACCGGAAACCGAGCCCTCTCGCCGCCAGCATCGGGCGATCCGGGCCGGGCGCATTACTGAAGTTTGGGAGCCCAAGCAACCAATACAACGGACAGATAGTTAGGCCGCATCTAGGTAAATGCGGCCTGCAAAGGCGATTTGGCACAAGCGAAAAAATCAGCCGGCCCCGGGCTCGCAGAGGCAGAGGCAATTGAGCGGGCCAAGCAGGGAGACGCCGAGTCGTTCGAGGTGCTGTATGCCTTGCACAAACGGCGCGTGTATTCGCTTTGCCTGCGCATGACCGGGAACACGGCCGAGGCGGAAGACCTCACGCAAGAGGCGTTCCTGCAGCTCTATCGCAAGATCGCCACCTTCCGCGGCGAGTCGGCGTTTTCGACCTGGCTGCACCGGCTGTCGGTCAACGTGGTGCTGATGCACCTGCGCAAGAAAGGCCTGCCGGAAGTCTCGCTGGAAGAGAGCCTGGAGCCGCAGCAGGAGGATGGGCCGAGAAGAGACTTTGGCGCCCGCGACAATGTGCTGGCCGGGTCCATCGACCGGCTCAACCTGCAGCGGGCGATCGAAGGCCTGCCTCCCGGCTACCGCGTCATCTTTGTGCTGCATGATGTCGAGGGCTACGAGCACAACGAGATCGCGGCGATGATGGGTTGCTCGATCGGCAATAGCAAGTCGCAGTTGCACAAGGCCAGAATGAAGCTGAGAGACCTGCTCCGAGTGAACAGAGCCGCAAAGGCCACCAGACACTGAGGCAGGGAGCACACGGGCGAGAGTATGTGGGGAGAGAGTTGTAGCAATGAATTGCGCTGAGTTCCAAGGGCTTCTGCACAACATCATCGAGAGCGGCGGGAACGCGGAAGAGGAAGCCCATCTGCGCTCCTGCCCGGTGTGTTCCGACCTGGTGCAGGACCTGCGATATATCGCCGAAGCGGCCAAATTGCTGCTGCCGATGCAGGACCCCAGCCCGCGCGTCTGGAGCGGGATTCGAGGCGCCCTGGAGCGAGAAGGATTGGTGCGTCCCCCGGCGGGGACGGTGCGGTTTCGCCCGCCCGCGGCGGTCCTGAGCCCGCGGCGTTGGGCGACCGGCGGCAGCCTGCTGGCCTTCGCCGCAATGCTGCTGTTCGCCATCAGCATCATCTGGTTCCGCAATGACAGCACGCGCCCGGCCTCGCCCACGCTCACCGCCAGTGTTCCAGCCCCGGTTACCGCCAGCGTGCCGTCCACGGTCCCCGTGGACGAGGACGATGCGCAAATGCTGAACATGGTGCAGCAAAAGTCGCCTGCCCTGCTGCCCACCTACCGTGAGAATCTGGACACCGTCAATGCCTACATCCGCGATGCCAAGCGCACGGTAGAACAGGACCCCACGGACATGGGTGCGCACGGCCACCTGATCCGCGCCTACGACCAGAAGGCGCTGTTGTACCAAATGGCTATGTATCGCTCCGGAGAGTGACAATCTCCGCGGCGACCGGTCCGAGGAAAGAGGATTTATGGAAAGGATGAGCAGCGGCGCGAAGTGGTCCCTCGTTGCCGCCGGCGTGCTGACGGTCGCCGCCTACGCCGCCGATAACCGCAAGGAGTGCCGCTACACCGTGGCGCCGGGCGCCAGCGTGGTCGTCGCCAACGAGTCGGGTCCCGTGGACGTCAAGGGTTCGGCGGGCCACCAAGTGGTAATCGTCGCCACCACCCACTCCGGCAAGGTGGAAGTCGATTGTGGACAGGCCGGCAATCGCATCCAGGCCAGCACCCATTTCCTGCAGCGCGCCGACGGATCCGACAGCCGGGTGGAGTACCAGGTATTGGTGCCCACCGATGCCAGCGTGACCGTGCGGGCGCCCAGCGGACCGATCACGGCGGAGAAGTTGCGCGGCGACGTGACCGTGGAAGGCGATGCCGCCCCGGTGGAGGTGCGCGACGTCAGGAATGCGCACGTGCATGTGCGCACTATCAGCGGCCCTGTGACCCTGGGCAGCATCAGCCATGGCCACGTCGAGGTCACCTCCTTGAGCGGCAACGTGCAACTGGAGGCCGTTTCCGGTCCTAAAGTCGCGGTCAACACGGCCAAGGGATCCATACGCTACAACGGCGATTTCGGCGAGGGCGGCGATTACATGCTGGTAAACCACTCCGGCGACATCGATGTCACCCTGCCGGCCATCGCCTCCGTGGATCTGAGTGCGCGTTCCATCACCGGCAGCGTGGAGAACGATTTCCCGCTGCAGCAGAAACAGCACTCCAGTTTCGTCCCCAGCCCGGGACGTTCCTTCGCCGGCACCTCGAACACCGGCGCCTCGTCGGTCCAACTCCGTTCCTTCAGTGGTAAAATCCGCGTAAAGAAACAGTAAACGGCGAGTACCAAGTACCAAGTTGCGAGCACCGAGTACTGGGTACTGTTTCCTGATGCCCGAGAAGACGCAGCCGCGCGCGGTGTTCCTCCTCGGATTCATGGGCGCGGGCAAGACCAGTGTGGGCCAGGCTCTGGCCCGCCGCCTGCAGTGGCGATTCGTGGATTTGGATCAGCAGATCGAGATGCGAGAAGGCCGCACCATCGCCGAGATTTTCACCCGCTCCGGCGAGGACGCCTTCCGCCGCCTGGAGACTGCGGCGCTGCGCGCACTGCTGGCGGAACTCGGCCAGGGGCCGCCGGCCGTGGTGGCCCTGGGAGGCGGGGCTCCGCTGCACGCGGAAAACGCCGCCTTGCTCGCTGCCTGCGGCGCGCCCCAGGTGTTCCTGGACGCTCCCTTCGAAGTGGTGCGCCAACGCTGTCGCGAGACCGTGGCGGCACGGCCGCTGTTTCGGGAAGAAGAACCGGCGCGGCTGCTTTATGAAGCGCGCCGGCCGCATTACCTCAAGGCACAGTTTCGCGTGGACACGGCTTCGCGCTCGGTGGAACAGGCCGCGGCCGACATCGCACGCGCGCTGGCGCTGGAACCGACAGGGGGAAAATAGGTGAGATTCAAGCTCAAGGCGTTCGCCGCACTGCTGGCTGCAATCACTCTCGGCAGCATTCCCGCCCGGTCCTACAAAGGATCCAGCGAGGGCCAACTGGTTGATTCCGGCACCTTCGGGATCTTCCACCAGGGGCGCCGCATCGGCACCGAGACCTTCACCATCCATCAGGGGACGGATGTGAGTGTAGCCTCGGCCGAACTCAAGATCGAGGACGGCAACGACCGGGCCAGCCAGAGCTCGGAATTGCGGGTCGCATCCAATGGCGAGTTACGTCACTATGAATGGAAGGAGTCGAGTCCGGAGAAGGCGCAGGCCACCGTCGATTACAACGACCAATTCCTAGTGGAACGCATTACACCCCCGGGCTCCAAATCGCAGCAGCGCGCCTTCCTGCTGCCCCCGTCCACGGTGATCCTGGACGACTTCTTCACCCACCGCGAGATCCTCTTGTGGCGATACCTGGCCAGCTTCTGCGGTGCAGCCATCAAGGCGCAGGGTTGCGACCTGCAGCCCGGCAAGTTTGGAGTTTTCATCCCCCGCCAGCAGATCTCCACCACCGTGGCGCTCAAGTACGAAGGCAAGGACAAGGTGATGTTCCATGGCGCCGAGCGGGAACTGGACCATTTCACCTTGCAGTCGGACGACGCGGTATGGAACCTTTGGGTGGAAAGTGCGTATCCGTTCAAACTGTTGCGCATCCTGGTGCCGGCGGAGAACGTGGAAGTGGTTCGGGACTGAGCGGAAGCGGCGCCCTTTCAAAGCGGCCTTCTTTCGGGTGCGTCTACAGTGAAACCGCTCTAAAGGCCGGCAGCAAAAGCAAGCCACAAAAAATCCAGCCCGCCGTAATGGCGGGCTGATTAGTTGGAATGCCGTTTTCTATTATTGGGGGGTGGTCGTGTTGTTGGTCGTGGTGTTGCTGGCCGAACTGCGGGTGGTCAGCCACACCAGGAATCCGGCCATGCCGGCTGCCCCGGCGGCGCCGTACACCGCGCCTTGGCTACTGGAGCCGCCAACGGCCGGCGGCGGAACCGTACGGCCTGACGGTACGTCGGCGCCTCCCTTTTTCTTCTTGTTATTGTCTGGCTGATCCGGCGTTGGCTCTTGCGAGCTGCCGGTCTGGTCATCGGCATAGGGAGCCGCCATGCAGGTGGCGGGCGCCGTCAGCATGCGGCCCGCCTGCAAGGAACTGGTGGTGGACCCGTTGTCGATGGCCAGCGTGCCTTCGCGGGCGATGATCTGAAGCTGGCCTTCGTTCTGGGTGATCTGGAAGCGCGCCTGCGCGCCGCGCGCCGGCTGCACCAGCAGGTGGCTCACCCGCACTGACATGCCGCGGCGGGTGGCGATCAGCGCGGTCCCGCACAGCACGTTCACAAAACTCCTGGAGAAGACAAGCGACGAATTGCCGGGCACAGTCACCGAGGAGCCTTCGCTGGTCAGCGTGGCGATCGAGTTGGGGCCGGTCTGAACCTTATCGCCGGGGAAGATTGCCGTGGCCCGTTCGATGGGACTGCCGTTGACGCTCACATTGCCGGTTGCGTTCAGCATTGCGGACGTGGCGTCCGCGAGGACCATCGAAGCGGGAAACAACACCACCAGAACCCAAGCCAAAGACTTCACCAAAGATTCGCGCACGTGTTCCTCCCAGACGAAGGGCTATGCGAATCGTAGGTTGATTCGGAGGGAAGCGTCAAGAATTAATCCCCCTCGGGAGCAGGCCGGAACCAACTCAATCAACGGGGAATATCCGGGTCGCTGGAGCCGCGGGAGAGCCGTTTCGAAGCCGCTGGCGCCTGGTTACAGCGAGCTCATGTTGCCGAGGAATTCAGCGTTGGAGCGGGTCTTGCCCACCTTGTCGATCAGCAACTCCATGGCCTCGACCGGGGACAGCGGGTTCAGCACCTTGCGCAGCACCCAGATGCGCGCCAGGTCTTCCTTGGGGATGATCAGCTCTTCCTTGCGGGTACCGGAGCGCTGGATGTCGATGGCCGGGAACACGCGCTTGTCGGACAGCTTGCGGTCCAGGATCACTTCGCTGTTGCCTGTGCCCTTGAACTCTTCGAAGATCACGTCGTCCATGCGGCTGCCGGTTTCGACCAGCGCGGTGGCGACGATGGAAAGCGATCCGCCTTCCTCAATGTTGCGGGCGGCGCCGAAGAAGCGCTTGGGCCGCTGCAGGGCGTTGGAGTCCACGCCGCCGGAGAGCACCTTGCCCGAAGGCGGCACGATGGTGTTGTAGGCGCGCGCCAGCCGGGTGATGGAGTCCAGCAGGATGACCACGTCGCGCCGGTGCTCGACCAGGCGCTTGGCTTTCTCGATCACCATCTCGGCCACCTGCACGTGGCGGGCGGCCGGCTCGTCGAAGGTCGAACTGATGACTTCGCAGTTGCGGCCTTTGACCTGCCGTTCCATGTCGGTGACCTCTTCCGGCCGCTCGTCGATCAGAAGCATGAAGACGTACAAGTCGGGATAATTCTTCAGCGCCGCCTTGGCCATTTTCTGCATCAGGATGGTCTTGCCGGCGCGGGGCGGACTGACGATCAATCCCCGCTGCCCGAAG
>JBIOFT010000009.1:0-41500 GCA_044447375.1 Terriglobales bacterium | reverse complement strand
GCCCGTAGGGCCGGCCGACGTTAGCCCAGGACGGAAGTCCTGGGTAGGCATGATACGAAGGACCGAGCCCCTTCCAGGGGCGACACAGGGCCCAACCCATCAGGATCTAAGCCGCTCAGTGCGGCTTGCTATGGTCAAACTTCTCGCCCGCCGGGATGGCCACCGCCAGCCGGTTTTCTTTGGGCGCGATCGGGCAGGTCGCGTACGGCGTGACGGCACACGGCGGGTTGTAGGCCTTGTTGAAGTCGAGCACGACCTTGCCATCTTGAACCGCGTCGGCCTCGAGGAAGCGGCCGGCGGGATAAGTATCGGTCTTGCTGGTCGTATCGCTGAAGACGAAGAACAGCTCCTTGGCCGCATCGCCGCCGAGCGCCGTCAGCTTCAACTGCTGTCCGTTGACGGTGAAGCGCGCCTCGCCAGGGACGGTTTCCGCCGACACGTCGCCAAGCACGTTGGGCACATCCACCGTTCGTTTGCCGTCCGACGGCACCCAGGCCGCGGTGATGCGATACGCGGTATCGATGGGATAAAACTGCAGCGAGGTGAAGTTGCGCAGCGCCGGATTCTGAAGATCCTTCAGGCGGATGCCGACGCGCTCGCCGCGCTTGATGACGTGCATGCGCAGCCGGCCCAGGGCGACCACGGTCGCCTTGCCCGAGACATCGGACGTGAGCTTCGCGGTCATGACTGGCTGGTTGTCGATGATCGCCGCCGCGCCGGGCTCCATCTTTAGCGTGACCTCATCACCATTCAGCTCGAAGACGCCGGCTTTGGCGGGAGCCGTGCCAGCGGGCAGGACGATCGGGTTCGACGATGCGGTCCCGAACGCGTTCGCGCCCGGCTTTAGCCAGAACAGACCGGCCAGGACGAGCCAGTTGGACTTCAGGTCCTTGATCTCTTCGGCGCGGAACTTTTCGACTTCGCGCTGGTAGACGGCGTCGACCTGCGCACGCGCCGCCAGCGGCGCGCCGATGGTGGCCAGCAGGACAAGAATCGTGATTCGGAGGCGCTGCGGCATATGCAGCGTTAGATGTGGAGAGCCGGTTGAGAGCTCAAGAAAAAACCGCACCAGTAGCCGGATTGGAAAGGGCATCAGCCAGAATGGCGGCTCTTCGCCTATCCCATAGGATTGGGCAGCGGCTCACCACGAGCAATTCGATCAAAAGATCTAGCAACTGCGAGTCAGCGCCCCCACCATTGCGAAGGATGGAAGGATTGCCCCTTGCGGCTGGCGTCGTGGCCCCATGTCCAATACAGGGCAAGATACGTGTAGGTCTCGCCCTGTCCGGCGAAGCTGTGGCCGGCCGCGAACAGCAGGTCAAATCCTCGCGTAAGACTGTAGTATCCGCCGAAGTCGGCCATGGTTGAAGAACGTGTACTGGTCGCGGCTGCACCCTCTGCTCCATGCCCGAATATTTCGCCCCCGAGGGTCAGTTTCTCGCTGAGTTTTCGCTGCAATAGCCATCCGGCAAACGGATAATTCTCAAATCCGCGGGCGTGGGCGACAACCGCGCCGCCGCCGCCGTAACTCGTCCACGGGCCCCAACTTTTCTGCAAGAACAATGGCAGCCGATACCAGGTTGCTCCAACCCCGAGCCCGCGCGCCGCATCGCCTGTCGGCAATTCCAGGAAAGGGAAAATGCCGATCTCGGGCCGGCGCGCCGTCTCCTTCACAAAGCGGTACTTGACTCCCAATTCAGTGTCGCCGATCCCGAAGTTGATCGGTCCGCCGGCGGGCGCAAAGCTCGTCACCATGGGCACGACGACGTGTATCTGCACGTTCGGAACAGCCCCCCAGTTCATTTCAAAGCTGGGGAATTCAAGTCCGGTGCCGCCCGCCGAGGTGCCGTCCGAGAGTTCGAACAAGTAGGCCTCGAAATGGCCATACGGAACGGGATCGGGATCGTCTGTTTGGAAGGGAGGTCCGGCAAAGGCCAAGGTGGAGATGAGCATTACCACCAAATAGAGATGGAATCGCATTGCCGTTAGGAAGCCCTTGAATCTGCCAACCATGACTGCGCGGGGCGGGGTGGTGACATCGGGCACCAAATTTGCGTTCGCTACGGCTGGCGTGACCTCGCGTACTCCTGCGGATCGGGCAGCGGCTCTAGGTCACGGCCCTCAAAGATTTCTTTGAATTCGCACAGCAGGTCGGCGTGGATAAGGCCGTTGGTGGCAACCACGTCGCGATCGGGAAGGCGAAACGGCTGGCCGTAGAAGCCCGTCACCTGTCCACCTGCCTCCTCGACCAAAAGGACTCCGGCGGAGAGGTCCCAGGGATTGAGGTTGAACTCCCAGAAGCCGTCGAAGCGTCCGCTGGCCACCGAGGCCAGGTCGAGCGCCGCCGAGCCGGCACGGCGTACGCCGTGGGTGCGCAACGTGATCTGGTGATAGAAGTGGATGTTGGGGTTTTTGTGGCGCTTGTGGCTGGGGAAGCCGGTGGCCAGGAGCGACTCGGGCAGCCGCGCCGTGTTCGAAACGTGGAGGCGGCGCTGGTTCAGGTAGGCGCCGCTTCCCTTCTCCGCCGAGAACATCTCGCCGCGCGTGGGATCGTACACCACGCCTGCGATCAACTGTCCTTTGTGCTCCAGGCCCATCGAGATGCAGAAGACCGGAAAGCCGTGCGCGAAGTTGGTGGTGCCGTCCAGCGGATCGACGTACCACTTGTAATCGCTGCCGGTCTCGCGGCGCGCACCCTCTTCGCCCACGACGTCGTGACGGGGGAAGCGCGCCTGCAGGCGGTCAATGATGAGGGCTTCGGAGGCGCGGTCGGCCGCGGTGACCAAGTCGGCGTCGCCCTTGTACTCGATGGGGACGCGGCGCGCGAAGTAGCCCATCAGCAGCTCGCCGGCTTCGCGGGCGATGGGCTCGATGGCGGAAACGAACTCGCTGGCCCGCTCCGCGCTCACGGCTCGCGCCGAGGCTTGCGGGTGGCGCCGTCCTCGGAGATGTACAGGATCTCGTGCTTGAAGATGAAAAGATTGGGCGCGCCCTCGCGGGTCAGGCGGATCATCTTGTGGTCGTAGTACTCGATCCAGCCCTTCACGATCTCGCCATCGAGCAGCTTGATGCTGACCGGAGTCTGCTTCTCGCCCAGCGACTTCAGATAAGCGGCTTCCTGGAAGGTGTCGTCCGGAGGAGGATTCCTGGACTTCTTGTGCAACGGGGCCATGGAAGATTGGAACGGCATGACGACATTGTACACGCCAGCGCGACCCCGCCGCGCCGGCGGTCACTCCGCCTTGCTGGTGTAGTAGCCGGTGCGATAGCGGGAGTGCAACGGCAGCGCCAGGCCGGCGTCGGCCGGGGGGGTGACCTTCACCTGGATGCGGCGGAAATCGGAGTCGCTCCGCCGCTGGCGGGGGTAGTAGCCCAGCACATACTGGGTGCGCAGTTCATCGCTGATGCGGCGGAAGGCGCGGTCGATCTCTTGCGGCGTGTCGGCGTAGTAGTGCTTGCCGCCGGTATCCTCGGACATCTGGATGAGGGCATGCTCGCCGCCGGTATTGCGACCGGCGCTGGCCTGAATCGGCACCATGATGATGCTATACATCAGGGCGTCGGCCTGCTGGGCTTCGCGCAGGGCGCCCTGGTAGTTGACCCGGCTCATGGTGTCACCGCCATCGGTGATCACGACCAGCACCTTTCTTCCCTGCCGGCGCATGAGCGACTGCGAGCCCAGAAAGATGGCGTCATAGAGCGCGGTGGCGGCGCCCACCTGGACGCGCGAGATGCCGCGGTCGATGACCCGCAGGTCGGAGGTAAAGGGCACCAAGTCCTCCACGATTTCGCTGAACTGGTAGAGCGCCAGCGCGTCCTGCGGCCGCAGGACGGAGCGGGCGAAGGCGCGGGCCGCGTCCAGCTCCAGCTTGAGGTCCTTGGCCGTGCTCAGGCTGGCGTCGATGGCCAGGACGATGGAGAGAGGCATGGCGGATTCGCGGTCGAACACGGCCAGCTTCTGCTCGATACCGTCTTCCCGCACCTCGAAATCTTCCTTCTTGAGCGTGGAGACCGGAGCGCCGCGATCGTCGGTGACGGTGACGGACACGCTCACCAGCTTTACGTCCACGCGGTAGGTGGGGGTTTTGTCGCTGGGCCCATCGGAGCGCCGCGACGGAGCTTGCGCAAGCGCGGCAGCACTTAGCACGCCCAACGATGCGATAACAAGAGCGCATCCGCAGATGTGTCCACGTTTTGAAAGGGCACGGCTTCCAGCCGTGCCGCTTGTATCCACAAACGACGCGGCCTTTAGGCCCTGAGGAAGGGCTCCCCCAGCGGCTAAAGCCGAGTTCTTGCATGCCTTGAACGGCACGCCTGAAAGGCGTGCCCCTTCAAAGACCCGCATACACCTGCCGCGAATCTGCTTTAGCACGAATCTCATCGAATGGCGCACAGGTGAACTGCTCACTTGGATGCCGGAGGACCGGCCAGCGTTCCTCCGGCCGTAGGAATACCGTCGGGAAAAGGCTCGCCATCGGCCCAGACGGCGCCGTCCGCGAAATACTCCTTCTTCCAGATGGGCACGGTTTTCTTGAGGGTGTCGATGAGCCAGCGGCAAGCGTCGAAGGCGGCGGCGCGGTGGGCGGAGGCGACCGCGATCAGCAAGCTGGTCTCCGAGTGCTGGAGGCGTCCCAGGCGATGCACCAGAGCCACCTCACGAACCTCGAATCGCCCGAGGGCCTCTTTGGCGAGTTCCTCCAGCTTGCGGCGCGCCATGGGCTCGTAAGCCTCATAGTCGAGGTAGAGAGTGCGGCGGCCGCGGGTATGGTCGCGCACGATGCCTTCAAAGACCACCACCGCGCCATCCTCGGGCCGCTTGATCCTGGCCAGCACGGTCTCGGTCGCGATGCGGTCGCGGACGAGCGCGACGTGACGACGGCTCTCATCCAAGCCTCCGCTGACCGGTGGCAGGAGAGCAACCTCGTCCTGGTCGTGCAGAGCCGCCCCGGGCGGGGCATATTCTTGGTTGATGGAGAGCGCGATCGCGGGCAGGAAATCCTTGAGCCGCGGGACGGCGGCCTCGTAGTGGGCCAGCAGGTCGGAGAGGAGCGCGCCCTCAGGAAGCGTCAAGGCGTCATTGCTGCGGCCGGCCAAGTCACGCAAGGCGCCGAAGAACAGCACTTTGACCTGCATGGATACAGGATAAACGCTTTCCGTGGGTTTGGGACGGCACACCACGGAGACACGGAGCCACGGAGAAGATATTTGGTTTCTCTGTGTCTCCGTGCCTCCGTGGTGGATCTGCTGCTAAACCGGGACCTGCTGCAAATGCTGCTCGCGCTCTTCCGCGTCCTTCTTCTCTTCGGTCGGGCTCGAGGGCAGGGAGACGGCGAGAGCTTCGTCGATGGTGTTGACGTAGTGCACGGTCACGCCCGCGAGCTGCTCCGGCAGGATGTCCTCTTCCACGTTCATCTTGTTCTCCCCCGGCAGGATGATGTCGTGGACGCCGGCGCGCTTGGCGGCCAAAAACTTCTCCTTGATCCCGCCCACCGGCAGCACATTGCCGCTGAGCGTGATCTCGCCCGTCATAGCCATGTAGGGACGCACCGAGCGGTCGGTGAGCAGCGACACGATGGCCGTCACCATAGTGACGCCGGCCGAGGGGCCGTCCTTGGGGATGGCGCCCGCGGGCACGTGAATGTGCAGGTCGTGGGCGGAGAAGAAGTCTTCGGAGACGCCCAGCTCCTGCGCGTGGGAGCGCACCCAGGTCAGCGCCGCCTGCATGGACTCCTGCATCACCTGGCCGATCTGGCCGGTCATGGTGAAGTTGGCCTTGCCCTTCATCTTGTTGACCTCGACGAAGAGCACATCGCCGCCGGTCGGCGTCCAGGCCAGGCCGACGGCCACGCCGGGGCGCTTGGTGCGCTCGGCGATCTCGGTCTCCACGCGGATCTTCTCGCCGCCCAGGAACTGCTTGATGTCTTCCTGGGAGACCACCAGCTTGTCGGGCTTGCCCTCGGCGATGCGGCGCGCCTGCTTGCGGCAGAGGGTGCCAATGTTGCGCTCCAGGCTGCGCACCCCGGCCTCGCGCGTGTAGTGGCGGATGATGCGGCGCAGGGACTCCTCGGGAAACTCGATCTGCTCGGCCTTCAGGCCATTCTCCTCGATCTGCCGCGGCACGAGATAGCGCTCGGCAATGTGCACTTTCTCATCCTCGGTGTACCCCTGGAGTTCGATGATCTCCATGCGGTCGCGCAGCGGGTCGGGGACCGGGTCGAGCTGGTTGGCCGTGGTGATGAAGAGCACCTTCGACAGATCGAACGGCACGTCGAGATAGTTGTCGCGGAAGGTGTTGTTCTGCTCCGGATCCAGCGTCTCGAGCAGCGCCGAGGAGGGATCGCCGCGCCAGTCGCGGCCGAGCTTGTCCACCTCGTCCAGCATGAACACGGGATCGTTGGTCTCGGCCCGGCGGATGCCCTGGATGATCTGCCCCGGCAGCGCCCCGATATAGGTGCGGCGATGGCCGCGGATCTCCGCCTCGTCGTGCACGCCGCCCAGCGACAGCCGCGTGAACTTGCGGCCCAGAGCGCGCGCGATCGACCTGCCTAGCGAGGTTTTGCCCACGCCCGGAGGCCCGACAAAGCACAGGATCGGCCCCTTCATGCTGGGCTTCAGCCGGCGCACCGAGAGGTAGTCGAGGATGCGGTCCTTCACCTTCTGCAGGTCGTAGTGGTCGGCTTCCAGGACTTCGTGCGCCTTGTTGATGTCCACTTCCCCGCCCGAGGACTTGGCCCAGGGCAACACCGCCAGCCACTCGATGTAGTTGCGCGTGACCGAGTAGTCGGCGGCCATGGGCGACATGCGTTGCAGCCGGGTCAGCTCCTTGAGCGCTTCCTTCTTGACCTCTTCCGGCATGCCGGCGGCGTCGATCTTGGCGCGCAGCTCTTCGATGTCGCGGGTGGTCTCGTCCTGCTCGCCCAGCTCCTTCTGGATGGCCTTCATCTGCTCGCGCAGGTAGTACTCGCGCTGCGTCTGCTGCACCTGGTCCTGGACTTCGGACTGGATCTTGCTGCGCAGGGTCTGGACCTCGAGCTCCTTGGCGAGATGGCGGTTGATGCGGTCGAGGCGCACGCGGATGTCGGAGGTCTCGAGCAGCTCCTGCTTGTCCTTGGTGGCGAGCGAGGGCAGCGAGGAGGCGATGAAGTCGGCCAGGCGCCCGGAGTCGTCGATGTTCATGGCCACGGTCTGCAGCTCGTCGGAAAGCGTGGGCGAGGTGGCTACGATCTGCTGGAACAGCGTCAGCACGTTGCGGTGCAGCGCTTCTTCTTCCGCCGTCTTGCGGAACTCTTCTTCCGGGATAATCTCGGTGCGAGCCCGCAGGAAGGGGCTGAGCTGGATGTAATCCGTCATCCGCACCCGCTCCAGGCCTTCGGTGAACACGAACAGGCTCTGGTTGGGCATCTTGACCACCTTATGCACGGTGGCCAGGGTGCCGATGCTGTAGAGATCGGTGGGTTGGGGGTTGTCGATGCGAGCCTCGCGCTGGGCCACCACCACGATGGTCTTGTCTTCCCCCAACGAATTGATCAGGTTGACCGAGCTCTCCCGCCCCACGGTAAGCGGGAGCACGGCATGCGGGAAGAGCACGGTATCGCGCACCGGCAGCACCGGCAACCCGTTCGCCGTCTGCTCCTGGCTGGGCCGGACTTGCTCGTCACTACGCGCTTCGCTTGCCATATGACTCCTTATGAGTGCGAATCACTGAGAAAAAAATGCTATTCAGTTGATGAGCCTCGCGACCCTAAAGTTGCAGGCGCGGCCCTCTCCGCGCGCCGCCGGATTTTAGTCGAACCCAACACCAAGATGCCAGCTACCGGGAGTACAGGGTACCCGCTCCAACGGTTAGGTCCGTGATTCCCGGCCTTGCCGGCGAGACGCCGACGCTACCTCGTTCGCCGCCGGGTACCTCCCCAGCACCTTGACGAAGTGGGAGATCTCGCGCAGGTGGCGCAACGCGTTCTCCACGTCGGTCGCCTGGCCGCGACGCTGGAGGACATCCACGTAGAAATGGTACTCCCAGGGGCGGCCGCGCACCGGGCGCGACTCGATTTTGCACAGATCGAGGTCGCGGAGGGCAAACACGCTCAGCGCCTTGAACAGCACGCCGGGCACGTTCTTCAGCGAAAAGGCCAGCGAGGTCTTGTTGGCGCCGGGCCGCGGCCGCCGGCTGCGAGTAATGAGAAAGAAGCGGGTGAAGTTCTGCTTGTCGTCCTCCAGGCCGCGCTGAAGGATGCGGCCGCCATACTCCGCCGCCGCCTGCCGACCGGCGATCGCCGCCGTGTGCTGGAGTTGGTTGCCGACTACGTGCTTGACGGCGCCGGCGGTGTCGTAGAAAGGCACGGCTTCGATCTTGCGGTGGCGGCGAAAAAAATCGCGGCACTGGTCGAGGGCGACGGGGTGCGAGAAGACGCGGGTCAGCTCGGCCAGCTTCACCCCCGGCGCGGCGATCAGGTTGTGCTGGATGCGCAGGGGGAACTCGCGCTGGATGAAGACGTCCGAAGCCAGCAGCAGGTCCAGGTGCTCCGCCACCGAGCCGGCCAGCGAGTTCTCGATGGGAATCACCGCCGTGGAAACGGCGCCCGAGCCGACCCGGGCGAAGACGTCCACCGAGGCGGCACAGGGTACGACCGTGCAGCCTGGAACCATTTGCCTGGCCGCTTCGTGGCTGAACGAGCCGGCTTCGCCCTGGATCGCGACTTTCACGCCGACAATGTACAAGTACCGGGTACCGAGTACCAAGTACCGAGTTCTACGCGGTCAGCTCCTTGGAGAGCACCAGCGCATCGATGCTGTCGAGGTAGTAGCGGGGGATGGTGTGGATCACGGTGTAGCCGTGCCGCTTGTAAAAGGCGATAGCGGCGGCGTTGTCCACCGCGGTCTCAAGGAAAACCACCGAACATCCGAGGGTACGCAGGCGCTCTTCCGCCGCCGCCATCAGGCGCGAGCCCAGGCCCGAGCGGCGCGCTTCCGTCAGCACGTCGATGGTGATGACGTGTGCCTGGCCCTGGTGGTCGCGGTCCACCACCACGAAGCCGATGATTTTGCCCTCCAGCTCCGCCACCAGGGTGAAGCCGCGTTTCCGGGCGAGGTAGAAGGCCAGCTCGCGGCGGGTGTAGGAAATCCCCCGCGCGAAACACGCCTGATCGATCTGCCACAGGGTCTCGAAATCTTGGCGGCGGTAATCGCGGATGAGGGGCTGCACGGGTCGAGTGGGAATCTTACCGCCGAGACGCCGAGCGCGCCGAGATGTATTCAGATCTTCTTACCTCGGCGTCCTCGGCGGCTCGGCGGTGAAACCAGTCTCACGTGCCCGACAACTTCAACTGCCCACATGCCGCGTAAATGTCCCTTCCGCGCGGACGGCGGATAAATGTAGGAATGCCAGCCTTCACCAGCACCTGCTGAAAAGCGAGCACACGCTCTTCCGCGGGAGTGCGAAAGTCGATGCCCGGGCCGGGATTGAGCGCGATCAGGTTGACTTTGGCGCGGATGCCCCGAATCAACTCCACCAGTTCGCGCGCAGCTTCGACCGAGTCGTTCACCTGATCGAGCAGCACGTATTCAAAGGTAAGCCGCTCGCGAGGACGCAGCGGGAAGGCGCGCGCCGCAGCCATAAGTTGCTCCAGGTCCCATTTGCGCGTGATCGGCATCACCTCGCGCCGCGAGGCGTCGTTCGAGGCATTGAGCGAAATCGCCAGCTTGGGCCGCACGGGCTCCCGCCCGAAATCGTAAATTCGGGGGACGATGCCGGAGGTCGAAACCGTCATGCGCGATTCTGCGATGCCCAAGCCCTCGGCCAGCAGCCGCACCGCTTTCATGAAGTTATCGTAGTTCAGGAAGGGCTCGCCCTGGCCCATGAAGACCAGGTTGATGCGGTCGCGCTCGAGAGCGACGCCGCGCTCGTCGAGCACCGCCGCCACTTGCCCGACGATCTCTCCGGCCGAAAGGTTGCGCTGCAGGCCGAGCAGCGCCGTCAGGCAGAAGCGGCAATCGACGGCACAGCCCACCTGGCTGGAAACGCAGATGGTGGCGCGATCCCACTCGGCACTTGGTACTTGGTACTCGGTACTCGGTACTTCGTCCCCGGCCTCGCCGCCGTCGCCTTCAGGCATCCAGACTGTCTCGACGCTGTGCCCGTCGGCAAAAGCGATGAGATAGCGGATGGTGCCGTCGGAGGAAACGTACTGCTTCTCGATGCGCGGCTGGCCGACGGTGACCGCGCGTTCCGCGAGCGCGCGCCGGAACTCGAGCGGCAAGGTGGAAATCTCTTCGACGGAGTGGACCCGCTGGCGGTAGATGGCCTCGAACAGTTGCCGGGCACGGTAGGCGGGCTCGCCGGCGTCCTGGACCAAAACGGTAAGTTCTTGAATATCAAGGCCCAAAAGTTCGCTTTTTTGAGGGGCGGTCATGCATCCAATACCAGGAGTTCGAGAACGCCTCCGGGGCCGGCTGCGCGCCCCAATTCTGACCCGCGTTCGTAAGTTGTTCATTATACAAGCTGTATATTCGTCATTCGGAGCGGTCCCAGTGTGTAAGAATCTATGCAGTCGATTTTCGGGCCTGCCTGAAGCTGTTCTCGGCACTGATTTTATGGTGGATGAACTGCGCGACATCCGGCGCGAAGTCTTGCCCAATGGTCTGACTGTGCTGACCGAGGAGATGCAGCACATCCGCTCGGTTTCGATCGGTATCTGGGTAAAGTGCGGCTCGCGCCACGAGCAGGCGGAGCACAACGGCATCTCGCATTTCCTCGAGCACATGGTGTTCAAGGGCACCGAGACGCGCACCGCCGAGGACATCGCCCGGCAAATCGATTCCATCGGCGGCAATCTCGACGCCTTCACCGCCAAGGAGTGCATCTGCTTCAACGTCAAAGTGCTGGATGAGCACCTGCCCATCGCGCTCGACGTGTTGTGCGACCTAGTGCTGCACCCGGTGTTCGACAGCAAAGACATCGCCCGCGAGCGCGGCGTGATCCTGGAAGAAATCAAGATGGACGAGGACAGCCCCGACTATCTCGTCCACGAAATCTTCACCCAGAATTTCTGGAAGGATCACGCGCTGGGCAAACCCATCCTGGGGACCAAGGAGACGGTCCGCCATTTCGAGCAGCCGCTGGTGCTGGACTATTACGGCCAACGCTTCACGCCCGGGAACCTGATTATTGCGGCGGCGGGCCACATCAACCACGAGCACTTCGTCAAACTGGCGGGGGAGCGCTTTGCGCGCCTGAAGCCGGCCATGAACGGCTTCCACGATTCCGTGCCGGAACCGGCGGCGCGCATCATCCTGCGCAACAAGAAATCGCTGGAGCAGGTGCAGATCTGCGTGGGCGTACCTACCTACCCCATCTCGCACGAGAAGCGGTATGCCTCCTACATCCTGAACACGCTGTTGGGCGGCGGCATGAGCTCGCGGCTGTTCCAGAATGTGCGCGAGCGCCGAGGTCTGGCTTATGCCATCTACAGCGAGCTGAATCCCTATCGCGATACCGGCTGCCTGTCGATTTACGCCGGGACCTCGCTGGAATCGGCGCCGAAGGTGGTGGAGTTGATCGTAAACGAGTTCCGCGACCTCAAGCAGAACCACATCAGCGACGAAGAACTGCGCCGCACCAAGGAGCAGCTCAAGGGCTCGCTCATGCTGAGCCTGGAATCCACCACCGCGCGCATGTCCAACCTGGCGCGGCAGGAGATGTACTTCGACCGCTTCTTCGGCCTCGACGAGATCATCGAACGCATCGAAGCCGTCACCGTCGAGGAGCTGGTCAGTCTGGCCAACGACTTCTTCCACGGCGACAAAATCGCGGTCACGGTGCTCGGCAACCTCGAGGGCATGAAGCTCACCCGCGAACAACTGGAGTGCTGAGCCGATGGTTCCTGCCGGAGATGCTCTCCCTTCGGCAGCGCTTAAGAAAAGCTGCGAGTTACTGAACCCTGACGGTGCGGGTGATGACGTCGATCATGTAATCGACGGCTTCGCTCTCAAGTCCCGGATATACCCCGACGAAGAATGCGCGCCGCATAATCCCGTCCGACTGGTCCAAGGATCCGTGGATGCGTTTTGGGATATCTTTGAATCCGGGCTGCCGGAGGATATTCCCGCCGAATACCAAACGGGTTTCGATGTTGGCATCTTCCAAGGCTCGCACCAGCTTGGTGCGGTCGAGTCCGCCGCGGACCGTGATGGGAAATCCGAAAGGCGAGGGATCGGCCCGGGGGTTCACCACGGGAAGGATGATGCGGTCCTCGATGGGCCTTAAACCATCGTAGAGGCGCCAGAAGTTCTGCCGTCTGCGCTCAATGAACTCGGGAGCTTTGTCCATCTGCACCAAGCCGATAGCCGCCTGCATGTCGGTGGGCTTCAGGTTGTATCCCAGATTCGAATAGATGTATTTGTGATCGTAACCCTCAGGCAGATCGCCCAGCTTCCATTCGAACCGCTTGCCGCAGGTGTTGTTTTTGCCGGGATCGCACCAGCAGTCGCGGCCCCAGTCTCGAATCGAACGGCTGGTCTTCTTCAGGCGCGGATGATTGATGGCAACGCCCCCGCCTTCCCCCATGGTGATGTGGTGCGCCGGATAAAAACTCAGTGAGGCCATGTCCCCAAAAGTGCCGACCAGATTGCCGTCGAAGGTGGAGCCCAAACCGTCGCAGCAATCCTCCAGCACCCACAGGTTGTGGCGGCCGGCGATCTCCATAATCACGTCGAGATCGCAGGGATTGCCGAGCGTGTGGGGGACGAAGATTCCGCGGGTGCGGGGGCCAATGGCGGCTTCGATCAACGCCGGATTGATGTTGTAGGTGCCGATTTCGCAATCGACGAAGACCGGCACCAGTTGATTTTGCACGATCGGCGTCAGGGTAGTGGGAAAGGTTACCGCGGGGGTAATGAGTTCATCGCCGGGCAGCAGGCGCGGTTTGGCGGTATTGCCCAGCAGTTGGTCCAGTTCCCGCGCGCACAGGGTGGCAATCATCAGCAGATTCGCCGAAGATCCGGAGTTCACCAGCACAAAATCGGAAGAGTGGAAAAACTCCTGCATTCGGCGCTCGAATTTATCGCCATAGGGACCCAGGGTCAGCCAGTAATCCAGCGAGGACGCCACCAGGCTGACCATCTCGGAAGCATCGTAAACCCGGCCCGAGTACGAGAGACGGGTCTTGCCGGGCACGAAGGTCTTGCGGACGTGGGCTACTTCGTAATACTGGCGCACCAGGCTGAAGATAGCTTCCCTAATCTCTGCGGCGTCCATCCCTGTTTGCTGCAATTCAAGTGTGGTACTCACCCAGCCCCCTGTAGCGATACTCGCCTTGGAAAATCTTAATTTTCGAGGCCGCGCCCCAACGTTCTGCGCCGCTCAACGGGACGTCGCAGTTACCGGGACAGGACTCGTGGCCGTGAAGGATTGCACATGATCGTATTCAGAGACCCGAGGTTTGGAATCACCGCCAAGCGCGGTTGATGTAATCGTTTCCTGGTACCACTTTATTGTGCGCTGAAGGCCCTCATCCAGACTGAATAGTGGCGACCACCCCAAGATATTCCGTGCTCGTTCCGCACTCAGGTACTGGTGTCTGATTTCGTTCGTGGCCTGATTCAATATCTCCGGTTCCAGCTTGGAGTTCATCTTCTGAAGGATCTTGGTGGCGAGCTGGATAACGCTGATCTGGTTCTCATTGGAAAAATTGAATGCCATGCCGCGGAGTTCGGGCCGCTTGATGAGATGCTCTGCCACCATCATGTAGGCCGCACTGCCGTCTTCGACATATAGATAGTCACGGACCGAGTGGCCGTCCGAACGAATGACAGGACGCTCGCCACGAATTACCGAGCGAATGGTGCCGGGAACGATACGGTTCCAGTTCAGATCGCCGCCTCCGAAAAAGTTTCCGCAGCGCGTGATCACCACCGGCAAGCCGAAGCTGACAGCATACGAGTGCGCGATGAGATCAACGCACGACTTGCTTACGTCATAAGGATGCTGCCCCTGCAGAGGCATATCCTCCCGGTAAGGAAGCAGCGGCTGCTCACCGTATGCCTTGTCGGAAGACGCGACTACGATGGCTTTGACCCGGGGCGACCGGCGGCAAGCCTCCAGCAGGTTCCAGCTTCCGCGGATGTTGCTTTCGAAGGTGGAAAGAGGGTTCCGATTGGCGACGCCTACAACCGTCTGGGCAGCGAGGTGGAAGACGGTATCGATCTCATACTCGCCCAAAATACGCTCCAGCTCATGGGGCGAGCTGAGGTCACCACGAACGACGTTGACCAGCTCAAGTGCGTGCGAGCGTACCAGCTCGGACTTCGGCACCCAATCCCGAACGAGGGCAGTCACCTCACAGGAGTGTTCGAGAAGCCGCTTGGTCAGCCAACTTCCCAGGAGCCCCGTCGCTCCCGTCACCAGCACAGGACGGTCTTGCCAGAAGCGGTTTGCCATCGACATTTCCAACTCACAGACCCCGTTCATAGATCAACGCGGTCAACGAAGGGACGCTGGCGTACGGGCTGTCGATCATATCGATCATGATGGGGGCGTCTTGCTTGACCTCCCTCATCAACACCTCGCCTCGCATCAACTCGCGGCAGGAGATCTGGCCTTTTTGCAGCGGTATGGCCAGGTACACATCTTCATCTTCCAGCACATGGCCTTCCGGCAGATCGCGCTTGGCATACACGCCGCGCAGGAGCGAATCCAGATACGCGATCTCCTTCTTGGGAGGGACCCGCTTATGAGACCCGGGTGCGCCACACATTTCCTTTGCCTTCTGAAAGGCCTTGAACCAGGTGTCGATCTGGTGGGGTAACGAGCAATACGGGCTCACCTCCAGGCCAGGGCTTTCGATATCGACATGCCGCTCGAAGCAGCGTGCCCCCTTGGCGTAGGAGATCAGCATGGAAGACGTCCAGTCGTGGTACTCGTGCGTGGAAAAGCCAATGGTATGGTGCGGATAGCGGTGGGCCAGGAAATCGATCTGATTGAGTTCCAGGTCCTGATCCTCGCACGGGTAGAGCGACACGCAGTGATTGATCGCCAGAGGAATGTGGCGGTTTTCGAAGAACAGAACCAGATCGTCGATGTCCTTCAGCGAGGTGCCGCCGGTGGAAACGATGACCGGCTTCTTCGCCTTCGCGATCTTCTCGATCAGCACCCAGTCGTTGATGTCGGAACTGGCGATCTTCAGGATGGGAATGCCCAGCTCACAGCAAAGGTCGACGGAATACTCGTCGAACGGCGTCGCCATGGGAATGCAACTGACCTTACGGATGGCTTTCACCAGTTCGGCGATTTCATCCATTCCCAGCCGCGTACGCAGGGTTTTGCCGATGTACCTGATATCCGTGCGAGTGCGAAAATCGCGATGGATGAAACTCGCGACGTCCCGCAATTGAATTTTGATGGCGGCGCGTACGTTATTAAAACGAACCACCTGCGCGTAGGTGGAAACGATCTTCATTCCCCGGACCACATCCCCGAGGTGGTTATTCGCCATCTCCAGTACGAATAGATCCTCAAATATGTCGCTGTTCATAACCGGTACCCGGATTCAAGATGGTCAAACGCCGCCCGTCGCTGTGCGGACGGACGATCTCTGCCGGGAACTCTGGCGGAGACAGGTTTATTATCCCGGCAGATTGGAAAACCGGTATCCCCAATTCAGGGACTGGGCTAAACGAAAGGACATGGCTAGTCGTGATCGTCGCCGATTCGGTTGGCGGCGAGCTGGTCTGGATCGAGGAACGGATACATGTCGTCGAGAGCGGGGCTGACGATGCTGCCATCGGGTAATTTGCGGGAACGGATGCGCGGTTCGAACTCCTGTTCGGGGTCCAGAAGAACGTCGGCCAGGAGCGGGCCAGGGGCGCTCATCTGCTGCTCGATGGCGCGCACCGCGCCGGCGCAGTCAATGCGGGCGCTCGCGATGCCGTAGGCATCGGCGACCCGGACCATGTCGGGAAAGCTGATACCGGATTGTGGACTCTCGCCCACCAGGCTGCCGAAGAAGTTTTTCTGCGTGCTGCGGATGGACAGATATCCGTTGTTGTTCAGCACGAAAATCTTGATGGGCAAGCGGTGATGCACAATCGTCTGCAATTCCTGGATGTTTAACTGGATGCTGCCATCACCGGCCAGGCAAATTACCCGCCCGCCGTTGCGCGCCACCGCTGCGCCAACCGCGGCGGGCAGGTCATAGCCCATGGAAGCCGATCCGGAATTCGAGATCAGCCGTTGCCCTTTCTTGATGCGCAATGCCTGGAACGTCACGATGCAAGCGGTGGCATTGCCGCAAACCACGACGTCGTCATCGCGCAGCAGATTTCCCAGCAGCTCGATGAAATAGTAGGGATTCAGGGGCGGTCCGGATTGGCGCTGCCGGTCCTGCACCACGGGATAGCGCAAGACCCGTTCCCGGCACCATGCCAGCCAGGCGGAGTGGCCAGCCTGGGAACCACCGGCGGTGGCGAGTTGCCGGCTCATCTCCGCCAGAAAAACCTTGAGATCGCAGTGGATGGCAAGGTCGGGTTTCACGGTGGGCTTCTGCAACTCGGCCGCGTCGATGTCGACCTGGATTTTGCAGGCGTGCGCCGCGAAGGATCGCCAGTTGTAACTGACTTGCCGGATGTTTAAGCGCGAACCCAGCACCAGAAGGACATCGGAGTTCTGGACCGCGAAGTTCCCGGCACGCTCACCGATGGTTCCGGGCCGGCCGCAAAACAGCGGATCATCCGACGCAATTACGTCGTGAGTCCAAGCCGTGGTCACCGGAATCTGCAACGCCCGAATTACCGACTCAAATTCAGCGAGCGCCCCGGCCAGACGTATTCCCGTGCCGGCCATGATGACGGGGCGTTTTGCCGCCCGGATCCGTGCGATTACTTCGCGACAATTGGATTCGACCGGCGCGCGCTCCCAGGCCGGGGCGTCTTCGGATGAGTCGTAAGAACGAAGACTGGTTTCATCAACCTGGGCGCCCTGCACGTCAATGGGGATGTCAAGCCAGCATGGGCCGGGTCTGCCGCTGGCCGCCAGGAACAAAGCGCGCTCCAGGTGGTAGCGGATGGATTGCGGATCATCCACCCGCGTGGCGTACTTGGTGATTCCGCGCACCATGGGGATGATGTCTACCTCCTGATCCCCAAGTTGGCGCAGCGCCTCGCCGCCGGCAATGGCCTTGCAGGTTTCGCGCTTCACCTGGCCGGAAATAATCATCATGGGAATCGAATCGGTCCAGGCGCCGAAAACGCCGTTCAAGGCGTTGATTGCGCCCGGACCGGTGGTGACACTTACCAGCGCGGGGCCGCCGGTGATGCGGGCATAGCTTTCGGCCGCCATGGCAGCAGCCTGCTCGTGATGGTTGCAGACGTAATGCAGACGCTTCTCTCGGAGAAGCGAGTCGTTCAGGTGCATGGCGCCGCCGCCGGCCACCATAAAAGCCTGCCTAATACCGGAGTCGGCCAAACGCTTCATCACGTAATCAGAAACCTTGATCATGTATTTTGTTCTCGAACTTCCTGCTGCCGCTTATGACTGGATCGTCAGGCGATCACCTGCTGAGACTGCAGGCGCCAGCCCCGTGTTTTGTTGATTGCCGCGTGCAGAGAAACGCGCTCTTGCAACCCGAGTTCCTGCCTGGCCCGCTCGGTCGAGGGAACATAGCGCTGGGGCGGCAGGCCTGTGGGCTTGCCGCGAATTTCAACCTTGACGCGGGGGAGCGCGGTCTGAGCCACTGCGGCGGCCAGCTCGGCCATGCTCACCGCGCGCTCCGAGCCCACGTTATAGGCGCGACAATTCTGTCCGCGGAACAGGATCGTCCACAGCCACACCATCAGGTCGGACGCGTACAGATAGGACCGTACGGCGGTCCCGTCTCCTTGGATGATGATCGCTTGGCCCTCCACCTGATCGCGAATGAAGTTGCCGATGGCAAAATGGGTGTCGAACTTCATGTACGGCCCGACGAAGGCAAAGCAGCGCGCGATCTTGGTTTCGAACCCGCCACCCCGCGCCGCCATGGCACACTGCAGTTCCGCGATGCGCTTGCCTTCCGCGTAGGCTGAACCGCACGACAAAGGGTCGGGGCCGCCGGTAAAGGTTTCCGGGAGGTGCGTCACCTCGCTGGGCTGCGCTCCGTACACCGCGCCCGAACTGGTCAGCAGGAACTTCCTGGCGCCACAGGCCGCGGCGAACTCCAGGCAGCGGCTGGTTCCGCGCAGGTTCGTGTCCAGCATGGTGTGAGGAACGGTGGAGTTCAAGGCCGCGCTGGCCTCGGTGGCGGCATGGATCACGTGGGTAAAGCTGCCGGCCGGAAACTCGAAATCACGCACATCGCCAAGGTGGAGCGCGATCGCAGGATGGCTGGCGAGATGCGGGGCCTGCTCCCGCAAACGCTCAGGATGGCGCGTGAGGACAACGGCGCGCGACTTGAGACCGAAGCGTTCATTGGCCCGAAGGAAACTCTCCAATAACCAGCAGCCGAAAAATCCTGTTCCTCCGGTGATGAAGATGCGGTTGCCACGGAGCTCATCCCAGAGCGAGTCCGTGAGCCAGGCAAGGTCATCGAGATCATCGGCGATCAGACTTGGCATCAGGACACCGGCCGGGCAAGTCGCATGGGGCTACCAGATTTTCCATGGAGCTTCCCCGGTTTTCCAGAGCTCGTTGAGATATTCGTACTCGCGAAATGTGTCCATGGCATAAAAGAAACCTTGATGTTCGTACGCCATTAGCTGGCCTTCCGCGGCGAGACGCTCGAGAGGGCCGCGCTCGAGGATGCAGTCATCTCCGCTGATATAGTCGAACACTTGGCGTTCGAAGACGAAGAAGCCGGCGCTGGCCCGGCCGTCGTTACGCGGTTTCTCGCGAAATCTCTGAACCTGGCCGTCGCCGTTGGTATCGAGGATGCCGTAGCGCGAGGTTGGGGTTACGGCGGTCACCGTAGCCAGCTTGCCATGGCGCTTGTGAAATTCCACCAGGCAGCGAATGTCCACGTCGCTCACACCATCGCCGTAGGTCAGCAGGAAGGTGTCGGCATCGATGTACTTCTCGATGCGCTTGACGCGGCCGCCCGTCATCGTGGATAGCCCGGTGTCCACCAGGGTGACGCTGTAGTCCTGTTCCCCGTGGTTGTTCTGGTACGCGATGCGGGATTGCGAACCGAGGCAGATGGTGAAGTCGCTGTTCATGGCCTCGTAATTCAGGAAGTACTCCTTGATCATGTTGCCGCGGTAACCGAGACACAGCACGAATTCGCGAAAACCGGCATGCGCGTAGGTCTTCATGATGTGCCACAGGATGGGGCGGCCGCCGATCTCCACCATGGGTTTGGGCCGGAATTCAGTCTCTTCTCTGAGGCGGGTGCCCATGCCTCCGCAAAGCAAAACCACTTTCATCATTGCTCCGGTACAGAAAGCGAGGCGGCGTCAGATCAACTCGCAACTTGTGAGTTAACACACGCCTGTAGGCAGTCGCAAGCGCAGATGCCGCTTCGCGAGGTTACTAACGTGCCGTCCGTCCGCGGCACTTCCATTCAAGGCGTCGAGACGCAGCCGCCCGGCGGTGATTCGGGCCGGCCAACGCGGTTTCAGGTATTGCTCGCCTTGATTCCCGGAATGCGCCGAAACCGTAACCCTTAGGGGCATGACCGGTTGGTACATGCGCAAGTCGGCGGCGGTTCAGTAGCATTGCGCTCGTCAGTGGTAACCAGCGGGGCAGCGGCCTGCCCTGGCGAAGCGATTCGCCGTACTACCATCCGGCGGAGAAGTGAAATGGCTGACGTCGTGAGAACCATAAGCATTGTCTCGCCCTGCTATGACGAAGAAGACAATGTGCGCGAGCTGTACGAAAGAACCAAGGCAGTCATGGCGCAGTTTCCCAACTACTGCTATGAACATATTTTCATCGACAACTCTTCCCGCGATCGTACCGTACCGATTCTGAAGGAAATCGCCGCCCAGGATCCCCACGTAAAAATCATCGTCAATGCCAGAAATTTCGGCCATGTGCGCTCGCCCATGCATGCGATTCTGCAAGCCCAGGGAGACGCGGTCGCCATCCTCCTCTCCGATCTCCAGGATCCGCCCGAGCTGCTGGCGGACATGATTCGGGAGTGGGAACGGGGCACCCCGGTGGTGGTGGCGATCAAGAAGACCAGCGATGAAAGCGGTCTGATGTTTCGGCTTCGCACCGCCTACTACCACCTGGTGTCGCGGTTGACCGATGTCAGCGTGTTCTCGCACTTTACCGGGTTCGGACTTTACGACCGCCAGGTGATCGAGATCATTCGCAAGAACTTCCGCGATCCGTATCCCTACTTTCGCGGCATGATTGCCGAAATCGGGCTGCCGCATGTGGAGATTTACTACAACCAGAAGCGCCGATCGCGCGGTATCACGAAAAATAATTTCTACACACTCTACGACCTGGCGATGCTCGGGATTACCAACCTGTCCAAAGTCCCGCTGCGGCTGGTGACGTTCGCCGGGTTTGTATCGGCGCTGCTATGCCTGGCCAGCGGCCTGTTCTATCTGGCGTACAAGCTGGTTTTCTGGAAAAGCTTTTCGGTGGGGATGGCGCCGGTGCTGCTGGGACTTTTCTTCCTGGGGTCGGTGCAGATGCTGTCCTTGGGCATCATCGGCGAGTACGTGGGCTCCGTACATACCTGGGTGCAGAACCGGCCGCTGGTGGTGGAAAAAGAACGGGTCAACTTCGATGTTGCCGTGCGGCGAACCGAGTCGGGCGTGGCCGTCGGCGATTGGGTTCGGGAAGAATGGAAAATTCCGGCACAGTGAGCGCAACTCGCAGCCAAGCCATTCGTTATGGAGTTGTCGGCGCCTGGAACACGGTTTTCGGGTACGGATGCTATTCGTTGTTTACGCTGCTTTTATCGGGAGTGGGGCCGCACGGTTACATGTTGGCAAACCTGATCGCGAGTCCGATCAACATCACGGTCGCATTCCTGGGATACAAGCTGTTCGTCTTCAAGACGAAAGGAAACTACATCAGGGAATGGCTGCGCTCTCTGGTGGTATATAGCGGCGCGATTGTGCTTTCCACGGTCGCGCTGCCGCCGCTTGTGTTCTGTGTTCGCCGGCTGGGAGGCCACGAGAAAGCCGCTCCGTACATTGCCGGCGCCATCGTGATTGGGGTGAGCGCGGTCGTGAGTTTTTTCGGCCACAAGCACATTTCATTTGCCGGCCGAGCGGACGAAAAGCTGATGCCCACTATGCTCCCGCCGAAACTCTCATCCTGATCCGACTTTGTGAGGCGCAGGGAATCCGAACGCGCTATGCAAATCTGGCCGAACAATCCCGGCAGTAGCCTCAAGCGAGTGGCGGAATGGGCCGAACGCCACCCCTGGGGCCTGGGCCTCGCTCTGGCAGTCCTGTACTGCTCGGTGGTAATCAAGCCCGCTTCGCTCCGGCCACTCTGGCACGACGAGTTGTTTACCTTCTACATCGCACAATCTGCGACGCTGGCTCGCATGTGGGAGGCGATCCGGACCGTAGATCTGAATCCGCCGCTCTCCTATCTGTTGACCCGTGCCGTATTCCAGGTGTTCAAGCCGCAACCCTTCGCCTGCCGCATTCCGTCGATGCTCGCCTTTCTGGCGGGAAGCCTTTTCCTTCTCGCTTTTCTGAGGCGGAAAACGACGGCGCTTTACGCGGCCCTGGCTGTGCTGTTGCTGTGGAACAGCCGATTCTTTTACTACGCTACAGAAGCACGGCCTTACGCGCTTATCTTTGCCTTCACCACCCTCATGCTGCTGGGGTGGCAGCGTGCCATAAAGGACGAAAGGCGATGGCCGGGTTTGTTAATCCTGACCTTCGGCGGCTTCGGATTACTGCTCAGCCACGTATTCGGGGTTTGTGCACTCGCTGCTTTTTGGCTGGCGGAAGCCGTCCGCTGCTACTTGCGGCGCAAGCCCGACTGGGCCCTGTGGGCCTGCCTATTGCTGCCGCTCATTAGCTGCATTACATACATGCCCCTGATCCGCAATCGATCCGTTATTTTGTTCCCGCCCCAGTGGCAGCCCTCGGTCGAGAGAACTACTCTCATTTACCAGAACCAGGCACAGGTAGCTTTCCTTCCCTTGCTGATCGTGCTGCTCCTTGCCGCCGCGTGGCGGAGAAAACCTTCTACCCGAGAGTTTCCACTGAGTATTCCGGAGTCTGTGCTCCTGGTGTGCCTGCTGCTGGTGCCGATTGAGATCAGCCTGCTGCTGGCCCGCTCGCACGGAGCTTTGTTCGAACGATACGGGATCGTGGCGGTAATCCCGATTGCGGTGCTTCCGGTGCTGTCCCTGGCCTGGAGCAGCCGACGCAACCCGGTCGCAGGCGTCCTTCTTGCGGCATTCCTGATTCCATCACTCTACGTCCCGCCCAGAGTCATTGCCATTGAAGAGCTCCCAACCATCTTGTCACCGAAGCAAACGGCCCAGGTCGTCCAGTGGGTGTTTCCTCTGCCTTTGGCGGAACGGCCGGTGAAATACCTTGACGCTTCCTATGGCAAATCACGTTCCAAGCCGCCGGTGCGGCTTCGCGGCGGGCTCGATGATCTACATCCAGAGTTGCCGATTGTGGCGGCGAGCGCCGTGACCTTCCTGGAAATGGACAACCGCGAAGCTGCCAAGGTCACGAACCGACTGTATTACCTCACCGATCGCGAAGCTGCCGCCCAGATTTCACACGCCACGCTTTTCGATTCCTACGGGAAGCTGAAACAGGTATTTCCCATTCGTGGAACGATTGAGCCCTATCAGGATTTTGTAAGCGCGTATCCCAGGTTTCTGGTGGTTGGAACCTACGGCTTTCCGGAGGACTGGCTGTTGCAAAAACTGGAAGCGGATGGAGCAACGGCGCGACTGGCCTGGCAGCTTGAACTCGACCTCCCCTACATGGACAGGGACGTGTACGAGATTATTATGCCTCCAAGGTTTTCCGCATTGCAGGACAAGGTGGCAGGTCTCGCTGGCGACGGCGCAGCGAGATCGCACCGACCGTTCAAGGCCGCATCGTTCAATTCCTTCGCGGCCGAGCCCAGGTAAACATCTGGAGGAACTCGCCGCTTGATTTCACTTCATAGGCGATACTCCCAAACATGTCTTCCAGCGGCTTCCAGGTGAGCTTGCCGTTTACCCAGTGGTTGCTCTCAATGACAAACTCGATCGCGTGCGACCTCAAAAACTCAAGCGATCCCCTGATCGCGGCCAACTCCGCCCCCTCGATATCCATCTTCACGTAATGCGGCACTGCGCCCAGCTCGCTGCAGGCATCTTCGATGCTGAGCGTCGGCACCGACACGACCCGCTTCTCGTCGGAGTACTTCACGAAATCGGAGATTCCGGCCGCGAGCGTTCCATCCATCACGAACCGTGCCCAGCCGCGCTTGTCCGACAAGGCTTTTCTTACTGGGACGACGTTTTTCAGTCCATGCAGCTCGATGTTCCTCTCCAGGAACCCGTAACAGAGATCGTCCGGCTCGAACGCAACCACCTTGCCGGTGTCACCCACCAACCGCGAGAGAAAGCACACCGAAGCCCCGGCATGCGCCCCAGCGTCCCATACGGTGTCTCCGGGTTTCGGCCGATACCAATGCGTATAGGCGTCCATCGAGTCTTCTTCGGGAATCGAGGGGAAATAGAAGCCGATATCGTGCTTGCGATAGCGGTGAAATCCCGGCGCGGAGAAGTTGAGGACCTTGCTACCGTCCGACTCCTGTTCGACAAAGGTGTCGAAGTACAGTTCGAAGTACTCCATCATGAACGGAACTTGTACGTACTGCGACTTGTCGAGCACGATCACGCGATCGCCTTTTGCGATGGAGATGAAGCCCTGCTTCGTGAAACTCGCCCGAAATCCACGTACTCGGGCAGTCATTGAGAGCGCAGCATGGACGAGCGCGCTGTCCGGTCCCAACCGGACGAGGACGTCCTTGAGGAATTGCAGTCCCATTGTTCGAGAGACTAGCACAACTCAGAAAGGGAAATGTGAGTTAAGGTTTCTCGAAAGGTACTCCCAATGCGGGATTTGCAGGGTTTATCATTGCCTTCGCTGCCATGCCGCTCTACTCTCGGGAGAACGCTCAGCCATCATCCATGCCTAGTTTGCGGCGCGCCGGAACTCCCGCGTGGACATCGGACCGGGGCCCCGTTTTGCCTTCATGAGAATCCTAGGCGACAGTCAATCGTTTCGAGAGCTGCTATCAAAACGATGCGCAGTCTATAAGCAAGGGCTCGCGAGGCTGGTCCTCTCCAGCACCCGCTTCATGGAAGCGCACCCCTGGCTCACATTCGCCGCTCTAACCACGCTGCTGGGCTGGTTCGCGCTGCACCAAATGGCCTTCCGCCATCTGGATCACGACGAACTGTACACGTTCTACATTTCGAATGCCGCAAGTTGGCGACGGACGCTGGAACTGAGCCAGACGGCCGATCTGCATCCACCCCTGTCCTACCTGCTGACCCGGACAGTGTTCCACTTCCTAGGGGCTTCAACATTTACCGCACGCATCCCTTCGATGGCCGCGTTCATTGTTGCCAGCGGCCTGATTTTCGCGTTTCTGTCGCGAATTTCCTCCGTGGTTTTCGCTTCCGTCGGGCTGTTTTTCCTCTGGAATAGCTCTCTCGCGGATTACGGCCGGGTGGCGCGGCCCTATGCGCTGCTGCTCATGTTTACTGCCCTTCTGTTCTTCGGATGGGACCGGGCCACCGATGGCCGAGAACGGCGCGGATGGGCACTTGCGGCGGTTGCGGCGGGTGCGTGCGGCATGCTTCTTTCACACGTGCTCGCCCTCTTGCCGCTGGCAGCGTTTGGATTGGCGGAATTGGTTCGCTGCGCCCTCCGGCGTAAACCGGATTGGAAGCTGTGGGCGGCGATGCTGCTGCCGACGATCTCCATGGTCACGTATATCCCGCTGTTCCGGACCCAACGTTCCCTGCTGTTTGCGCCGTATTACCAGCCGCGACCGCTCCGGCTGTTGGCTTTTTACTGGGGATCTCTCAATCTCGTGCTTCGCCCTTTGCTGTGCATCCTGGTTGTGGCAGCCCTGTGGCCGGTGTTTTCCCAGGACGCGCGGGCAGATTCCGGGGACGAGGCTCGGAAACTGACCGTTCCTCATCGTCTCCTGCTGCTGCTGCTCTTTCTTGTTCCGGCGGGTGTAGGCATTTTGTTCGCGCGGTCAGGAACCGCCTTCTTTGACCGTTACGGCATCGTGATCCTGATTACCCTGGCGGTGGTTCCCGCCTGGCTGCTCAGTATCCGCAGCAGAAAGAGCGTATTCGCAGGTGGAATCGGATTTGGGATTGTCGTGATGTTCTGGTTTGTGCAGTCGTTTGCCAGGCCTTGGGTGATTGAATCGACGGCCAGTCTGCTACCCCTACGTGCCGCCGCCGTGGTCTCGGCCCTCGCCATTGCAACTCCTGAGCTGCCGCAGCCACCCCCGGTCTTGCTGCCGACGTATCTCGGTCTGCAGGAGCGGCAGGCTCCAAAGGTGAAGAAGATCAGCTCGGTTTTTCCCGAGCTTCCCATGGTCGCCGGCAGTGCCTTGCCGTTCATGGAACTCGACCACTATGAAGACAACACGTTCACAAGCCGGCTCTTCCTCCTCGACAATCGGGAAGCGGCGGTGAACCTCGTTCACTTCACGGTTTTTGAAGGGTATGCGCGATTGAAAAGCTTGTTCCCGATCCGTGGAACCGTCGCACCTTATGATCAGTTTATCGCCACGCACCGCCATTTCCTGGTGCTCGGCGACTATTGTCATCCGACCGAATGGCTGCTGCGAAAACTCGAAGAAGATGGCGCGCAGCTCAGAATCATCGGCATCTACGAGGGAACACACGAAGATCATGATCTCTATGAAGTCACGTTCCGCACCGCTGCTCCTCAACCCACTGCTTCCTTGGTAGAAAGCACACTTCATAGCAAGTCTGACTGATCCAGCATTTTCCCACTTCTGCACTCGGACCATCGTCACGGTGGGACGCGGAACACATGGGCCGGTGTCTGGACTGATACAGCCACAGGTAACCAAGGTGCATGAGCCCATTTACGCAGCGCGAACGCCACCGTAGACTCGGTTTGTCTACCCTTGCGGGAACAGGGCTCGGTTTCCTAATGCGTCACGACGAATTGTTGCACGTATTGCGGATGTGGCTGGACGGCAGTGACGACTTTCCCGTCCCAGGCGTAACCCTGAATCCGGTGTTGTTGGAATTCTTGTTCTGGGGCGTCGTCATCGGGCTGGCCCTGGTGCTGCTGTGGCGGCGTCCGAGGATTCTGGTGCGGGCCGAGCTGGCGTTCCGGGAAGTGGCGCGGCGCCGCACTCTGTCGATTGTCATGGTGGGAGTGCTCGCCCTGGGCGTCCGGGTGGCGTTGCTGCCGCTCATCCCCATCCCCACCCCGATTGTGCACGACGAGTTCAGCTATCTTTTGGAGGCGGACACCCTCGCTTCCGGACACCTCAGCAACCCCACGCCGCCGCTGTGGGTCCACTTCGAGAGCTTCCACATCAACATGCGGCCCACCTACCAGTCCATGTACCCGCCCGGGCAAGCCAGCGTACTGGCGCTGGCGGAGGCGCTCACCGGCAATCCCTGGTGGGGAGTGTGGTTGAGCGTCGGCGTCATGTGCGGGGCGGTGGTGTGGATGCTGCAAGGCTGGGTGCCTCGTTCCTGGGCCCTGCTGGGCGGCCTGTACTGCGTGATGCGCTACGCGACCTTCAGCTACTGGATCAACTCGTACTGGGGCGGAGCAGTGGCCGCAACCGCGGGAGCGATTCTGCTGGGGGCGCTGGTGCGCCTGGTGCGCAAGCCCAGCCCGCGCTATGCCCTGCTGCTGGCGCTCGGGCTGGTGATTTTGGCGTACACGCGTCCTTACGAGGGGTTCGTCTTCAGCCTCCCGGCGATCATTTACTTTTTGGTGTGGTCCGTTCGCCAGCGCATGTGGACCGCCGCATTCCTGCGCCAGGTCGCTGTGCCGGCACTGCCTGTGCTGTTGCTGGCCGGGGCTTTTGGGCTCTATTACAACTGGCGCGGCACGGGAAATCCCCTGCTGATGCCCTACACCGTCAACGCGGACACGTACCACATCTCCCGTCCCTTCCTCTGGCAGGCGGCGAACCCCATTCCTGATTATCACCACCGGGTGATGCGGACCTTCTACTGCTTCCATGAGCTGCCGGAATATCTCAAGTCACGCCAGCTTTGGGGACTGGAGCAGATGGCGGGACAGAAGATCCAGATCTACTATGTCTCCTTCGTTTGGCCGCTGTTCCTGCTGATGTTCTTCGCTCTTTGGCAGATGATGAAGAGTCCCAAACAGCGGTTGCTGGCAATCACGCCCTTGGTACTGCTCGCGGGATTGCTGGTCGAGTCCTGGCCCCCGCACAGCCACTATGCCGGGCAGGCTCTTTGCGTCATGCTGGCGATCGCGATCTACGGGCTGCGCATGCTGCGGGTTTGGAAGCCGCGCGGCATCCCCATAGGGCTCATGACCTCCCGCGCCATTGTCTTGGTCATGGCGCTCTGGATGCTGTTCCCTCTTGGGGAGAAGATCCTGAATCCGTACATCCTCCAAATCAATAAAGGGAAGCTCCTGGCGGAAGCGATGGACCGCGCCCGCCTGGAGGCGCAGTTGAAGCAGATTCCCGGCCAGCACTTGCTCATTGTGCACAACCGGCGCTCGCATACCGGCTCCGAGGACTGGATCTACAACAAGGCTGATCTCGACCACGCCAAGATCGTCTGGGCGCGGGACATGGGCGCGGAGAAGAACGAAGAGTTGCTGCGCTACTTCGCCAATCGCCGGCTGTGGCTGGTGGACCAGAACGACGGCATCATGCGCCTGACCCCCTACAACGAGCGCACTCCCGAAGAGATCGTCGCGGCAGCGCCCAGCCTGATCCCGAAGGCACAAAAGAATTAAAATCTGTGGAGACGCAGCAGGCTGCGTTTCTACATCGGGCTTCTTGCATTGCCGGCGGGATGTGAGGCCTTGTGGCGCCTGGCGTCCGGGGGCAGGTTGGGTTCTGATCCGCGTTTATCCGCGTGAATCCGCGGCGGTGAAGCTCACTTGCGCTCCAGGCGTGCCAGGGCGACGCGGGCAGCCGCGGGATTCTGGCCCCTCAATTCCTTGTCGAATTCACGGCGCGCCTCCCGGTAGCGGCCTTGCTGCTCCAACACCTCGCCGAGCGCGAGGTGGACGAGCGGCGCCTCCGGCCAGATTTCGGCGGTCTTGGTGAGCGTGGCCGCGGCATCGGCGAAGTTGCCCATGCGCTTCTGGGTCAATCCCAGTTGGAGGAACTGATTGCGGTTGTAAGGATCGAGCCAGATCGCGTGCTGGAAGAAACGCTCGGCCTGCGGCAGGTCGCCGAGCGTGAAATACAGATAGCCGAGGTTGAAGGAGGTAGCCCAGGAATAGGAATCGATGGCATAGGACTCCAGCAGCAGTTTGCGGGCGCGATCGTTCTCGCTGCGCCGCATCAACTGGGCTGCGAGCGATGTCTTGGCAAAGGCATTGCCCGGAGCCACGGCCACGGCGTTCTCGTAGAGCAGTAGGGCGTTCTCCCAGGGCGCGGCCTGGCGCGCCGTCACCACGCCCATCACCGCAGCCAGCCCCAGAACCATCGCCAGGGCGGCGCGCCGGAACTGCCGCAGCTCGGTGAGGCGCACCAGCAGCACCGCCGCCAGCACACAAAACCCCACCGAGGGAAGGTACAGGTAGCGGTCGGCCGCGAGCGCGTTGAAGCGCAGCAGCGCAACATCGAGGACCGGCAGGAGGGGAAACAGTATCCACAAGCCGGCCAGGAGCGCGACCCGCGAGCGCCGCGCCCAGGCCCACAGCGCCGCCAGGACAACCGCCATGGCCACGGCCGGGATGACGAACTCGCGGGCCCCCACGGAACTCACGTAGAACACGTCATAAAACTCGGCCAGCGGCCAGGGCCAGAGCAAGTGCCGCGCGTAGAACCAGAGCAGCTCCGGCAGGCTCTTCAGCACCACCGCGGTTCCCACCGGCACCTGCCCGTGTCCGAGCGTACCCAGGGCGGCGCGGCGCGCGAGCAGATACAGCAACGCCGTGCCCGCCCAGGGCCAGCATCCGCGCAGCGCGCGGCTGAGGCGCGCCACCAGGCCCGTTTCATCATCGGTCCGACGCATCAGCTCGCAGCACAGCAGCAGCGGCGCCAACATGATGGCGGTTTCCTTGGCCAGCAGGGCCAGTGCGAAGCATACCGTTGAGGCCGCGAGCCAGCGTCGCTTCCTGCGCACCCTGTTCTCGACGTAAGCGATGAAGGCGAGCAGAAAGAAAATCGTCAGCAGCAGCTCGCTCGCGGCCGAGACCCAGGCCACAGGCTCGACGTGCGCCGGGTGCAAGGCGAAGAGCAAAGCCGCAACCGCGGCGGTCGTCCGGCGCGACTGCTGCTGCGAGCCGGCGAACTCCAGCAAGCGCAGCGCCGCCAGGTACGCGAGCCCGACCGCCAGAAGATGAAGCGCCAGCGACAGCGCGTGCCAATAGCGAGCGTTCAGTCCGAACCACGCATAGTTCACCCGCAGCCACACCAGGAACAGCGGCCGGTAGTAGCTCGAGATCCGGTCAAAGCTGCCGGCGTTGGCCCACAGATGCGAGGTGAAATATCCGCGGAGGTGGCTCCAGTCGTGGATCTTGGAGTTGTTGACAATCTGTAAGTCGTCGTCGTAAACGAAATTGAAGCGCCACACTTGCGCGTAGCTGAGCAAGCTGAGTCCCAGGGCGAGCGCCAGGAGCAGCCGCGGCGGCAGCGGATGCGCTGCCTGGAGTGCAGCGGGCTCGACAACGCGCAGGCGCGCGGTTGTGAGCCGGGCCGGCGGTGGGGCCACCAGATTCATCGCGGTTGCGGCAGGATCGCGGGCGCCGATCCGCTTCCCGGCCGGCGTACCAACCCGCGCTCATTGCTGCTCTAACCCGTACCACGACTGGCATCAACGCGTACGTAACGAAGGTGCATTGGCCCATTCCGCCGCGCGTGATTCTCCGCTAATCTCAATAAGGTTTCGAGAAAACCACGTTCGCTCGCCTTTGACCCATGTATCCGGGCGGATTCCTCGGCCTGCTGTGAAACATCGCCAACTCGGCGACGGTTCAGTCCCTGCAGGTCGAGGCTATAATCGGCGCAGCGGGGGGAGATTCTGGCGTCGACTCGCACGCCAGCGCCACCAGGACACATCAATTGAGCCGTAAGAAAGCCATCATCATCGGAGCCGGGCCGGCGGGACTCACCGCCGCCTACGAGCTGCTGACTCGCAGCGATGTGCAGCCCATCGTGCTGGAGAAGAGCGGATACATGGGCGGCATCTCGCGCACGGTCAACTACAAGGGCAACCGCATCGACATCGGCGGCCACCGCTTCTTTTCCAAGAGCGATCGCGTCATGCAATGGTGGCTGCAGCACATGCCGATGCAGCGTGTTCCCTTGAATGGCAATGGCAACGAATTGAAGATCAAGTACCAGAACCAGACGCGCGTCGTTGCCGCTTCGCCGGACGGTCCCGATCCTGAAACCAGTGACCAGGTCATGCTGGTACGCAAGCGCAAGTCGCGCATCTATTTTCTGCGCAAATTCTTCGACTATCCCATCTCGCTGAGCAAGGACACGCTGCGCAACTTGGGTGCGGTGCGCACGCTGCGCATCGGCGCCAGCTACGCCCGCAGCGCCATGTTCCCTTACAAGAACGAGCAAAACCTGGAGCAGTTCTTCATCAACCGCTTTGGCCGCGAGCTCTACGAGACCTTTTTCAAGTCGTACACCGAAAAGGTCTGGGGCGTGCCCTGCCAGCAGATCAGCGCGGAATGGGGCGCGCAGCGCGTCAAAGGCCTCTCCGTCACCAAGACCATCACCCACTTCCTGAAGAAGAGCTTCAACGGCCACCGGCCCGGCGACGTGGCCCAGAAGAGCACCGAGACCTCGCTCATCGAGCAGTTTCTCTATCCCAAGTATGGCCCCGGGCAGATGTGGGAGACGGTGGCGCAAAAAGTGAAAGCTCTGGAGGGCGAGATCCACACCGGCATCGAGGTCCGCGGGCTGCACTGCGAGGATGGCCGGATCGTATCGATACGCGCAGCGGACGCGAGCGGCGGCGAGCGCGAATTCGCCGGCGACTACTTCTTCTCCACCATGCCGATCAAGGAACTGGTGCGTGCCCTCGACGCCCCGGTTCCGGCCAACGTGCGCGAGGTGAGCGACGGACTCCAGTACCGCGATTTCCTGACCGTCGGCTTGCTGCTGAAGGGCCTGAAGGTGGCGGACACGGCTGCTAACGGCGACGCGGGTGGCTACGCCCGCCGGCTGATCGAAGACAACTGGATTTACATCCAGGAGCCCGACGTGCTCGCTGGCCGCTTGCAGATCTTCAACAACTGGAGCCCGCACCTGGTGAGCCAGCCCGGCAATGTCTGGGTGGGGGTGGAGTACTTCTGCTACGAAGGCGACGAGCTGTGGCGCAAGCCGGACGCGGAGATGGCCGAGTTCGCCCGCCAGGAGCTGCACAAGATCGGCATCATCGACCGCGATGCGGTGCTGGATTCCACCGTCATCCGCATGCCCAAGACTTATCCCGCATACTTCGGCGCCTACTCGCACTTCGACGAAATCCGCAATTACCTGGACGCCTTCCCCAACCTGTTCCTGGTGGGCCGCAACGGCATGCACAAGTACAACAACCAGGACCACTCCATGCTGACCGCCATCGAAGCCGTGGATAACATCATCGCCGGCCGCACCGACAAGGCCAACATCTGGCGCGTCAACACCGAGATGGAATACCACGAGAGCAAGTAGGCCGGGCGGGAAACGATAGGGATAGGCAGGCGCCAGGCTCGGTCCGCATTCGTGCTACATTCGCCGAGACCACCACCTTCCGAGATTTCGTCCGCAGGGGAGAGATCGTCATTCAGAATTCTGGCGATGCGCGCCGCGTCAAACTGATCCTTGGCTTGGTCGCGCTGCTGGGCGTGTTTGCCGCCGAGCTCGCGATCTCCGCCCGCCGCATGTCCCAAACCTTTGATGAGGCATGCCACGTCTTTGCCGGCTATCGCTACTGGAAGGATTTCGATTTCGGCATCAATCCCGAGCATCCGCCGCTGGTCAAGCTGGTGGCGGCGATGCCATTGTTGTCCCTCCACCTGCGCACGCCGCCGCGGCCGCAAGGCTACTTCAAAGCGATCGAATTCATCGGCGGACGCCAATTCCTGTATACCAATGACGCGAACACGGTGTTGCTGCGTGCGCGGCTGGCGGCGGCGCTGCTGGCCCTTGCGCTGGCATTGACGGTCTTTCTCGCAGCACATGCCATGTGGGGAGCAGGCCCTGCTTTTCTGGCGCTGGGGCTGGTTGTCTTCGAGCCGAATCTCGTCGCCCACGGTTCCCTGGTCACCACCGACATGGGGGTGACGTTCGGTATCTTCCTGGCAGTCTTCTGTTTCTACAGTTTTGTGAAGCGGCCGTCAGCGCCCTGGCTGATGGCCACCGGCGTTGCTGCCGGGGTCGCGCTCGCCAGCAAGCATTCCGGGATTCTGATCTTTCCCATTCTGCTGCTTCTGGGCCTTCTGGAATTGCAACTGCCCCGCGAGAACTCTCCCGACAAAAAGAACGGCCGCAAGAAGGTACTGACTCTTATCGCATCGTTGGCCGCGATTGTGGCGATTGCCGTCGTGCTCCTGTGGTCAACCTACGGCTTTCGCTTCGCGGCGCGCCCCGCGGGATCGACCCTGGATCCGCCGCTCGCGGTGCTGGCGGGGGGAGCCCATTCGGCCGGCTCGCCATTCCTGCTGGCGGTGGCGCGCTGGAAGCTATTGCCGGAATCCTATTTGTACGGTTTCGCAGACATCCTGCATGGGGAAGCGACTCCTACCTATCTTCTTGGCAAGTATTATCCGCGGGCCCAGTGGTTTTGGTTCCCGGTGATCTTCGCCATCAAATCGACGCTGGGTTTTCTGGGGTTGTGTTTGCTGCTGGGGTTCGCGCCGCTGCTTCGCAACCCAGACCGCCGACGGGAACTGATTTTTCTCGCCATTCCTGCAGCGGTCTGCTTCGCCGCGGCGATGGGGTCAGGCATCAACCTCGGCGTGCGCCACATTCTTCCCGTGTATCCGTTTCTTATCGTGCTGGTGGCGGCGGGCGCCTGGAGTCTCGCCCGAACGCGCCGTGCGTTGGCGATCCTGGTCGCCGCGTTGGTGGTTCTTCACATCGCGTCTTCGCTGCGCTCGTTTCCGGACGATATCGCCTACGCCAATGAACTCTGGGGCGGATCCGCGAATAGCTACCGGCTGGTCGCGGATTCGAACGTGGACTGGGGACAGGGACTCAAAGCCATGAAAACGTATCTCGACCGGCGCGGAATCAAAGATTGCTGGTTCGCATACTTCGCCGCCAATGTCGCGGACTCCTCTTACTATGGCATCCCCTGTAAGCCCTTGCCCAACTCCTTCTCCGTCGCCAACCGTATTGCGGTGGCGCCGGTTCCTTCCACCATCGATGGTCCGGTGTTCTTGAGCGCAAGCGAAGTCGCCGGCCCGTTCTGGGGCGGGGACGCCTACAATCCCTACACGGAATTTCGCGGAAAACGTCCGAGCGCGCTGATTGCCCACTCGATCCTGGTCTTTGACGGCCGGTTCGAAGTGCCCGCCGCCGCCGCCAAGGCGCATGAAGTCGCCGCGGCGCAGCTTTCCGAAACCACGCGGCTCGAGCAAGCGATGGCGGAAGCGGAAACGGCTCTCACCATCGCTCCCAACTCAGCCGGACCGCACGTGGCCCGTGCCCTGGTGCTGGCAAGAATGCAAAGGCAGGCCGAAGCGATGGAGGAGTATCAGAAGGCGCTGAGCATCGAAGCGGCGGCCAACGCCGGCCACTGAGAAACCCAAGAATCCGCTCTAGCGTTTTTGGCCGGGCGCGGGCGGCGTGGCCGGACCGCTGGTGGCGCGTAAGCGTGCCTGCACCTCATCGAGCTGTTGCTTGGCGTTAGAAGCGGGATTATTGGTGAGTTCCGCCCGGTACTGGTCGCGAGCCCCGGCCAGATCGCCCTCGCGTTCCAGCACTACACCCAAGGTCTGGTGCCAGCCGACGGCTGCCGGCCAGATCTCCAGCGCCTTGCGCAGCGGAGCTTCCGCCTCTTTCAGCCGGCCCATCTGCAGGCGGACCGCCCCCAGGTAGTAGTACTGGTTGGCATAACCGCTGCGCAGTTCGCAGGCGCGCACAAGATAACGAGCCGCCTCCGGCAGGTTTCCGATGCTGGAGTAGGCGATCCCAAGGGCAAAGTTGGTGTTCCAGGCATCGGGATCGATCTCGAGGGCATGCTGGTAAGTCTCGATCGCCTTGTCCGGGCGGTTGCGAGCCATCCATTCGGTGCCCAGATGGTCCCAGGCCAGCGTATTGTGGGGAGCCACCTGAACGCCCCGGGTGTATAGCAATAGATTGTTGGCCCAATAGGCGCTCTGCGCGGCGCTGGCAATCCCCAAGAAGCACGTCACCATCGCCACCACGGCAACCTGTACAGCCGGCTGTCCGAACAGTTGGGCGTGGCCCCGATGTAGTTTTCTGATAGCTACTGCCAGCAGCAGCACGAAGGCGACCGACGGCAGGTACAGATAGCGGTCGTGGGCCAGTTCACTTTCGCCGAAGTACCGGACACCCCACAACGGCGGGAAGATGGTAAGCGCCAGCCAGAGGGCGGAGAATGCGGCCACGCGTGAGCGCCGAGCCCAAAAGCCCAAGGCTGCGGCCGCGCAACTTACCGCCAGGAGCGGAAGGAGAAAGTTACCCAGGCCCGGGGAGTGCACCAACGGCGTTTCGTAGAACGGGCTGATCTTGACCGGCCACAGAAGTTGTTTGAGGTAGAACCACAGCAGCGACGGCCAAGTGAGCAACACGGCGACATAGGTGGCTTTGTCCGCCGGGATGGCCAGCCCTTTGAGAACGCGCAAGCGCACCACGAGGTAGCCCGCCAGCACCACGGCAAAAGGACCGACCGCGCGTGCAATCCGCAACGGCAAGCTCGCGGTCTCGCAATCCCGCTCCGTGCCCCCGCCAGCCGGGGTCCCCGGCGCGCCCGCGGTTGGCGCGCTGGGGCTGGGAAACAGCCACTCGTATGCTGCGATGATGCCCGGGAGCACGAGCGCGGTCTCTTTGCTTAGCGCCGCTATCAAGAACAATGCAACCGATGCCGCTTGCCAGAGGCTTCTTCTCGAGGGTTGGGTTTCCCGCTGTTGCAGATAACACAGCAAGGAGCCGAGCATGGCTGCGGCCATAAGCGGCTCGCAAACTGCAGAAATCCAGGCAACAGCTTCGATGTGGACTGGGTGCAGACCAAAGAAGAGTGAGGCGATGCCCGCGGCGATGCGGTCCTTGGTCAGCCTGCAGGCCAACAGATAGACCAGCCCGGTCGTCAGCAAATGGAGCAAAAGCGTGGTCGCGTGCCATCCTCCGGGCCGCGTCCCGAACAAAGTGTGGTCCAAGAGAAGCCAGAGTAGGAACACTGGCCGATAGTAGTCGCCGGGCTGACCAGGGTGGAGGTGCCCCCACACCTGCTCGGTGAAGTAGGTGGGCACGTAACGCCAGGATTGCACGTGCGGGTTGCTGACGATCTGCGATAGATCGTCATAGACGAACTCGAACCGCAAGGTGCCGATGAAGGTCAGCAAGGTCAGCGCGAGGGCCAGCCACAGGAGGAACTGCCCCGCCGTGGAGGGCGGAGCTTCGGCCACTCCCGCCGCAAGCTCGGTTTTGGTTTCCAAAGGCAAGTTGTCCTCGGGGAGCAAACCTGAAGCAGAGACTAGCACAGCCCGGCGGCGAGTTTGCCTCACTCTCAGGCAGGGTTCACTGCGCGGTAAAGGTCCCATTGTGGATTGCGGCTCCGCCATGAGAGTCCCGCTGAGTGGCTCGGCGTTGTGGCATCGGGTTGGGGTTACCGCAAACCGCGTTTCTGACAAAATCTGCTCGTGGAACTGACAATTTGTGTCAGGATTCCAGCCGAGAAAGCCCCGATCTGGTCCGGGGCTCGAAGCGCGGTCGGAGCATGCCTGTAAGCCCAACGCAGGCAGGGTTTTAGAGACTCCCCTCGCCGGCTGCCGCGAGGGCAGGGTTGGTATCCCAAGTGCGAATGAAGCGGTTGCCCGGCTTACAAAACCTTTCCAGAGGGACGAACGAAAATGAAGAAGCACAAGGCCAAGAAGCACGCTAAGAAGCACGTGAAAAAGAACAAGGGTTTCTCACTGATCGAACTGCTGATCGTGGTGGCGATCATCCTGATCATCGCCGCTATCGCCATCCCGAACCTTCTGCGGTCGCGCATTGCCGCCAACGAAGCCTCGGCAGTGGGGTCCGTGCGCACGCTGAACACCGCCGAAGTCACCTACAACACCACCTATCCGAGCGTGGGTTTCACCGCCCTGGCTAATTTGGGTCCGGTGACCGGCGGCTCACCAACTTCGTCGGCCGCTGGGCTGATCGATGCCAACCTGGCAAGCGGCGTGAAGAGCGGCTACAGCTTCACGGTGACGGCCGGCGGCGGCACGCCCGTAGCCAGCTACGAGTCCGCGGCGTCGCCGGTGACCGCGGGGACCACCGGACAACGCTATTTCTGCAGCGACAGTTCCGGCGTGATCCAGTACAACGCGACGGCCCCCACTGGCACTACCTGCGCCAGCGGCAGCAACAACCCGATCTAGTGAACTGGCAGGGTCAGGGCCTGGCTCGGCAGGTCCTGAACTCTGTTCGTGAAGTTTGGCAAAGTACCTGGGGGAGGGTACAAGCCAAGGGGGGAGCAGAGGACGCGAGTCCTCTGCTCCCTTTTTTTCGTCCTCCGGAAACCCCGTACTTCTCCCTTTTCACCGCCGGATTCAGGCAAATCAGCTATAGTTGTGCCTGCACGAAACCACCGAGAGGCGCCACCTTGAAACAGAACAAACAAAACAGAGGATTCTCGCTGATCGAACTTTTGATCGTCGTAGCCATCATCCTGATCATCGCGGCCATCGCCATTCCCAACCTGCTGCGCTCGCGCATTTCGGCGAACGAGGCTTCTGCCGTGGGTTCGCTGCGCACGCTCAACATCGCGGAAATCACCTACAACACCAGTTACCCGAGTACAGGCTTCACCTGCACCTTGTCCGCGCTGGGTCCGACCAACGGCAGTGCGTCAGCCACATCGACTGCGGCGGGCTTGGTCGATGCCAACCTGGCCAGCGGTATCAAGAGCGGCTACAGCTTCGCGCTGTCCGGCTGCGGCTCGACCACGCCCATTCCCACCTACCAGTCCACGGGAACCCCGGTCAGCCCCGGCACCACCGGGCAGCGCTACTTCTGCAGTGACGCCTCGGGCGTGATCAAGTTCGACCCCGGCAGCACCTCCAACTGCTTGAGCAACGGCACCCCCATCTAGGCAACAGGAAGCAGGACGCAGTCGGCAGGAAAATCAGGGCCCCTTGATGTTCTCCTGCCTCCTGCAACCTGCTTCCTGCATCCTGCATTGCGCGCACCAGCGACGTCATTGGCTGCAACTCTTCCTCGCTTATAATTACAATCCAGTACGACGCGCGCCATGCCGGCCATCGAAACCTTCGCCCTGGAAAAGAGCTACAGCGTCGGATTCTGGCGCAAGCGCCGGGTCGCGGGATTGAAGCCCCTGAACCTGTCGGTCGAAGCGGGCGAGGTCTTCGGCTATCTCGGACCCAACGGCGCCGGCAAGACCACCACGCTGAAGCTGCTGATGGGCCTCATCTTTCCCAGCGGCGGCTCGGCCCGCATCCTGGGGATGGAAGTCGCTGACCCGCGCATGAAGTCGCTGATCGGCTTCCTGCCTGAGCAGCCTTATTTCTACGACTATCTGACGGCAGCGGAACTGCTGGAGTACTACGCTCAGCTCTCCGGCGTGCCCGGTCGCGAGCGCACGCGCCGGGTGAAGGAGATGCTGGCGCGCGTGGGCATGAGCCAGTCGGCGCGCACCCAGCTTCGCAAGCTTTCCAAGGGCATGCTGCAGCGGGTGGGCATCGCGCAAGCCATCCTGCACGATCCCAAGGTGGTCTTCCTCGATGAACCCATGTCAGGACTCGATCCTCTGGGCCGGCGCGAAGTCCGCGACCTCATCCAGACCTTGAAGGATGAAGGCAAAACCGTTTTCTTTTCGACGCATATCCTTTCCGACGCCGAGGCGTTGTGCGACCGGGTCGCCATCCTGCACCAGGGCGAACTGCGCGGGGTGGGAGCGGTGGACGAGCTGACGGCGCGCACCGAGAGCAAGATCGAGATCCTTTTCCACGGCCTGCAGGGCATCACGCTGCTCTCCGCCTTGGGCGCCGAATGTCACGCTACCGGGGAAACAGTGCGGGCCATCATCGCCGAGAACCGGCAGGACGAAGCCCTGGATGCGCTGCGCCGCCAGGGAGCACGGCTGATCTCGCTGACGCCCGTCCGCGCCACGCTGGAGGACTATTTCATCGAGCGGCTGGGCGAGAAGACCGGGAAAGTGGAGGTGGGGCGGTGAGCATGAGGAGGCAGGAAGCAGGGGGCAGGAAGCAGGAGGCAGGGATGGGTTTTCCTGCTTCCTGCCTGCTGCTAGCTGCGTCCTAAGACCATGAATCGCATTTCCGCCGTCGCGTTCAACACCTTCCGTGAGGCCGTGCGCGACCGCGTCCTCTACAACCTGATCTTCTTTGCCCTGTTGCTGGTGGGCGCGGCGCTGCTGTTCGGGCAAATCTCCATCGGCATCCAGCGCATCGTGCTCATCAACCTGGGGCTCTCGGCCATCTCAGTGTTCGGGGTGGTGATCGCCATCTTCATCGGCATCGGGCTGGTCTCGAAGGAGATGGAAAAGAAGACGCTCTACACCATCCTCTCGCGCCCGGTGCGGCGCTGGGAATTCATCGTGGGCAAGTTCGGCGGGCTGGCCTGGACGCTGGTGGTGAACACCCTGTGCATGGCCGCCGGTTTCTTCGCCGCGCTGCTCCTGCTGGCTCGCCGCTTCGAGCGCGCCGACGGCTGGCTGGTGGTGGCCATCTATTTCATCATCCTGGAATTCGTGGTGGTGACGGCGCTGGCGCTGCTGTTCTCGACCTTCTCCTCGCCGGTGCTGTCGGCGGTGATGGCGCTGGCTCTGTTCGTGATCGGCACCTTCGCGGAAGACCTGCGCGCCTTTGCCGCCATGAGCCATGGCCTCACACGGGTGTTCGCCACGCTGGCGGCTTACGTGGTGCCGAACTTTGCTTCGCTCAATGTCATATCGTCGGTGGCCCACGGGCAGCCAATCGCCGCGTCGTTGATCCTTTACAACACCGTGTACTCGCTGTTCTACGCAGCGGCAGCGTTGTGCGGGGCGATCCTGGTGTTCGAGTACAGGAATCTGAAATGAAGACGAGAGGAAGCACAACGCTCGCTGCGACCCTGGTGAGTAGGCGAGCCCTTACGGCTTATATTTGGTGTCTGGCAGCGTATGAAATTGCAATCATTGGCTGGTTCCGATCTGGTGGCGGGAATTTTCTGCTAGACCCGAGATTCGCGGTGGAATGGATGTTCGCCTCGACGTTGGCTAGCGGAAACCCGCCTTTTCTTTTCTCGGTCGCGTCGGCCATATGGCTCGTAGGCATCGGGTTCGGGATCGGGGCCAATCCGAAACTGCTTTGGGTCTATGGCATAGTGGAAAGCTGCCTAGGGATACCTACCCTGCTCCTAATAGGGACTGTGCTGTTTCTCGGCTCCGGTCACATCGGCATTGGAGCAACAGACTTGCTTCTGGCCATGGTGGTCTTCGCACTCTTTAGCTTGATACCCATTGTCCTAGCTTTCCGAATTGCCGCGCACAGCCCATGAATTCCCGTACTCAAACCGTACTCATCGCTGCCGTACTCTTAGCCGCCTCGCTGGCCGGCGCCAGCCTGACGGTGCGCCGCCTCGACAATCTCCGCGCCGGGGCGACGGCGGAAGAGGCGCTTTACGTTCCTTCGCCGAAAATCCTCCGGCGCATGACTCTGGGCTACAACGGCCTGCTGGCCGACATCTATTGGACGCGCGCGGTCCAGTATTTCGGCGTTCACCATTACGTGCGCTCCAGGCGTTACAAGCTGCTCGAGCCGCTGCTCGACATCACCACCACGCTCGACCCCCATCTGGTGGTGGCGTATGAGTTCGGCGCGGTTTTTTTGGCGCAGAAGCCGCCCGAGGGCGCCGGCGACCCGGATGCCGCCGTCCGTCTGGTGGAGCGCGGGGTGCGCGAGAATCCCTCCGAGTGGAGGCTCTATTACAACCTGGGGTTCATCCATTACTTCGAGCGCCACGACTACTCGGCCGCCGCCGATGCCTTTGAGCGCGGCTCGCACGTTCCGGGCGCACTGGCCTGGATGAAAGTGATGGCCGCCCAGATGTCGCAGCATGCCGGCAACCTCCAAACCGCCCGCTTCCTGTGGTCGAGCCTTTATGAGACCACAGACAACGATGATATCCGCGCTAATGCCGCCAAGCATCTGCGGGCGCTCCAGGTGGACGAGGAAGTCTCGGTGCTGGAAAAACTGGTAACTGGCTTCCACGAGCGCACCGGGCGCTGGCCCGCCAACTGGGCCGAGATGGTGGCAGGGGGATATCTCCGCGGCGTGCCCCTCGATCCTACCCGCAGGCCCTACCACCTGAGCCCGGGCGGACGGGTGCTGGTGCAAGATCCGGAAGATCTGCCGTTCATTACCAAGGGGCTCGCGGAGGAACCATCCCAGCAGCAGCCAAGCGAATCCAAGTAGCTGCTGGCTCTTACGCTCTTGCACCGTTTCCTATGCAAGCACGCAGCTCAGTTCGGCAGCAGCTCCGAAGCCTGGAGGGCGGCGCCTTCGCTCTGGCGCTGTGTCTTCTGTTCGTGGCCGGCATCGCCGCCGCGGCCACGGTACCCGAGATCGCCGCCAAGGTGGACCGGCGTTACAACCGCCTGGAAACGCTGCAGGCCGACTTCACCGAGACCTATCGCGGCGCTGGGGTGTCGAGGAGCGAATCCGGGGTGCTCTGGCTGAAGCGTCCCGGCAAAATGCTGTGGGACTATCGGGAACCGCAACCGAAGGTGTTCGTCACCGACGGCAAGTGGGCGTGGTTTTACGTCCCGGGGGAACGCCAGGCGCGCAAGGCGGCGGTGAAGAAACTGGACGATCTGCGGTCGCCACTGCGTTATCTGCTGGGTAAGACCAAGCTGGAAAAGGAACTTACCGGGCTGTCGCTGGCGACGGAGGTTTCGCCGGCGGCGCCGGGCGACATGGTGCTGCGCGGTGTCCCCAAGGGGATGGAGGACCGGGTTTCCAGCGTGCTGCTGGAGGTGACCCCGGAGGGAGAGATTGCGCGCATGGTGGTCAACGAGGTGGATGGGTCGAGTACGGAGTATCGTTTCGGTAACCAGCGCGAGAACCTGCCCATCGCCGATCAGCGGTTCCGCTTTTCGCCTCCCCCCGGGGTGGAGCTGATCGAGACGGAAGACCTGACGCCGTAAGAGAGGGGGCAGGAAGCAGGGGGCGG
>JBIOFT010000008.1:0-43376 GCA_044447375.1 Terriglobales bacterium | reverse complement strand
GGCCATGAAAACCAATATCACATTGAAGCTAGATGCCGACGTCTTGCGAGAAGTCCGAGTACTGGCGGCCGAGGAAGGCCTCTCGATCAGCGGCTTGCTGGCGGCGAAGCTCGAGGAGATCGTGCGGCAGCGCAAGGGATACGACCGCTCCCGCAGGCGTGCCGTAGCACGGCTCCGCAAGGGACTCGATCTTGGCTGGACGCCTCCACGTTCACGTGCCGAACTTCATGAGCGATAAGTTTTTCATCGACACCAACATCCTGGTGTACGCCCACGACCGGGCCGCGGGAGTCAAACACGAACGGGCTCGGGCGCTGATCGAAAGGCTCTGGGATTCCGGTGGCGGAGTGTTGAGTACGCAGGTTCTTCAGGAACTTTGCATCAATCTTCGCCGCAAAACCGCTCGCCCTTTGTCGATTGCAGAGACACGCCGATTGCTTCAGGACTACTTGAGCTGGGAGATTGTGATCAACACGGCCGAATCTGTCATCGAGGCCCTCGCCATTGAGCTCCGCTACAATGTTTCTTTCTGGGATGCTCTGATTATTCGAGCTGCGGGAGCTTCCGGCGCTACGGTTCTCTATTCAGAAGACTTGGCAGACGGGCAGACCTATGGCCCGGTTCGTGTTGTCAACCCCTTGAGTCACTCCGTTCCCGAATAGGCGAGCACCCAAATAGAAATGGCGCGCCCTGAGAGATTCGAACTCCCGACCTTCTGGTTCGTAGCCAGACGCTCTATCCAACTGAGCTAAGGGCGCGCGCGACATCCAGAATTATAACAAACACAGAGGGCGTGCCTCCGCTCCGGGGCGCGCGCTCTCGCCCGGTGAGGAGCCAGGCATACCCCGCCCTGCCGCTACGCCTGACGTTGACTTGCCGCTGATTGCCGACTAACATCCGCGCCCATCAGCAGCGGGGCCTACGCGGTGATCGGCCAGACCATCTCGCATTATCGAATCCTCGAAAAGCTGGGCGGCGGCGGCATGGGTATGGTGTACAAAGCCGAGGACACCCGCCTGCGGCGTTTTGTGGCGCTGAAGTTCTTGCCCGATGAGGTGGCCAAAGACCCGCAGGCTCTGGCCCGGTTTCAGCGCGAGGCCCAGGCCGCCTCCGCGCTCAATCATCCCAATGTCTGCACCATTTACGATATCGGTGAGGCCGACGGCCAGGCCTTCATCGCCATGGAGTTCCTCGACGGCGAGACCCTGAAGCATCGCATCCAGGGCCGCCCGATCGACACCGAAACGCTGCTGGCGCTGGCCAGCGACATCGCCGATGGACTGGATGCCGCACACGCGCAGGGCATCATTCACCGCGACATCAAGCCCGCAAACATCTTTGTCACCAAGCGCGGCCACGCCAAGATTCTCGACTTTGGTCTGGCCAAACTCTCCCCCGCGACGAGCAGGCCGGCGGCGGCGCCGGCCGGGGTGGGCGAAGAACATCTGACCAGTCCTGGCAGCACCCTGGGCACGGTCGCCTATATGTCGCCCGAGCAGGTGAGAGGCAAAGACCTGGATGCGCGCACGGACCTGTTCTCGTTCGGGGTCGTGCTCTACGAGATGGCAACCGGGACCCTGCCCTTTCGCGGCGATACTTCAGGGGTAATCTTCCACGCGATTTTGGAGCGGGCCATCGCTCCACCTACCCGGCTCAATCCTGATCTGCCACCCGAACTGGGGCGGATCATCAGCAAGGCGCTGGAGAAGAACAGGGAACTGCGCTACCAAAATGCGTCGGATCTCCATACCGACCTCAAGCGGCTCAAGCGGGATACGGAATCTCACCGCGCCGTGGGCAGCGTTGAATGGGCCAGTTCCGGCCGCACCCTGGAGATCGCGCACGTGCTGTTCATGGATATCGTCGGATACTCGCGCCTTCCCATGGATCAGCAGGAAAAGGCGCTGCAACGGCTCCAGGAGCTGGTGCGCGGCACGGGTGAGTTCGGGAGCGCCCAATCCGCCGACGAACTCATCGTGCTGCCCACGGGCGACGGCATGGCGCTGGTCTTCTTTGGCGATGCGGAGCGCCCGGTCCGGTGTGCGCTCGAGCTGAGCGGCGCCCGGCGCCGCGAGCCCGCCTTTCAGTTGCGGATCGGCATTCACACCGGGCCCGTATACCGGGTCTCGGATATCAACGCCAATCGGAACGTAGCCGGCGGCGGGATCAACACCGCGCAGCGCGTGATGGATTGTGGCGACGCCGGCCACATCCTGGTCTCCAAATCAGTAGCCGAAACGCTGGAACAGGTGAGTACCTGGAGCCGGGCCCTGCACGGCCTGGGCGAGGCCGAGGTGAAGCACGGCGTTCGCATTCAGCTTTTTAACCTGTACACCCCTGAACTGGGCAACCCAGAAATCCCCAGCAAGATGCGCTCGTCCAGCGGAGCGCCGCCTCTCCTGGCCACCCCTGCCAAACCGTTGGCCTCGCGCCGTCGCTGGTGGTACGCCGGCGTGCTTGCCCTCGCGCTCATCGCCTTGGGCGTGGTGCTTTGGGTCCAGTTCTTGCGGTTTCGGCAGTCACGATCTTCCGTGGGGCAATCGTCCTCTGGCTTGGCCGCAACCACCAACCCAGTTCCGCCCCCCACTATCCAGAAGGCAACAAAAACAGAAAACCAGGACAAGAGGCTCAGCGGCCGAACCGGTCCTCCGACAGGGCCGCCCCCGCCGGAGAACGCAAAAGCATCGCCATCCCCGGTGAATGCGTTGCCCGGCCACCCTCCGGCAGCGGCTGGTAACCAGCCCCTTCTCGATCTCCACACCAAGGGCGGAACGCGATGCGAGGAGCAAACCAGGCAAGCCATCGAGCACCTGGCCAAAACGTACAACCTGGCGAAGTACACCATCACCCGCGACATCATGATCGAGCAGGGCGCCGCGCCGCACTCTTATCCCGAGCTGACCATGAACTGCCGCTTCCTGAGCGACGACGACCTGCTGCTGGCGCAATACGTCCACGAGCAAGGCCAACGGGTGCTGATGGAGCGCCATCACGGCCAGATGCAGCAACTCTTCGGCGACCTCCAGCGCCTCGTTCCCAAGCTGCCGGCCGAACCCGCGCAGGGCGACGCCAAGCGCGGTACCTACCTCCGCCTCGCGGTCATCATGCTGGAGTGGCAGGGCCTGGAAGACCTGGTCGGTGCCCAGCGCGCGCGCCACGTGATGGACCAGAAGCAGCGCGAACACAACAACGCCATCTACTCAACCGCCGTGGACAAGCGGGAGGACATGAAGAAGCTCTTGCAGAAGTACGACATCAAGTTCTGACCATGCCCAAAGGCAACCGATATCTCATGTTCTCGGCCCCCTCCCCCGAACCAACAAAGTAAATCTTTCCCGCGCAGGGAAATTCCTTCGTAACCTGCCGAAAAGGCATCCGGCTAAATGCCGTATTATCAGTGGGGTGAGGTCTGGTACCGTGTGTGCTTTAGGACAGGACAGACGAAGTGGCGCGCAATAGGGGCACTCTTGAGAATTAACTTCGGCCAGAGGTTTTCTTGAGTGCCCCCTTTGCTTTGGTTGCCAACCTGCGTTCAGCCTTCCAAGTTCCCGGACGGCTACTCCCTCGTGCAGTGAGCCGACCGCGGCAGTTCTACTAGCCTTGACTCTCCCCCCAAGTTCACACCAGCGCCACTTTGTCGCGTATGTCGAGCCCGGCCCGGCGGAGCAGGGCCGCCACCGTGCTCTCGCACAGGCGGCTGGCATCATACTCGACGCGCACCGTGAACCCATCGCCATCCAAGGTGAGCTTCCGGATGCCGTACACCTCGCGCACCTGGTAGATGGCCTGCATCTCGGGCGCGCCCGGCGGGCGGCCCAGGCGGAAGACGACGTCCAGCGCGGTCATGGTCTTTCCTCGGAACCGATTCTCAGAGCAACCATCTAATATACAGTCGCGATCTGGATTTCTGATTTGCGATTTGTGATTTCTGATTTCGCGCGGACGGAGTCGCGTTGAGCACATCAACAGAGAATCCGGTCAGGGTGAAAGACCCGGTCTGCGGGATGATGGTGGATCCGGCGACGGCGCGCGGCGGTTCGGCCGAGCACGTCGGCAAGACATACTACTTCTGCAACCCGCGCTGCGCCGAGCGCTTCCGCGCCGAGCCCGCGAAATATCTCAGTCCTGACTACAAGCCCGCCGGCATGGCTGGCATGGGTATGGTCGCGATTGGCGGGATCAAGACCGCGCCCGCCGCGCCGCCTGGACCGCCGCCCGCGGCCAAGCCCGCACCCGGCGTCCGCTACATCTGTCCCATGGATCCCGAAGTGAGTGAGACCAAACCCGGCGCCTGCCCCATCTGCGGCATGGCGCTCGAGCCCGAGATGCCGGTGGCGCCGCAGCTACGCACCGAATACACCTGCCCCATGCATCCCGAGATCGTGCGCCCGGAGCCGGGTGCGTGCCCCATCTGCGGCATGGCGCTCGAGCCGCGCACCGTTACGTCCGAGCCCGAGCGCGATCCCGAACTCGCAAGCATGACCCGCCGCTTCTGGATCGGCTTGCTGCTGACGGCGCCGCTGCTCGTGATCTCCATGGCCGGCATGTTTCTCGAGCACCTCATCCCGCCGAGCGTGTCGGTATGGATTCAGTTCGCGCTGGCGGCGCCGGTGGTGGTGTGGGGCGCGTGGCCGTTCTTCGTGCGCGGATGGAACTCGCTGCGCACCCGCCACCTGAACATGTTCACGCTGATCGGCCTGGGCATCTTCGTGGCCTTCGCCTACAGCGTGGTGGCGACGCTTGCGCCGGGGATCTTTCCGCCATCGTTCCGCGGTCACGGCGGCAAGCCCGACGTGTATTACGAAGCCGCCGCTGCGATTACCGTGCTCGTCCTGCTCGGGCAGGTCCTGGAGTTGCGGGCGCGCAGCCGTACCGGGGCAGCCATCCGCGCGCTGCTTGATCTCGCGCCGAAATTGGCGCGGCGTCTCGAAGCCGACGGCGCGGAGCGTGACATCCCGCTCGACCAGGTCGGTCCCGGAAACCGCCTACGGGTGCGTCCCGGCGAGAAGATCCCGGTGGATGGCGTGGTGCTCGAAGGCGCGAGCGCGGTGGATGAATCCATGGTCACCGGCGAGTCCGTGCCGGTGGAGAAGACGGCGGGCAGCCGGCTGATCGGCGCCACCGTCAACGGTACCGGCTCGATGATCATGCGCGCCGAGCGCGTGGGCAGCGAAACCCTGCTGGCGCAGATCGTCAAGATGGTGGCTGAGGCGCAGCGCAGCCGCGCTCCCATCCAGCGCCTGGCCGACAAGGTATCGGGATACTTCGTGCCCGTGGTGATGTCGATCGCCGCAGTGACGTTCGTCGTGTGGGGGCTTGTCGGCCCTGAGCCGCGCATGGCGCACGCGCTGGTAAACGCGGTGGCGGTGCTGATCATTGCGTGCCCGTGCGCGCTGGGACTGGCCACGCCCATGGCCATCATGGTCGGGACCGGACGCGGCGCTCGCGCCGGCGTGCTGGTGCGCAACGCCGAAGCCCTCGAAACCATGGAGAAAATTGACACGCTGGTGGTGGACAAGACCGGCACGCTGACGGAAGGGAAGCCGCGGCTGCTCTCGGTGGTGGCGCTCGCCGGCGTGAGCGAGGATGAACTGCTGCGTCTGGTCGCGAGCCTGGAGCGCGCGAGCGAGCATCCGCTGGCGGCCGCGATAACAGCCGGCGCGAGCGAACGCGGTGTGCAACTCGTCGAAGCGAGCGAATTCCGCTCGCTCACCGGACGCGGCGTGGTCGGCCGAGTCAAGGGCAGGGAAGTGGCGGTTGGAAATGAGCAACTATTCGAGGAGTTAGGAATCTCCGCGCCGTCCGGCGCCGAAGAACTCCGCCGCGAAGGACAGACGGCGATGCTGGTTGCGGTCAATGGCAAGCCTGCGGGCTTGGTGGGCGTCGCCGATCCCATCAAAGCGTCGAGCGTCGAGGCGATCCGCGAGCTGCGCGCGCAGGGCATCCGCATCGTCATGCTCACCGGCGACAGCCGCACCACGGCGGAGGCGGTCGCGCGCAAGCTCGGGATCGACGAGTTCGAAGCCGAGGTCCTGCCCGATAAGAAAGCGGAGGTCGTGAAGCGGCTTCAGGCCGAGGGCCGCACGGTGGCCATGGCCGGCGACGGCATCAACGACGCGCCCGCGCTGGCGCAGGCGCACGTCGGCATCGCCATGGGCACCGGCACGGACATCGCCATGGAGAGCGGCGGCATTACGCTGCTTAAGGGCGACCTGCGCGGCGTGGTCCGCGCCCGCCGGCTCAGCCAGGCGGTGATGCGCAACATCCGCCAGAACCTCTTCTTCGCCTTCATCTACAACTCGCTGGGAGTACCGCTGGCGGCGGGCGTGCTGTATCCGTTCTTCGGGCTGCTGCTCAGCCCCATCATCGCCGCAGCGGCCATGAGCTTCAGCTCGGTGTCGGTGATTACGAATTCGCTGCGACTGCGAGGACTGAAGTTGTGACCGAAAAACCGCAGAGAAGAGTGAATGCACCGAGTGTGGTAATCTCCTCGACACCAAGGCCCAAGAGAGCTGGAGGCGCGCGTGTGGTTCACTTTGGCAGTTGGTATTCATGTACGTGGGCAGAAGGCTCGGATGGGCGTTGTCCAAAGCGTACCTGTACCCCGCTCCTATCGTGCTGTCTTTCGTCGGTGCCGCCGCCTGGGGCGTAATTGTGGGCCTCGGCATGAGCGGCCTGATTGGTTGGCTGCACCCCAATGCGATCCTCAAATGGATTCTGGGTTTTGCGCTGGCGGCCTACGTGGCAGTCCCGAACTTTGGGTTGTTTAAGAAATCCACCATTCCCGATTCAGAGCAGCCGCGCCATCTGATGATTTCGAACCTACCGCTCGTGACGTATGTCATTACCGAGTTTGCGACGCGGTCGATGCGTGGGTGAGAAGCAACGTGAACGACTTGGCCCAAGAGATAGCGAAAAGGGTTGTGGAGGACACGAAGTACTTTACTGCGATCGTCGGCCTGATCGGAGTGATCGTGGGCTCGGTGCTCACGATAATTGGCAACGTCGTGATCCATTGGCTGAACCAGAGAGCGATTGAGAGGCAAGACGAGCCCCGAAAGAAGTTGCTCCAAAGGATGCTTGAGGACAAGCGGTTCCCGGAACATTGGCGCAAGCTAAGCACACTGATGCACGTAATCGGAGCCGACGAGGAAACGACCAAGCGGCTACTCTTGGAGATCGGTGCTCGTGGCTCAGAGGACCAACAGGAGCTTTGGGGAATGATCAAATACCATCCGTTTGAGAAGGAATGATTCTGGGCGCGGGGCAAGCCGACACTCTCATTCAATTGAAGACACCGCCGACGAGCTTCAAGTCTCACTTTAAAGTTTGTTCAGATACTCCACCACGTCCGCCCTTGTCCAGTCCACCGGCCCGATGAACTTGCGCTGCACCACGCCTTGGCGGTCGATGATGTAGGTCTCGGGGAACTTGAATGTCCCGTAGAGTTCGTTGGACTTCTGCTGCGGGTCGCGCACCGTAAGCAGGTCGACGTTGGTCTTCTTGAGGAAGCTGCGGTAGCTGCGCTCGTCGTCGTCCACGCTGACCGCCAGCACCACGACGCGGTCTTTCAGGTTGGATTGCATCTGCGCCAGCGAGGGCATCTCCTCGACGCAGGGCGGACACCACGTGGCCCAGAAGTTCAGCACCACGACCTTGCCGCGAAAATCATGCAGCGTGACCTTGCGGTCGGCGTCCTGCACCGTGAAGTCGGGCGCCGTATTGCCCACCAGCCCGGGATGCGAGCCGCGGTTGCAGCCCGCAAGCAATGTCAGGAATAGAACAATCAGGACCGGGATTCTGCGCATCAGCACCTATAATAGAAGGTTTCGGGATAAGTATGCAGCTTTCACTGTCAGACTCGGCGTGGCCGGAAGTGTCGGTGATCGTGCCCGCGCGCAACGAAGAGGCTTGCCTCGGCGCGTGCCTCGAGTCGCTTGCCGGGCAGCAGGGCGTCTCGTTCGAGATCATCGTGGTGGATGACGCCTCGACCGACCGCACCGCCGCCATCGCGCGCTCGTTTGCCCGCGTCAAGCTGATCGAAGCCGGTCCGCTGCCTGACGGCTGGAGCGGCAAGTCGAATGCTGTGTACAGCGGAGCGCAGCAGGCGCGCGGCGAGTGGCTGCTGTTTACCGATGCCGATACCGTCCACTTGCCAGGATCGCTTTCGCACGCTCTCGCCGAAGCTAGGAGTTCCGGCGCGGAGATGCTCTCCTATTCGCCGGAGCAGGAGCTGCATGGTTTCGCCCAGCGCGCGGTGATGCCGGTGATCTTCGCCGAACTGGCGGCGAAGTACAAGCCGCGCGAGGTCAGCGACGCGAACTCCCCGGCGGCGGCCGCCAACGGCCAGTATCTGCTGATCACGCGCGAAGCCTACGACGCGGTCGGCGGTCACGCGGCTATCGCTACCTGTCTTCTGGAAGATGTGGAGCTGGCACGGGCGGTGAAGCGCTCCGGGCGCAGGATTCGCTTCCGCTTCGGCGGCGACGCGGTGCGCACCCGCATGTATCGTAGCTTCCTGCAACTCGCGGAAGGCTGGACCAAGAACTTGGCGCTGCTGTTCAAGGCTCCGGCGCGGCTGGCGCTCGCGCGTTCGCTGGAATTCCTGGCGATCGTTTGCGGCCTTGCGTTGGCGGTGCTGAGCAGAAGCGACGTGCGTTTGGCCGTGCTGGCAGGGGTCGCGGTCGCGCTGATCTATCTCAATTTCATTCGACGTATTTTGAAAGCGCACTCCGGCGCAGCTTCCAGCGTGCTGGCCCTCTTCGGGCTGCCGATTTTCTCGTATCTTTTGCTGCGCTCGAAACTCTATTACAAGTGGCGCAGGAGCGTGACATGGAAGGGACGGCACTACTCGACCGCAGCCTCGAGCCCGCAGAGCGAGCGGCGGCCGAGCGCACGTCCCGCAGGGGAACGATGGTCTATTTGACGCGGCGGGCGGAGTTTTCCGCCTCGCACTACTATCACAACCCGGAGCTGACGCCGGAGGAGAACCGGCGCATCTTCGGCAAGTGCAACAACCCGCACGGGCACGGGCACAACTACACGCTCGAGGTCACGGTGCGCGGCCCGGTGGACCCGCGCTCGGGCTTCGTCATGGACCTGGCGGAGCTGAAAGAGGTCCTCAACCGCGAAGTGCTCGACGCCATGGACCACCGTTTCCTCAACAAGGAAGTGCCGGAATTCCGCGACCGCATCCCCACGACCGAGAACCTGGCTATCGCCATCTGGCAGCGGCTCGATCCCAAGCTGAAGGTGGCGGAGCTGCACCGCGTGCGCGTGTATGAAACGCCCGACCTGTTTGTGGACTACTTCGGAGAGCCATGAAGGCGCACCTCACCCGCCGCTATCTGTTCTCCGCTTCCCACCGCTTGCACAGCGCGGAGATGTCGGAGGAGGAAAACCGCCGCATGTACGGCAAGTGTAACAATCCGTATGGCCACGGGCACAACTACGCGCTCGAGGTCACAGTTGCAGGGCAAGTCGATGCGCGCACAGGGATGGTCTGCGATCTGGTAGAACTCGATGACTTCGTCGGGCGCGAGGTGCTGGAGCGCTTCGGGCACGAGAATCTCAACACCCTCACACTCTTCGAGCGCCTGGTGCCGACCACCGAGAACCTGTGCGCGGAGATCTATCACACGCTCCAGCGCGGCTTCCGCGCCGCCGCAGTCGAGAAAGTGCGGTTGGAAGAAACCATGATGAATTCGTTTGAATATTGTGGTGACGCGGAGATCGCGAGATAGGGAGTAGGGAGTAGGAACCGAAGGGAGCAAGGTAGAAATGAAAAGGGAACAGGTAGAGCCCGTAAGCCTCACCAGCGCCAGCATGCAGGAGCTGTTGCGTGAGCTGATTGTGCGCCTGGGCGAAGACCCCGGCCGCGACGGCCTGCTGCGCACGCCCGAGCGCATGCAGCGCTCGCTGGAGTATTTGACCAAGGGCTACCGCGAGGACCCGCAGAAATTGCTCAAGGGCGCGCTCTTCAACGTGGACTACGACGAGATGGTGATCGTCAAGGACATCGAGATGTTCAGCCTGTGCGAGCACCATCTGCTGCCGTTCTTCGGCAAGGTGCACGTGGCCTACATCCCCCAGGGCAAGGTGATTGGGCTGAGCAAGCTGCCGCGGCTGATCGACATCTTCGCGCGCCGCCTGCAGGTGCAGGAGCGGCTGACCACGCAGATCGCGGAAACCATCCAGCGGGCCATCGAGCCGCAGGGCGTGGGCGTGGTGATCGAAGCGCGGCACCTGTGCATGATGATGCGTGGGGTCGAGAAGCAGCACTCCTCGGCGGTCACGTCGTCCATGCTCGGCGCTTTCCGCGAAGAGAAGGAGACGCGCGACGAATTCCTGGCGCTGATCCGCGGCAAGGGAATGAACGGGAGCTGACGAGGATCGGGTGATCGGGAGATCTGGTCATCGGGTGATCGAAAAATCGAAGAGCTTCGATCCACTGCGCGGTAAGATCGCCGTGGTCACTGGCGCCAGCCGCGGCATCGGACTGGCCATCGCCCAGGCGCTGGCCGATGCGGGATGTCAGGTGGTGCGCGCCGCGCGCCAGATCCGCCAAGTCCAACGAAAACTCGGCGCTTTTGCCCAATCTTGTGACGTCCGCGACGAGCGCTCGGTCAGCGCCTTCTTTGCCGCGGTGAGCGAGCGCTTTGGCCGCGTGGATGTGCTGGTGAACAACGCCGGGATCGGCGGCCCCAGCCGCAAGGTCGCGCAGCTCTCGCCCGACGACTGGCGCGAGATCATCGAGACCAATCTCACCGGAATGTTCCTGGCGACGCGTGCGGCCCTGCCGCTGATGAAGCGTGGCGCGAGCATCGTCAACAATCTTTCAGTCTCGGCCAAGGGCGCGTTCCCCGGCATGTCGGCGTACAACGCCGCCAAGCACGGCGCCGCGGGTTTCACCAACACCTTGCGCGAGGAGCTGCGCGGGCAGGGAATCCGCGTGATCGGACTTTATCCGGGCGCGACCGATACCGCCATCTGGGAGCAATTCTGGCCGCAGGCGCCACGCCAGCGCATGATGTCGCCGGAGACCATCGCACGGGCGGTGGTGTTCGCCCTCAGCCTGCCGCCGGAAGCCACGGTTGAGGAGTTGGTGATCGCGCCCACCGGCGGTGCGCTCTGAGCCGGCATTACCCCCGTAATGTAGAGATGCAGCATGCTGCGTCTCGCCGGGTCATAACTGCTTTACAATGCGCTTAACATGCGCCGCACCGACGAGCCCCGTTACGACTTCAAGCCCGGCCAGCGCACCACCCAGATCATCTACGGCGAGCGCCAGCACCTGCGGGCAGTTCTGGTTTCCATCCGCAACTTCCAGCACCAGGCGCGCGGCCTGGAGCGCGAGACCGAAGCGCTGCACCGCATGATCGACGCCCGCACCGGCGAGCTCAATCAGATCAACCACAATTTTGACGAGCAGCTTCGGCAGGCGCGCGATGCCGATGCCACGCCGGAACAGTTGGCCCGGCTGGCCCACTCCGCGCCCGACCACGACTGGCTGCTACTGCGCACCATCACCGAGCATCCGCACACGCCCGCCGAGGTGCTGGCGCGGCTGGCTTCGCATCCTTACGAAGCGGTGCGCGAGAATATCTCCCGCCACCCGCGCGCCGACGCCGCCACGCTGGAGAAGCTGGCCTCCGATCCGGGAAGCGAGTTGTGGCTGCTGGTGTCCTGCAACGAAGCCGCTCCGCCCGAGCTGCGGGAACGCCTGCGCTCGCGCTTCGACGCCAAGGACAGTGCCAATGCCGCTAGCGCGGGGAAGTGAAAACCATAGTTGCCAGTCGCCGGTCGCCAGTAGCCAGTTCGGACCGAGATTCTCAATCCCGAGGTCAATCGACTGCCAACTGGCAACCGGCGACTGGCAACTGCTTCTTCACTGCCACGCCGTGGAGGAGTAGCGCGGGGCGCGCCGGGGGAACAGCTTGATCATGGCCACACCGGTGAGGAAGCCTCCCACGTGCGCCCAGACAGCGATGCCGCCGCCGGATCCTTGCCCAGCGGCGATCGAAGTTGCCGCGCCGCTCAGGAACTGCAGCACGAACCAGTAGCCTAGAATCAGCCACGCCGGCAGCCAGGTGAAGAAGACAAAAATGAACGTCAGCACGCGCGCGGAAGGGAACAGCACGAAGTACGCGCCCATCACTCCGGCGATGGCGCCGCTGGCGCCCACGCTCGGCACTTGCGAGCCCAGGTTGAACAGGATGTGTACCAGCGAGGCTCCCAGTCCGCTGAGCAGGTAGAAGATCAGGTAGGGGAAATGGCCGAGCCAATCCTCGACGTTGTCCCCGAAGATCCACAGCCACCACATATTGAATATGATATGCAGCCACCCGGCGTGCAGAAACATCGACGTTAGAACCGGCAGCAGGGCGGCGGCGTAGGTTCCGGTGTGCAGGGCGGCGGTCAAGTGCGCGGGCACCAGGCCGAAGCTGAACAGGAAGGTATCGAGGTGGTGCGGGCCCAGCGCGAGTTCGAACAGGAACACCAGCGTATTCAGCGCAATGAGGAAATAGGTGACCCAGGGCGTGGTGTAATGCGGGGCATCGTCGCGGATAGGGAACATGCGGCTGGCTCGCCCGGAATCTTCTTATGATCGCGCTTCCACCCCAGCAAACCAAACCCAGGTTTGCTGGGGACCCCGGCTTGACCGGACCGAGGGAAACACCTCACGATAGCAGAACCGGGGTCCCCAACGAAGCCGGTTTTGCTTCGGGGTCCCCGGCCCGCCCGGTGTTGGCGGGCTGGGGCAGGTTGGGGTGGAGAAGATGGCTGCCAATGGAGTGTTGATCGTCGATAAACCCGCGGGCATGACCTCGCACGACGTGGTGGCGCGGGTGCGGCGCCTGGCCAACGAGCGCGCCGTCGGCCACTTGGGCACGCTCGACCCCATGGCCACCGGAGTGCTGCCCCTGGTGCTGGGGCGCATGACGCGCCTGGCCCAGTTCTACCTGACGTCGGAAAAAAGCTACGAAGGCGAGATCCGCTTCGGCTTCGCGACCGACACCTATGACGCCGAAGGCGAGCCCACCGGGCCGCCGCAGCCGGTCGGGCTCACGCTCGACCACGTGCGCGTAGCCGCGGCGCGCTTCCGCGGCAGCGTCCAGCAGATGCCTCCGCCGTTTTCCGCCAAGAAGATTGCGGGCGTCCCGGCCTATAAGCTGGCGCGCAAGAAGAAAGACGTCGAACTCAAGCCCATCCAGGTGGAGATCCGGGAATTCGAGATTCTGGGCCTCAAGGGCGACCGGGCGGCGTTCCGCGCGCGGGTGGCCTCAGGGACTTATCTAAGGTCGGTGGCGCATGACTTGGGGCAGCTCTTGGGCGTGGGCGCCCACCTGGCTACGTTGCGGCGGACGCGAGTGGGCGAGTTCGGCATCGAAGAAGCCCACACGCTCGATGAGCTAGAGCAGGCCGAGGACGTCGAGAGCCTATTCGTGCATCCGCGGCGGATTCTGCCGGAGTTTCCCTCCGTGACCGCGCCGGACGAGAGCCTGGCCCGCATCCGCAACGGTATGGCCGTCAACCTGCCAGAGATGTCCCGTGCGCCGCTGGTCAAGGTGTTTGCAGGACAGGCGGAGCTAGTGTGCATTGCCAGCAGGGTGGCGGGAACGTTGTTCCATCCCAAGGTGGTGCTGGGAATCGGGTGATCGGATGATCAATCCTTATACGACAGCCTTTGGGGGAAGGAACTCGATCTTGATAGTCCCGGCCGGGATGGATTTGAAGTCGTAGTCGGCCGTCACCAGCGTGGCCTGTTGTTTGGGAGTGGAATGGACCAGCGTGAGCGCTCCGGCAAAAGCATCGGCATAGGGAACCTTAAAGTCACACTTGAAGATGGCGGCTGCCTCCGCGTGAGCGGTATCAACCGGCACGATCGTGATAGGCAGCACCGCCAAGCTGCCAGCAATGGTTCGCGCCCGCATCATGCCGGCCCGCTTGTAGAGGGCCCCCACGATCTCGCCCCAGTTGACGGCGCTCAACAGCAGCTCGGCCTCGCCCTTGGCAGCTTGTTTGAACAGCTCGCGGACTCGTTTGTATCCCGGTTCTTTGTCGGTATAGCGAAGAATGGCGCTGGCGTCCAGCACACAGGTAGTCATCGCTCTTCATCATCGCGGTGCATCTCTTCGCGCAGGTCGCCGAGACCCTTGGTGGAACCGCACAGGCTGTCGATGAACTCCGCTGTGATCGGTCGCAGAACCAGCGAGAAACCGTCACGCTCGATGGAGAATTTCGTCCCCGGCGTCAGCTTCATATCGTCCCGTAAGTCGGCAGGGATGATCACCTGACCCTTGGTGCTCATGGTAGTATATTCTGGCTTCATGTAGGATATAGTATACGATGGTAACCTATAAGTAAATACGGCTTACTATACGCCAACCGTTATTCGTTGACCTCGGACCCGCGCCGCCGCCGGTGAAGGTCTTCGCCGCGGAATCGGGCGATTGGGACCAGCGAACGGACACGAGCCACGGCCAGCCCCCGGCAGCACCAACTACCTTTGGCTCACCACGGAGTGCGCTTTGAATTCGGAGGACGGCTGGTGAAGGTCTTCGCCGGCCAAGCCGAACTGGTGTGCATCGCCAGCCGGGTGGCGGGGACGCTGTTCCATCCCAAGGTGGTGCTGGGAATCGGGTGATCGGGACATGGGGTGATCGGCTGATCGAGGCGCCGCCTTTTGGTAAATGTCCGATAACCGATATTATGTCAACAAAGTTGCGGCTGCGTAAATGCGCCCCCCTCCGTGTCTCCGTGGCGGATTTCAGGCCGCCGCAGCCAACACGTTCTCGAGCTCTTCCCTGAATCGTCGCAACGCTTCCAGCCGCTCGGGCGTGGCCTCGACCGTCTCCGATTTGTGCTGGAACACCTGCCGTCCGTCCTGCTCGACCAGAACTCCGATGGATTCGCCCATGCGCCAGCCGGGCGTGGCGACTATTTTCAATCCCTCAGGCGTGGTCTCGAGCAGCGCGATGCAGTTGTCGCGCACAACGCCCACGGCGCGTGGAAAGCGGTCGAAGGTCTGGAGGTCGAAGCCGGCCTGGTACAAGCGGGCGAGTTGGTGAGAAGGATCCATGGAGCGCCCAGCAGATGCCCCTGACGGCGGGTCATTTTCCAGCCGGCAAACATCTTCTGTGGTAACCGCCGGAGAGTCCGCAGGTAAGTCCGCTACATGGAATCCCTTGACGATCTTTGTGGGTTTGTCCATGGAATCCGGTCATCGGGAGATCGGGTCATCGGGTCATTGAAGATCGGTTTCAGATCACCCGATGACCCGATGTACCGATCACCCGATCAGATCACATCTTATATCGCCCCAAATCCTCGTCATTCAGCCCTTCCAGCCACTTGCGCAGCTCGTCGCTCGAGACGCGGTCGGAGACGGCGCTGGCCTGTTTGGAGGACTTCAGCACCTCGTCCTCGACGAAGATGGGGCAATCCAGGCGCAGGGCGATGGCGAGGGCGTCCGAGGGGCGCGAATCCACGCTGATAATGTGCCCGTCACGCTCCAGCCAGATGACGGCGTAAAACGTGTCCTCGCGCAGCTCGTTGACCACCACCTTGTGCACGCGGGTGTCCAGGCCGGTGAGCAGGTTCTTGATGAGGTCGTGGGTCATGGGCCGGGGTGTGGCGACCTTTTCGATCTCCAGGGCGATAGCGTTGGCCTCGTAGATACCGACCCAGATGGGCAGGACTGAGTCGCCGTTCACGTCTTTCAGGATGACGATGGGCATGTTGGTGACTGGGTCCATCATCAGCCCTCGAATCTTCATCTCGACTTCCGGCATGGTCCCTCCCCTGTGGGGCCTAGCCTACCATTTGGCCCAGCAAACTGTTAGGAAAGCTTGCGCTCACGTGCACTCGAACGTAACTACCTGGCTCCGGCGCTGGGTTACCGGCGGCAGTGGTGAAGTTCAGCGTTTTGTTCTGCGACGTGCGGCCGATGAGCTGTCCGCGAGCCGGATTGTTTCCTTCAACCATCACTTCAAGTGTCTGCCCCAGATGGCGTTCGCTTAATCGCTTCTGTATCTCCTTTTGATGCTCCTGGAGCACCGCGAGGCGGCGCGATTTCTCCTCTTCCGGGATGCTGTCCGCCATGGTTTGCGCCGGAGTATTGGGCCGCGGCGAGTACTTGAAGGCAAAAGTGCCGTCGTAGCCGACTGCATCGAGCAGGCTGAGCGTCTCTTCGAACTCGGCCTCGCTCTCGCTCGGGAAGCCAACGATGATGTCGGTAGTGATGGAGACTTCGCGGCGCGCCGCCTTGATCCAGCCGACGCGTTGCAGGTAATCCTCGCGGGTGTATTCGCGATGCATGGCGTCGAGCACGCGCGTGGAGCCGCTCTGCACCGGCAGGTGGACGTGGTCGCAGAGTGCGGGCACGGCGTCGATGGCATCGACGATGTCGCGGGTGAAGTCGATGGGATGCGAAGTGGTAAAACGCACGCGCTTCAAGCCAGCGATTTCGCCCACCGCCGCCAGCAGTTCGGAGAAAGTCTTCTTCTTAAGTGGATCGTGGTACGAGTTGACGTTCTGGCCGAGAAGCTGGACCTCGGTGTATCCGGAATCGGCCATTTGGCGTGCTTCGGCGAGGATGGCGTCCGAGGTTCGGCTGCGCTCGCGCCCACGCGTGTAGGGAACCACGCAGAAGGCGCAGAACTTGTCGCAGCCCTCGGTGATGGTGATGTAGCCGCGGTGGGGGTTGCTGCGGGCGGTGAACTCGGTCTCGAAGGTTTCGCTGGTCTGGCGGTCGTCAAGCCCGGTGGCGCGCTTCCCTGCCTCCAGTTGCACCAGCATCTCCGGCAGGTTGCGATACGACGCCGAGCCGCACACCAGCGAGACGTGCGGCGCGCGCTCGAAGATCTTCTCGCCTTCCTGCTGCGCCACGCAGCCCAGCACGCCGAACCTCTTGCCTTGGCGCTCGAGCTTGCGAAAATCGGCCAGGCGGTGGAAGACCTTCTGCTCAGCCTTGTCGCGGATGGAGCAGGTGTTGTAGAGGACGAGGCCGGCTTCCTCTATGCTCTCGACCTGGCGGTATCCCTGGGAGATGAGTGTGCCCACGACCTTTTCCGAGTCGTGGACGTTCATCTGGCAGCCGAAGGTCTCAAGATAAAAGGTCTTCTGATTTGCCATCCTCAGCCAAGTATAGCGCAGGGCGGAGAAGGACGGCGGGGTGGAAGCGCAAGCTTTCAGGCATTCAACCACCATACAAACATGGTCATCCTGAGCGGCCGAAGGGTCCCGCCTGCTTTTTCCATAGCGGGAAACGGCCGCGAAGGATCTGGGGTTTCTTTCGACACGGCTTGGCGCCGGTAGGGGTCCCCTTCGACTTCGCTCAGGGCAGGCTCTCGACTCGCGCCGCAAAACCGGCGGCGTTCGCTCGGGATGACAGATTTATTTTTGGCCGAATTGGAACGGCAGCTTCAGCACCGCGTCGATCTTGCTGATCTCGAAATCGGCCTGCTCGTCCGGGCCTTGTGGCTTCAGGCGGGCGAATTCCCCGCCCCGCAGGCGGACGGTGTGCATGCCCAGCGACTTCCCTGCCCTGATTTCGCTCGCTGGGCGGTCGCCGACCACCAGCACACGCTGCGGATCGCTCTCGGCGTTGCGCAGGATGGAGCGGAAGAAGGCTTCTTTGGTCATAACGTGGCTGGTGTCGGCGTAGAACACGTGGTCGATGGACGGTTCTTGATCGAGGCCGAGCGCGGATACCTTGGCGCGCTGGATGTCGGGATCGCCGAAGCTGACCACAAAGATCCGCACCCCGCGCCCTTTCAGTCCGCGCAGCACAGGAAGCGTACCGGGGAAGAGCTTCAGCTTGCCCACGGGCAGGGTGAAGAAGGCGAGGCGGGCGGCGCGCACCAGTTTGTCGCGCGCTGCGGGCGGTACGGCGAAGTGCTCGCACACGTGCTCGTCGATCCGCGTCAGTTGCGGGTCGTCCGCAAAGGCCTGCATGCGGACCTGGAAGATCGCCTCCGCCGAGGCGGGCAGTCCGGCGGCGGCCATGGCTTCGGCGGCGCGGAAATGGGCGGCGCTCACCCGCTGCCCGAAGCAATCGTAGAGGGTATCGTCAAGGTCGAAGATGACGGTGGTGACGAGCGGGCGAGCGGGCTCCCGGGAGGCGGAGCGGGCGGACTGGCGCGGCCGTCGGCTAGCCGAACGACTGGACCGCTTCGCCTTCGTCATTGAAGATCTCGAACAGGTTGACCAGGCCCACGATCTTCAGCGTCTGCAAGGCGAGCTTGGAGGGACTGACCAGCTTGAGGCTGCCGCCACGCGACTTGGAAGTGGTGAGGGCGCGGACCAGCAGGCCGATGCCGCTGGAATCGATCATGGGGACCTCGGCGATGTTGACCGCCAGGCTGTAATCGCCGGCCTCGAACAGCTCTTCCATGGCTTGCCGGAAGCTGTCCACCGGCTCTCCGATCTTGAGGTCCCCGCGCAGCCGGATGACCTGTACCGGCCCCTGCTTGCGAACGTTGATATCCAAGCCTTTCCTCCGCGCACCGGCGTGCGCACCCGATTATCGCACCTGCTGAGCCGCGTTGACACAACCTATGGGCTTTGTTACAGTTCGCGCACAAGTTAAGAGAAGCCCAAGTATTTTGCAAGTGCTGTATCTTCCCCTCAGCGCACGGCTGTGACCCTCTCCTAAGGAGCTTCTGGTAGATGGCGAGTCAGGTGCCGGGTTTTGCGACCTCCTTCACCGAACTGGCCATGGCGCTGCTGTCGTCGAGCGAAGTCGTGCCGCGGGCACGGCTGATCGCGCAACAGGTGGCGGAGCTGGCGCCAGGCAGCGGCGTGGTGGTGTACGCGCTCGACCGCAGCGGGGACCCGGTTTGGGTGCCCAAAGCCACGGCTGGCGAGGTGGCCTTCGAACAGGCAGAGATCCCCTTCGATTCCGGCACTCTGGGAGCGCTGAGCGAGAAAAAGGAGCCGGTCGTGTTTTCCGGCAGCCGGCTGCGGCGCGAGCAGTACAGCCACTTGAACGTGCGGCGGACGATCGCCTCGCTGGTGGGGTTGCCCATGCTGGCCGGCGACGAGCTGGTGGGCGCCATCGAAGTGCTCAGTTTTGACGCGCCTATCCGGGAGTCCAGTTTGCCGCCGCTGGTGGAACTGGCCCGGCTGGGCGGGCTGGGTCTTGCAGCCGGCACCGCTTATGAGTCGGAGCGCAATACCGGCCTGGAATCGATCACCCGCCTGACCCAACTTTACGACCTGGAGCGCACCTTCAACTCCACCCTGGAGATGGACAGCCTGCTCCCCCTCATCGCCAGCAAGTACAAGGAACTGCTCAAGGTGCAGGCGGTGAACCTGTGGATGGTGGACGGTCAGAGCGTGCGGCTGATGAGCCGCGCCGGCATTGACCCGACCGTCGAACTAGAGACGGTGCAGAACGCCGGCGAAGGCCTGACCGGAGACCTCGCCGACATCGGCGAGCCCGTGATCATCAACCTCGAGGCTGACGAGCGCCTGCAGAAACGCACTGCGGGCATCGAGGAAGGCGCCATCTTTTCGCTTATGGCGGCGCCCCTGCTGCACGAGGGCGCGGAAGTCGGGCTGGTGGAGTGCGTCAACAAGCTCGACGGCACCCCCTTCGACGAAGATGATCTGTTCTTCCTGACCACCGTCAATGTGACCGCCTCCAGCGCCCTGCACAATGCCAGCCTGCTGCTGGCCGAGCGCAAGGTGGAAATCCTGGAGACGCTGGTCAGCGTTAGCCAGGAAATCACCTCCACGCTGGATCTGGACCGCGTGCTGCAGGCGGTGGTGCGCACGCCCCAGGCGGTGATCCCCTACGAGCGGGCGGCGCTGGCGCTGGAGGCGCGCGGCAAGCTCAAGCTGCGCGCCATCTCGACCGAGGAGGAGATCAGCTTCTCCAATCCCAACGTCAAGCGGCTTGACGACATGCTGCAGTGGTTGTCGATCCTCAACGAGGAACTCTACGTGCGCGCCTACCCCGACCGCCTCGAGGCGCCGCGGGAGGACATCAAGACCAGGTTCTTCGAGTACTTTCGCGAGTCGGGCGCGCGCGGCTGGTACTCCATGCCGCTGGCGGATGAAACCGGGCGGGTCGGCCTCCTGGCGTTTGAGAGCAGCGACCCTGACTTCCTCAACGAGGCCCACCTGGAGATGCTCAAGGTGGTGGGCAGCCAGGCCACGGTGGCCCTGCGCAATGCGCAGATGTACAAGGAAGTGCCGTTCATCGGGTTCCTGGAACCGGTGCTGGAGAAAAAGCGGAAGTTCATGGCCATGGAGCAGCAGCGGCGCCGCCTCTCGGTGGCGGCCGCGGTGGCCGCGCTGGTGTTCCTGATTGTGGTGCCGATCCCCATGCGGGTAAACGGCCAGGCGAAGGTCGCGCCCGCCCATCGCGCGCAGATCATGCCCGAGGTGGAAGGCGTGGTGAAGCGCGTGTACGTGCACGAAGGCGACACGGTAAAACGTGGGGCCACGCTGGCCGACCTCGAGGACTGGGAGTTGCGGGCGGCGCTGGCGGCGGCGCTGGCCAAGTACGACACCGCGCTTTCGGAGACGAATCGCGCGCTGGCCTCCAACGACGGCAGCGAGGCCGGCATCCAGCGGGTACAGGCGGAATACTGGCGGGCGGAGGTGGAGCGCGCGCGGCAGCGGCTGGAAAGCACGCACTTGCGCTCACCCATCGACGGCGTGGTGTCGACGCCGCGGCTGGAAAACCTCGTGGGGCGGCACCTGGCGCTGGGGGATACCTTCGCCGAAGTGCTGGATTCGGCGCAGACCAGTGTGGACGTCGCGGTGAGCGAGCGCGAAGTCCGCCTGCTGCGCGCGGGAGAAGCGGCATCGGTGAAACTGGACGGGTTTCCCACCCGGACCTTCCATGGCCGGGTCGAGGTGGTGAGCCCCAAGAGCGAGATAGAAGGCGATACGCGGCTGTTCTTCGCGCGGGTGGCGGTGCCCAACCCGGACGGCGCGATGCGCTCCGGCATGCAGGGCTGGGGCAAGGTTTCCGTGGGCTGGCATGCCGCGGGATACGTTCTGCTGCGCGGACCGGCGATGTGGTTCTACTCCAAGCTGTGGAGCTGGTTCGGCTGGTGAGGGGAAAGCGGGAGGCCTGGATGGAGCGCGCACTCATTTCGAGTATTGTCCTGGTGGCGCTGGGAGCGTTGAGCGGCTGCAGTGAATCGAAGCCGGTGGCCGCGGCTGCCACCGCTGCTCCCACCACCCAAACCGAGGCGCCCCCGCCCGCGGACACCGCCTTCGTCGCTTCCGGTCCCCTGGTGGTGGAAAACCAGGTGGACGTGACCGCCCGGCGCGAAGGCGTGGTGATGAAGACCCTGGTCGAACCCGGCGCCCGGGTGAAAGCCGGTGACCTGCTGGCCTCCCTGGATGACCGGCAGGTCGCCTCCGAGCGCGAAGCCGCGGTGGCCAGGACACGCAGCGTGGAATACAACATCCGCAACTGGGAGTCGGAAGCCAAGGTCTTCCAGGCGGATTACGAGCGTGCGCAGAAGATGTGGGACGCGCAACTGATCACCAAGGAGCAGCTCGACCACGCCCGCTACAAGCTGGAGCAGGATGAGTGGGAGATCAAGCGCGAGTACGAACTGCTGAAGCAGTCCAAGGCGCAGGAGCAGGCACTGGACCTGGAGCTCGACAAGACCCGCATCCGTGCTCCCTTCGCAGGCCTGGTGGCCCGTCGCTACGTGGGAGTGGGACAGCGCGTCGCGGTCGGGGACCGGCTTTTCTGGGTCACCGCCACCGCCCCCTTGCGCGTGCGGTTCACCCTGCCGGAACGCTTCCTGAGGCGGGTCCAGAAGGGACAGGAGTTCGTCCTGGTATCGCCCGACCGCCCAGAGGAGAAGCATAAAGCGCGGGTGATCGGGTTCAGTCCGGTGGTCGACCCCTCCAGCGGGACCATCGAGGTCCTGGCCGAGGTGATCGGGGAGACGGGCGAACTGCGACCCGGCATGATGACCAGCATCCGCATCGACCAGGCGCAATGAACATCACCGAAGCCCTCGACGTTGCGCTACCCGATATCCCCGTACTGTCGGTTCACGACCGCCCTCCCAAACTGCATCCTGACGTGGTGGCGAAGGAACACCTCGAGGACGGTGCGCCCATCATCAGCGCGGTGCTCTCGGGGAAACCCAAGGTCTGCCGCTTCACCCCCGTGCAATGGCAACTGGCGCAGCTTTTCGACGGCACGCGGGAATCTTACGAAGAGATTCTGCGCGACTTCGCCGCCAGCACCGGGGCCCGCGTCAGTGTCGACGATCTGCGCGGGTTCGTGGACACCCTCGAGTCCATGGAGTTCTGGTACAAGAGCCCGATCGAAGAGAACATCACCCTGTTCCACAAGCTGAAGGAGGGCCGCGGCAAAAGAGTCAAGCGCAAGTCCAGGTGGGGCGACCTGAGCCGCGTGGCCTTCCCCGGGTGGGACCCCGACAAGCTCTTCGGAAAAATCTATCCCTACGTGACGTGGATGTACAGCGGGTGGTTCACCGCGCTCACCCTCATCGGTTTCGTGTTCATGATCTACGTGTGGGGGGCGCACTGGCACCAGTACTGGGAAGACACCCTGGAGTGGTTCAACCTTACCAACAAGAGCTTCCGCGACTTCGCCGAGTTCTACCTGCTCACGGTGGTGGTGCTGTTCATCCACGAGTCGGCGCACGGCGTGACTTGCAAGCGCTACGGTGCGCATGTCCACGACATGGGCTTCCAGTTGATCTATATGGCGCCGGCGTTCTACGTGGACGCCACCGAAGCCTACGTCTATGCCGAGAAGTGGCAGCGCATCCGGGTGGTGGTAGCCGGGGTGTGGTCGGAGCTGATCATCTGCGCCATCGCCACCCCCATCTGGGTGGGGACGCCCCCGGGATCCTGGGCGCACGAACTCTGCTACAAGCTGATGCTGCTGACCGGCGCGGCGGTGATCGTCATCAACTGGAACCCGCTGGTGCCCATGGACGGCTACTTCATCCTGTCCGAGCTGCTGGAGATGCACGATCTGCGGCAGAACGCTTCCGCCTATCTCTCGGCATGGGTGCGCAAGAACGTCTTCCATCTGCCGGCGGAGGTGCCCTACGTACCCAAGAAGCGCCGTCCCGTCTATGCCGTCTACGCCTTCCTGGCCGGGCTCTACGGCTACGTATTGCTCTACTTCTTCTCGCGCTGGATCGGCAACATGGTGCGCGTATCGTTTCCCCAGTGGGCCTTCCTGGGAACCACGGCCGTGGCACTTTTGCTGTTTCGTGGCCGCATCCGCACGTTTGTGAGGTTCATGCGCATGCTCTATCTCGACAAGAAAGACTGGATCCGTTCCTGGCTCACGCCACCGCGTACAGTCGCGGCGGTGGCCTTGCTGCTGATACTGCTGCTGGTGCCCCTGCTGCGGGAATCCACCATGGGGCGATTCGTGCTCGAGCCGCAGAACTCGGTGGAGCTGCGCACGCTCGTCCCTGGGACGGTGGTCGCCGTCTATGCCGATGAAGGGCAGCCAGTGGCGCCGGGAGAGCCGTTAGCCAGGCTGCGCAACCTCGGCCTCGAGGGCGACGCCAGCAAAGCCGCCGCCGATTTCCGCGTGGCTTCGGCACGCGCCACCAGGGCGCAACTCCGCTATGGCGATTTCGGCAGGGCAGAACATGAGCGCCAGCAACTGCAGGAGCGCAGTTCCCTGCTGGCAGGCCAAGTGGCCAAGCTATCCATCACCAGTCCCATTACGGGGGTGGTGGTGACGCCGCGCGTGCATGACCGCCTGGGATCGTATCTGGAGGCCGGGACCAAGGTGGCCGAAGTGGCGGACGTGAGAACCATGCGCGCGCGCATGTATGTTCCGGAATTCGATGTGCGGCGTGTGCAGGTCGGTGCTCCAGCCCGGCTGCAATGCGACTGCTCGCTCGCTCACCTGGATTCCGTGGTGGCTTCCATCTCCCTGGCGGATGCGCAGATCGAGCCGGGAGTGGTTGAAATACCCAAATACAAGGGCATGCGCCCCCCTAATTTCTATGAGATCACACTGCTGGTAAGGAATCCCGACGGGGTACTGAAGGCCGGAATGACCGGCACGGGAAAAATCTTGGGACCTAGACACGGGCTGCTGGTACAGGCGTTACGACCGGTTTGGGAGTTCGTGGCAGGAAAGATCTGGTAAGGAAAATGGGCCGCAGCAGAGCCGCGGCCCAATTCCTCAATTCCAACCTTCGGCTAGTTTTGGTTCAAGCTGCCGCCGCCCGCCGGGTTCAAGCCGTGTCCGCCCGCCGGGTTCAAACCGTGCCCGCCCGCCGGGTTCAAACCGTGCCCGCCAGCCGGGTTCAAGCCGTGTCCGCCCGCCGGGTTCAAACCGTGCCCGCCCGCCGGGTTCAAACCGTGCCCGCCAGCCGGGTTCAAGCCGTGTCCGCCCGCCGGCGTGAGACCGGACTTCGAAGTCGGCTTCAATCCCTTACCCTTGGCTACCAGGGCCTTCTTGGTAGCCGCCCGGCTCTTGATCAAGGACTTTTTCTTCATCACCATTGGAAATTCCTCTCTTTCGAAAGATGAGTTGTAATTCTCAGAACTTCTGACCCCCAACCGCTGCGCCTTCTCTTGTTGCACGGGTGCTGCCAAATCCGGGCCGCCAGGAGGCGCTCGTGGATTGAGTCACTTACGAGCTTCACCGGGAGGGTGGCGGGGAAGAGAATCCATTCCAAGATAAAAAATCAATACCTGTTGGTATTAAATTTTAATCTCTGGCGACGCCGTACTTGCGGCACAGATAGTGCATCTTTTGTTTGTCCATGCGCAAAAGTCTTGCCGCCAGGGCCTTGTTCCCGCTGGTACGGCGCAAAGCGGCCTCCAGGTAGGCGACCTCGATGCGCGCCATCTCCTCGTCGAAGTCGATGCCCGCTTCCGGGATCAGCAGGGCCTCCTGCTGGGTGGTGCTGGTGTAGAGCAATTGCGAGGGCAGGTGCTTGAGGGTGATAACCGGCTCGGAGGTCATCAGCACCAGGCGCTGGATCAGGTTTTCCAGCTCGCGGATGTTGCCCGGCCAGGGATTCTCCACCAGGATGTCGATGACTTCCGGATCCACGCGCTTGAGCGGCACGCGGTCGGCCACGCAGTACATGCGCACGAAATGCTCCACCAGCAGCGGAATGTCGCCCGGGCGCTCGCGCAGGGGCGGCAGGAAGATGGGGATCACGTGGATGCGATAGTAGAGGTCTTCGCGGAAGCGGCCGGCGCGCACCAGCTCTTCCAGATCGTCGTTGGTGGCGGTGATCAGGCGGAAGTCGATCTTACGGCTGGCCTTGCCGCCGATGCGCTGTACTGCCCGGTCTTCCAGCACCCGCAATAGCTTGGCCTGCAGGTTCAGGGGCAGGGTACCGATCTCGTCCAGGAAAAGTGTGCCCTTTTCCGCCTGTTCGATACGCCCGGCGCGGGCTTCGTGGGCGTCGGTGAAGGCGCCCTTCTCGTGGCCGAACAGCTCCGTCTCGATCAGGTGCTCCGGCAGCGCGGCGCAGTTGACGCTGATGAACGGCTTCTCGGCCCGCGGCCCCACCGCCACGATGGCCCGGGCGGCCAGTTCCTTGCCGGTGCCGCTTTCGCCGCGGAGCATTACCGTACTGCTGCTCTGCGCCACCCGCTGGATGGCCTCGTACACCCGTTGCATAGCCTCGCTGGAGCCGATCAGGTCGCAGAAAGAGTATTTCTGCGCGATCTCCTCGCGCAGGCGGCGGTTCTCCATCTCGATCATGCGCTTTTCCAGCGCCCGGTCGAGGACGATCTTGAGTTCCTGCGCATCCACCGGGGCCACGAAGAACTCGTCGGCGCCCAGTTCGCCGGCCTTCAGGCGTATGTTGCGGCTGCGCGAACGGGTGAGCGCGATGACCACCACGTCGGGGCTCAGACGGCGGATCTCGGCCAGCAGTTCCAGGCCGTGGCTGGTGGTGCCGGCGGCGGTATCGAGGTCGAGCAGGATGCCATCCAGCGGGACCTGCTTCATCAGCGGCACCAGCGCTTCGGCCGAATTCAGCAGAATGCTGCGGTAGCTGGGAAGAAAGAACTGCTCGATATCGGGAAGCACGCTCTCTTCAGTGGTGAGGATGACGATATGGCGGCCGGGAGCGAGATCAGCAGCGGCAGCAGAGGACATGCGGGCCTTTCCCTGGGAGCGGGCGGCTCATTATATGCTAAAAATTCAACCCGGGTAGATGAAAAACTTATAACCCGGAGCAGCGCCGGGCATCCTGCCGGGTTCAGGGCAGGACTTCGTAATGCGTGGTCATGCCCGCCGCCATGTGATCGCTCACGTGGCAGTGGAACATCCACGTGCCGATCTTGTCCGGCACCATGTCCGCGGTGATCATCTGCGCCGGCGCAATGGAAACCACGTCGGTAGTCTCACCGCCGGTGGTCACCACGTTGCCGTGCCAGTGCGGAGTATGGAAGTTGAACCCGTCACCGAGGGTTACCACGTACCAGCGCACGTGCTGGCCACGCTTCATGGTCATCGTGGGCCCGTCGCCGTAGATGTAGCCATTGATCGACCACTTGATGGTGGTATCGGCGAAGCCGCTGCCGGTAAGGAAGTAGTGGCCGGCGCCATCCACCGCCGCGATGTCGTCAGTCTTTACTCCTTTTGGATCGGTGGTGTAGGTCTGGATGTTGTGGTCGAGATACCAGCTCTGGCTCTCGTTGTAAGCCATGAACAGGGCTACAAATTCGTGGTCCACGTCTTTGGGCGTGCCATCGGCGCGGGCCATGCCGCGGCGCGTGATCACCAGGGCGCCGATGAGCCCGGCGTTGACGTCCTTGGGCTCCTCGACGTGGGAATGGTAGAGCCAAACCACGGAACTGGGATCTGCAGGCCGCGGACCTGCACGCTCTACAACCTCCCAGATGTAGGTGTGAGTCTTGCCGGGCTCGACTACACCCGTCTCCTCCCAAGGCACTCCGCCGTAAGCCGTGCCCTCTGACGATTTGTCATACGCCACCCCGTGCGGATGCATGCTGTAAGGGTGGGTGGCGTTGTTCTTGAAAACGACCTTGATCGTGTCGCCGACCTCCGCGTGCAGGACCGGCCCCACAATGCCGAGATACTCGTCTTCCGGCCGGCGTGGCTTCAGCTTCTGGAAGCTTTCATCGGTATATTCCCGGTAACAAGCCTTGAGATACTTGGTGCCGATGCGGTGTGGCCCACGCTCGGTATGCACCTTGGCGTAGCCGGCGAACGGCTTGCCCGTCATGTGATCGATCCCGTTCGGCGCGTAGTCCCACTCCACTTCGTCGGCGGCAACGTAGTACGTCCGCACTTTGCCGCTACCCGGCTTCGGACTGTTCGGCTGTGCCGGGCTGAGCTGCGCCAGCAAGCCCATCAGAGCCAGGGCGCAGGCGATTTTTCCAATTCCCATCAAACACCTCCTCGCCAGTGTCGTGCATTATGCCTCATCGCGCCACCCCAAGGTTTCCTGATTTTCGCGCCCGCCAAAAAAATGCCAGAGACGCAGCGGGCTGCGTCTCTGTATTCGGAGCACAGGGTTGGAGAAAGAATTTCTAGTAGGCCAGATTGTTGATGGCTCCGCCCAGATGCACGGCACCGGCACCGAGCAGCGGTACCTTCCAGAGCTTGTCGTGGCCGCCGCGCTTCAGGCGATAGGCCAGGTAGCTGAACGCGGCATCGGTGGCGCCCACGGTGGCATAGAAACGGGCGCGGTCAGGATGCGATCCCAGCAGCGGATTCATTTCCCGCCGTCCCGGAGTCTGCAGGCCGCGGATGGTGGTCTCGCCGTCCAGCACCGCGCTGCCCGCGGTGAAGGCGACCAGGGTCCAGTACTGGCGATCGGCGACACGTTGTTCGCCGGCAGCCGGGGGCACGATGCGGAGGGCGCTGCGGCTGGAACTCACCAGCGGCTGGGGCGTCGAGGAAACGATGGGCTCCGGCGCGGAAATCATCGGTTCGGCCGCGGACATGGAGGCGCTCAATACGGGTGTCTGTTGCGCCCGAGCCGCCCCCGACGCCATCCCCAGCACCAGCCCCAAAATCACTGCCCAGTTACTCCGGTAACGTCCCATGGTCGCTCCTTCAAGTCCAATTGCGCTGGGGGGATTGGGGGGACAGCACTGCTTGAAACGCAATCCTCTGACCACGCTAAGTGCCAGTTTTCTATGCAGTTGAAAAAGAACTCACTAGCCCATGTGCAAAACTTTGCAGCTTGTACCTTCGGACATTCCGTATCGGCATTCGGACACTGCCCCAACAGGGCCTGCTTCCCTGCCCCGAGGTTACTTTGGTGCGGAAAAACCGCCGTGATGCGCGCACACTTCGACGTGACGTAAATCACTGCCCGGCGGACCCCGCTCTCCGTACTGTCAGCTTGCCGACATCTTTTTCGAGGAGATCCCGATGGCCTACGTGATTACCGATTCCTGCATCAAGGACGCGCTCTGCGTGGACGTCTGTCCGGTGGACTGCATTCATCCCAAGAAGGACGAGCCCGAGTTCGAGGCCGCAACCCAGATGTTCGTCAACCCGGGGGAGTGCATCGATTGCGGCGCCTGCGTGCCGGTGTGCACCTCCGACTCCCTCCACCCCGCCGACGACCTGCCGGAAGATAAGAAGGAATTTATCGAGAAGAACGCGGCCTACTTCAACTAGCGATCCGCTTCCCTACCCCCAGGCGTGGAGAGACGCAGCCATGCTGCGTCTCTACCGCCACCCATGCGGCCAAAAAAAAGCCGCTCGCAGGCGGCTGCGCAAAACTTGAAACGTAAAAGCTCCTAGCCGGCGACTTCCTCCAGTTGCTTCAGGTCAACGTCAAAGTTGGAGTAGACGTGCTGTACGTCGTCCTGATCTTCCAGGGTCTCCATGAGGCGGATCATCTGCGCGACCTGCTGTCCTTCCAGCTTGATGTAGTTCTGGGGCAGCATGGCGACTTCGGAGGCGGCGACCGCGTAGTTGGCCTTCTTCACCGCTTCGAGCACGGCTTCGTAGCCGTGGGGATCGGTAATGATCTCCCAGTTCTCGCCGTCGTCGCGCAGGTCTTCCCCGCCGCTCTCCAGCACCACGCTCGTCAGGTCGTCCTCTTTCGCCGCAGCCTTGGGCACGATAATGGAGCCCTTCTTATGGAACATCCAGGCCACCGAGCCGGCCTCGCCCAGATTGCCGCCGTGCTTGCCGAAGGCGTGGCGGATCTCGCTGACGGTGCGGTTGCGGTTGTCGGTGGAGAGCTCGACCAGCACCGCCACTCCGCCCGGTCCGTAGCCTTCGAGCTGGAATTCTTCGTAGGTGGCGCCGGGCAGCTCGCCGGTGCCGCGCTGGATGGCGCGCTTGATGTTGTCGGCGGGCATGTTCTCGGCCTTGGCGGCGGCAATGGCGGTGCGCAGGCGCGGATTCTTGTCGGGATCACCGCCGCTCTTGGCGGCCATGGCGATTTCCCTGATGAGGCGGGTGAAGATCTTGCCCCGCTTGGCGTCCAGCGCGCCCTTCTTGTGCTTGATGGTGGCCCATTTGGAATGGCCAGACATAGGAAAACCTCAGAACGGAAGTCGTTTTTGCGGCCTCGGAAGCCGCCGGATAACGCAAGAAACTATGCAAGCAATTGCGGATTATAGCATGGCGGAGCGGCGCGAAATCGCGCCGTGACCGGGGGCAATTGACGGAACACGGGCTACACGGTTGCACGCGAGATAATGAGGTCGTGCGGGCAGACAGAGGTTCGATGGATCAATGAATCAATGAACCAATGGCCCAATTGCCCAATCCGCCCAGGGTTGTAAACCTTGGCCGCGGTAGTCCGTCTCACTCAACAGCGGCGCGGATGGAGAACACGCTGGAAATGGCGACCCTCGGGCGGGCGGCGGCGGAGAGTACGCCTCTCGATTTCGATCTATTGGTGCGCCAGCACCAGCAGCGGATCTATCGCGTACTGCTGGGATTGGTGCGCGATCCCGACCTGGCCGACAACCTGACCCAGGACTGTTTCGTGCGCGCCTACCAGAAGCGGGCCAGCTTTCGTGGCGAATCCAGCGTCAGCACGTGGCTCATCAGCATCGCCATCAACCTGGCGCGCGACCAGGGCCGCAACCGGCGCGCCGGCTTCTGGCGGCGGCTGTTTGCGGCGCGCGCGGAAGAGACCGAAGCCGCGCTGGCATCGGCGGCGGACCTGGGCGCCTCGCCCGAGCGCTCGCTGATGGCGCGCCAGGAGTTGGGGCGGGTCTGGGAGATTGTGGACGAGTTGCCGGCGCGCCAGCGCGAGGTCTTCCTGTTGCGCTTCGCGGAAGAACTGCCGCTGGAGGAGATCGCACTCGCGCTGGGCACGGAAACCGGCACGGTGAAGGCGCACCTGTTCCGCGCCGTGGGCACGGTGCGCAAACGAATGAGGAAGCCGTATGGACTTGGTGCATCGACTGAACGAAGCTGAGATTGCCGACGCCCTGGCGGGCCAAGCGGCGGAGGAGCGGGTGGCGGACTGCCAGCCCTGTGCCGCGGAATTCGCCGCATGGAAAGACCTGGGCGGCAGGTTGCGGCAAGACCTGGAGTCACGGGCCGACAGGCCGGCGTATTTCTGGACGCGGCAGCAGGCGCGCATCCGCGAACGGCTGGCGCCGCGAGCGGAGTCGGCGCGCTGGGCGGCGGCGGCCATCTTCGCGCTGATCCTTCTGGCCGTCGGACTGATCCAGCCGGGCGTCACGCCCAAGATGGACAGGATGGAGATGGCGCGAACCGCGCCGGCCGTGCCCGCCGCCCAAGTGGCGCAGCCCGAGTCCGATGATGACACGCTGCTCGAGGACATCCAAGCTTCGCTGCAGCGGGAGCTGCCGGCGTCGCTGGCGCCCGCCGCAGTGCTGGTGGAGGAAGTGACCTCGGCTTCCGAGCACGCTCGACAGGTAAAGGAGAACTAGATGAAACGTATTAACATGGTTTCCCTGCTTTTGGCTTTCATAACCCTCATAACCGCAGCCGCCGTGGCGCAAGGTCCCGGACCCATGGGCATGGGCCCGGGCGGTCCGGGGCCCCACGACATGGGCATGGGCCCGCACCACGGACCGTTCGGGGCATGGTGGAAGAATTCGGAGGTGGTGAAAGAACTGCAGCTCAGCGACGCGCAGGTCAAGCAGATCGGGCAGACCTTCCTCGAATACCGGCTCAAGCTGATCGACCTGCGCGCCGATGTGGAGCGGCAGGAAACCAAGCTGCAGCCGCTGCTCGAAGCCGATCAGCCCAACGAACAGCAGGTGGGCTCGCAGGTGGATGCGGTGGTGGCGGCGCGCGGCAAGCTGGAAAAGACCAACACCATGATGATGCTGGCCATCCGGCACGTGCTCTCGGTGGAGCAGTGGAAGAAGCTGAAGACCATCCAGCACCAGCGCGGGGAGAGGCACATGCATGACAGCATGGGTCCGTGCGGGCATGACGAGCACTTCCGCGGGCCGCGGCGCGGCGAGGGTCCTCCACCCGATGGGCCGCAGGCTCCGGGAGCGCCGGGAGATCGGTCGGAATAGGTCATTGGGCCCTCCAGGCATTGAACAACCTCAAGGACGGCAAAGATGATCTGCGAGCAGATTATGGCCAGGATGGACATCATCATAAACGCATACCCTGCCCTGCTGTTGCAATGCGAGTGCGGCCAGGGGTTTGCCATCAACCTTTTCAAGAGAGACAAGAATGTGGACCTGACCAGGACGCCGGAAGGCTACAGGGTTGTTAATGCCAAATGCCCCAACTGCGCGCAGACGTCATCGTGATGTGACAGGCGAGCCCGATTTTTCTTGGAACAATCACCCGATCTCCCGATGACCCGATCACCCGATTCTTCGTGCTAGACTCGAACCGGAGCGTGAAGAAAATGAAATTCGGCGTGATCATCTTTCCCGGGTCCAATTGCGACCACGACGCTTACTACGCCGTCGAGGCAGTGCTCGGACAGCCGGTAACCTTTCTATGGCACGAGTCGCATGATCTGGAGAACTGCGACGTAGTCATCGTGCCCGGCGGATTCGCCTATGGCGACTACCTGCGCACCGGGGCGATTGCGAAGTTCTCTCCCGTGATGGAGTCGGTGGCGCGCTTCGCCGCCGGCGGCGGCCTGGTGCTGGGCATCTGCAACGGCTTCCAGATCCTGTGCGAAGCCGGCCTGCTGCCGGGTGTGCTCATGCGCAACGTCGGGCTAAAGTACATCTCGAAGCCGGTCCAGGTGCGGGTCGAGACCACGGACACGCCTTTCACCAACGCCTGCCAGAAGGGCGAAGTGCTCACCATCCCCATCGGGCACATGGAAGGCAACTACTTCTGCGATGAGTCTACCCTTGCGGAGCTGCGGCGCGAAGAGCGCATCGTCTTCCGCTATGTGGAGAACCCCAACGGGTCGCTGGACGATATCGCCGGCATTTCGAGCCCGGGACGCAACGTGCTGGGCATGATGCCGCATCCGGAGCGGGCCAGCGAAGCGCTGCTCGGCTCGAGCGACGGGTTCAAGGTGTTCCAGTCGCTGGCAGGAGCGGCAGTGGCGCGGTAGAGACCTACCGCTTAACTACGCTTTTCGCCTTTCCGCGAAGAACGTCTGCAGCAGCTCCCCGCAGCGGGCAGCCAGCACCCCGGAGGTAATCTCCATCTCGTGGTTGAGCCGGGGATGGTTCAGCACCTGCAGCACGGAGCGGACGGCGCCCGCCTTGGGATCATCCGCGCCGAAAACCAGCCGGCGCAGGCGCGCGTGCACCAGCGCTCCGGCGCACATGGCGCAGGGCTCGATGGTCGCGAACATCTCGCAATCCGGCAGGCGATGATTGCCGACGGCGCGTGCCGCCTCACGCAGGGCAACAATTTCGGCGTGGGCGGTGGGATCGTTGTCCGCCAGGTTGCGGTTGCCGCCGCGGCCCACGATGCTCTCTCCGCACACCACCACCGCGCCCACCGGCACTTCGCCCGCGACCGCGGCACGTTTCGCCTCGCGCAAGGCTTCTTCCATCCACAGTTCGTCGGAGATCATGCGTCCCCCGCGGGCATTGTAGTCGTGACCCCGCTCGTCGGGGTACAATTACCGGGATGATCAACCCCCGGCTGAAGCACGTTCTGCGGAAGATCTTCCTGTTGGACCTTCTGCAGGGCCTGGCGCTCACCTTCCGCTATCAGGATCCGCGGGAGATCTGCACCGAGCAGTATCCCATGCAGCGGCCGCAGGTGGCGGAGCGCTATCGCGGCGCGCCCCGGCTGAACGTGAACCCGGACACCAACGAGACCCTGTGCATTGCCTGTGACCTGTGCGCGCTGGCCTGCCCCGAGCACCTGATCGTGGTGACCAGCGAACGCAATCCCAACACCCGCCGCAAGGAACTCACCAACTTCACCTACGACCTGAGCCGCTGTATGTTCTGCGGGCTGTGCGAGGACGCCTGTCCCACCGACTGCCTGGAGCTGACCCAGGACTTCGAGCTGGCCAACTACACCCGCGAGGGCATGATTTGGGACCGCCAGACCCTGGAGCTTGGGCCCAAGCCGACGGTGTACAAGAAGTAGCAGCGAATCTGTTGCCTTAGCCTTGAAGGGGCACGGCTTCAGCCATGCCGATATTCACCTTCGAATAAGCTGGCCTTCAGGCCCTGAGGGTGCAGTCCCTCAGCGGCTAAAGCCTGACTCTTTTTCTGGGCCACGGCACGCCTGAAGGCGTGCCCCTTCAAACAACCACTCATTGGTGCAAACGGGTCGGCCGGAACACGGGAGGCACGGAGATCAGATTCATCTCCGTGCCTCTGTGGCTGAAGTGGTCTGGCTACGGCACGAACAGGTTCGCGCAGTGGCTCGGTTCCGTGGGACTCTGCGAGATCGCGCCGCCCTTGGGGATGCACTGGCTGGCCGGCAGCGGCTGGTGATGCTCGACGTAGTCGACCAGCAGGTCGAACGCCTTTTGTGCGTGCGGCTGGATGACGACCAGTTGCGGGAAGAAGTTTACGTTGGCCTCAATGTGGTTCCCGTTCTGGACTTCATACAGGCGGTACGCTGGATGGTGACGGTCACGGTGGTCGCCGTCGCGATCATCGTCGCGATCGTCTTTGCCATCACCGTCGTGGTGGTGCCGGCGCGAGTCCAGCACGCGGTCCTCATAGGCTCGCGCCCCACGCTTGATGGGAAGCAGCGCGTCCATGGTGCCGGCCACGGTGATGAGTGGCTTGCCGATGTCGCCCGTGGTCTCCACCTTGTCCGCGCTGCGGAACACGCCCGGAACAGTGTGGATGCGCGACAGGTAGTCGTAATTCCCCAGTCCTGAGCCGTAGGTGTTGTAGGTGGGATCGAAGCGCTCCTGCCACTGGCATGCCGTCACTTCCCAGAAGCTGTTCGAATAATGCAGCCAGAGCGAGTCGGTCGGGGTCACGGTCTTGTTGACGATGTCCGGGGGATACCCGGCAGCCATGATGTTCTGCGCCGCCTGGCTGTTGGGATCGAAGCCCGACGCCACGTAGTCGGGGAAATTCTTGATGGCGGGCGGCAGATCGATCAGGATGTTGGGCCCGCGCGGATCGATGAAGGTGCCTTCCCAGTCCACGCCGCCGTCGAAGAGGTCGGGGGCGTCCTCCATCGCACGGCGCACCTGGTAGCCGCCGTTGGAAACGCCGACGGCGTAGGTGCGGTGCGGGTGGTGCTGGTAATTCGCCCTGACCGCCTCTTTGGCCAGGACAGTGGTGAGGATCATGTACTGCGTCCACTGGGTGAACGGCTTCTGCGGATCGTTGTCGTAGAAGTGGGCCCAGAGGGTCGAACTCGGATTCAGCCGGCAGGACAGAGGATCGGTCGCCGGCTGGGTCGCCGAAGCCAGCGAGGCGAAGTACAGGTTGAGCACGCCCTTGTTCTGCGAAGCATAAGCGTATCCCTGCGGCAGGACGTAGTCGCTCCAAGCCCAGTCGCCATTGAATTCGCTACGGGTTCCGGAAGCTCCCGCCACCACCAGCTTGCCGTTCCAGGTGTCGGGAAAACGCAGCAGGAAGCGGGCCTCTTTTGTCGGATCATGCGCGAACCAGCCTTCCACCTGGATGCCGGGCACGGCGGCGGCGGTCGGCGCGGGGCCGTTAGAGATGACGCCGAGGTCGGTGACGGGTGTGAACGAGAAGGCCGAGCCGAACGCTGTCGGTCCCGGCAGCGGAGTGCCGTCGGCGAATGTAGTGATGGAATTGTTTGCCGGGGTGACCGGTGCGGTGGCTGGGTTCGGCACACGCAGGTCGTCGGCGTGGAAGCAGGTAGCTCCTACAGCCTTGTCGGCCAGGAACGCCAGGATCTCGGGGCAGCCTGCAGCCGCCGGACGGGAAAGCGCGCACAGGAGCAGGGCGAGCAGCATTCCCAGAATTAGCGTACTTCTTGTACTCATTGAGACTCCTCCACAGTGAGCTGTTGGACAAGAGAATTGCAATCGCAGCTTGCGAGAGGCTGGGCCGCGATCGTGTGATTGGGTGCCGGGAGCCGTCCTCGGGGGAAGAGGCAGGCGAAAATCTACGCAGCAGCTACTCCGCTGTCAAGCGAAATTACGCCGGTCTCATCCCATATCGGGCGACGAAGAACGGCACGGGGCGCGGAAAGGCAGCCTTACCGTCCCGGCGCGACCGGCTGTTGTTGCGTCATGCAATGCAGCGTGCCCAGGCCCCAGACTAGGTCGCCGCAATAAATACCGACCACCTGGCGGCCCGGGAAGAGGCTGGCGAGGATCTCGAGCGCGCGGCGGTCGTTGGGGTGGTTGAACGTGGGCGCCAGCACCAGCCGGTTGGCGATGTAGAAGTTGGCGTAGCTGGCGGGCAGGCGCTGTCCGCGGAAAATCACGGGCGCGGGCATGGGCAGCTCGACCACGCGCAGCGGCGCGCCGTCCTGGTCGCGGGCCGCGCGCAGGCGGCCAAGGTTCTCCTGGAGCGGCTCGTGGTTGGGATCGCCGCGATCGGGCTCGACGCAGGCCACCACCGTGTCCGGTGCGACGAAGCGCGCGATGTCGTCCACGTGGCCGTGAGTGTCGTCGCCGGCAATGCCCCGTCCCAGCCAGATGACGCGCCGTACGCCCAAATAGTCGGAGAATACTCGTTCCAGCTCCGCCCGCTCCAACCCGGGATTGCGCTGCTGGGTCGCGCTGAGCAGACATTCTTCTGTCGTTAGCATGGTGCCGCGGCCATTCACGTCAATGCTGCCGCCTTCGAGCACCACGCGCTGCGGACGGCCGCTCACCGTCGCTTCGGGCCGCCACTCTGGAAGATCCAGGCGGCGCGCCACTTTGTCGCCAACGGTCGCGTCCTTCTGCCAGTCGGGATATTTGGCCCAGGCATTGAATCGCCAATTGATGATCCCCACCGGTTCGCGCGCGCGCGCCTCCGAGACTACGAAGATGGGACCGCAGTCGCGAGTCCAGCCACGGTTGGTCGGCCAGAGGTAGAAGTCCAGTGCCTCGGCGCTCGCGCCGCAGTCAGTCAGGATCTCGAGCGCGCCTCTGCGGGCGTCGGCATCTTCCACAATGATAGCCACACGTTCCACCCGCGCCAGGTGCCGGACGATCTCGGCATACACCCACGGGATGGCGGGAAATTTGCCCGGCCAGTCGGTGCGGTTGTGCGGCCAGGCCAGCCAGGTGGCGGCGTGCGGCTCCCACTCCCCGGGCATGCGGTAGCCGAGGGCAGAGGGAACTGCGTTTCGCGTTTCACGTTTCACGTTTCGCGGCGGAGACATGTGGTCAATCGATGAACCGCTGGGTGATGGCGGCGTAGCTGTCCACGCGGCGGTCGCGCAGGAACGGCCAGTGACGGCGCACTTCTTCGAGGCGCCGCAGGTCCACTTCGCCGATCAGAATCTCTTCGCCGTCGCTGGACGCTTCGGCGATCACCGCGCCAAAGGGATCGGCGAGGAACGATCCGCCCCAGAACTCCAGGCCCGCGCCCGGCGCGGCGTTGCCGTTCACGTTGCCGTTCTCGTGTCCGACCCGATTGACCACCGCCACGTAAACGCCGTTGGCGATGGCGTGTCCGCGCTGGATGGTACGCCAGGCGTCGTGCTGCGCGGCGCCGAACTCCTGCTTCTCCGCCGGGTGCCAGCCGATGGCAGTGGGATAAAACAAAACCTGCGCGCCCGCCAGTGCCGTCAGCCGCGCGCCCTCGGGATACCACTGATCCCAGCAAACCAGCGTGCCGATTTTGCCGAACGGGGTGTCGAAGGCGCGGAAGCCGAGGTCGCCGGGCGTGAAGTAGAACTTCTCGTAGTAGAGCGGGTCGTCGGGGATGTGCATCTTGCGATAGATGCCCTTGATCGAGCCGTCGGCATCGAGCACCACTGCGGTGTTGTGGTAAATGCCGGGCGCACGCCGTTCGAACACGGACGCGATAACCACGGCCTTGGCCGCGCGCGCGACCGCGGCCATGCGCTCGGTCGTAGGGCCGGGCACGGACTCGGCCAGGTCGAACAGGGCCGCGTCCTCGCGCTGGCAGAAGTACTGCGTGCGGAATAGTTCCGGCAAGCAAATCACCTGCGCGCCGCGGGCAGCAGCATCGCGCAGCATGTCGATGGCGTGGCCGACGTTTTTCTCCGGGTCGGGCCCGCACGCCATCTGGACCAATCCGACTTTGAACCTCTCAGGCACGACTGCATATTAAAGGATTCAAGCCATCGGGTCATCGGGAGATCGGGACATCGGGTGATGTACGGCTCGTCGCGGTTGACGATTGTGGCTCGACACGATAGCTTTCCACTTCACTCTCCGCGAGGGCGACACTTGAAACACGGCAAGCATGAAGGCGTGGGAAGCAACCGCAAGCTGCACGACCCGGTCGAGGACAAACTGGTCCCTATCCATCCGCTGGACCTGAACCAGGCCAAGACGGTCGACGACCTGGTGCGGGCCATGGGTGACACCGCATTCACCGGCCGCCAGGTGGGCGAGGCTGCCGACGTGCTCGAAGCCATGGCCCGCGACCGCGACTGCTTCGTGGTGATGACCCTGGCCGGGGCCATGACTGTCGCCAAGCAGGGGTTGATCGTCACCGAGCTGATTGACCGCGGCGTGGTCAACGCCATCGTTTCCACCGGCGCGCTGATGGCGCATGGGCTGGTGGAAGCCACTGGGCGCTCGCATTTCCGCTACGATCCCTCGATGACCGACGTCCAGCTCTACCAGGCCGGCTACAACCGCGTGTATGACACGCTCGAGCCGGAGCGCAACCTGGATGACGTCGAGACGGTGGTCTTCGACGTCCTGAAGCAGTGGGACCCGAAAGAGATCGTCTGCTCCTGGAAGCTGAACCGGGCCATCGGTGAATACCTGGGGAAGCACGCGGAGGGACGCGGCATCCTGAAATCGGCCTGCCAGAAAAAGGTGCCGGTGTTCGTGCCCGCCTTCACGGATTCCGAGCTGGGCCTGGACTTCGCGCTCACCAACCGCATCCGCACCCGCGAGGGCCAGCCGCGCCTGCGCTACGATCCTTTCGACGACCTTGAGTATTTCGCCGAGACGCTGCTCGCGCAGAAGCGGCTGGGCATCTTCACCATCGGCGGCGGCGTGCCGCGCAATTGGGCGCAGCAGTTCGGCCCGTACATCGAGCTGCGCAATCGGCGCGCCGGAGAAGACGTGCCGCTGAAGCGCTATCACTACGGCGTGCGCATCTGCCCCGAGCCGGTATATTGGGGCGGGCTGTCGGGGAGTCCATACACCGAGGCGGTCTCGTGGGGGAAATTCGTTCCACCGGAAGAAGGGGGACGCTTCGCAGAAGTGTTTGTGGATGCGACGGTGGGGCTGCCGTTGATCGCGGGGGCGGTGCTGGAGAGGCTGAAGAAATAGCCATCGCTTTCGGTTAGAATCGACGCAGGCCACTCAGCCTTTGCCGTGGCGCGGAGAGGTGGGTGAGTGGTTGATACCACCGCACTCGAAATGCGGCATACCCGTAAGGGTATCGGGGGTTCGAATCCCTCCCTCTCCGCCAGAAAAGCAGCAATTGGCCCTTAGCTTTTGGCTCTTAGCTTCTCTCCCCCAGAGATTCTCATGGACGCCCAGGCAGACGCGATCAAACGGAAACGTTTTCTCTGGGGCGTGTTGCTCGCTTGGGCCCCGTTTCTGTTTTTCGTGATCGGATTCTTGAGCGCCATTCGCGGAATTTCCAGCCAGAAAGCCACGGGCCTGGGCGCGGTCGCTGGCGGCATTTCAGAGTTCCTGGCGACGTTCGGCCTCGCGGTCACTGTTGTATTCGAGGTGTGTGCGATTGTGCTGCTGTTGCGGGCGTTCTCCAGGGGGCACTCGGCGCGATCCTTCTTTTCTGTGCTGTCCCTCTGTTGCAGCGGATTCATGATTCTCTTCCTCGGCCTTTTTTTCTGGGTATCGTATCTCTGGCGGAGCCATTAGTGTCGCTCGCAGCATTTCCCTGGGAGTGACTAAATTGATCGAGGAGTCTCAATGCCCAAGCGCCCCAAAGACGAACCGCGCGCCATCCAGATGCCGGCGACGCGCACCACGACCCGCTGCGCTCTGTGCGGGGCGCTGATCCAGCCGCTGGACGAATCCTCGGGCCAGTGCGGGCAGTGCGGAGGGTCGCTGCATTCCTGCAAGCAGTGCACGCACTTCGATACCTCCGTGCGCTACGAGTGCCAGCAGCCCATCCCCGAGCGCATCGCGCGCAAGGACGCCGCCAACCAGTGCACCTTCTTCTCGATGCGGGTGCGGGTGGAGCGCGAGACCACCTCGGCCGGCGTCAGCCGCCCGGAAGACGCGCGCAAGGCCTTCGAGCGCCTGTTTAAGAAATAAATCCGCGTTTATCCGTGTTGATCCGTGGCCGCTGAAATTAAGCCACGAAATACTTCGCATCCGGATGGTGCACCACGATGGCCGAGGTGCTCTGTTCGGGCTCGAGCAGGAAGCCGGTGGTCAGGCGGACGCCAATCGTCTCCTCGGGATGGAGCAGCGCGAAGATCTTCGTCTGGTCCTCGAGATTAGGGCACGCGGGATAGCCGAACGAGTAGCGCGAGCCGCGATACTTCTGGTGGAAGAGGTCGCTGATGCGCGGGGCATCGTCGCCGCCGATGCCCAGCTCGGCGCGCATCTGTTTGTGCAGCAGCTCGGCCAGCGCTTCCGCCGACTCCACGCTGAGCCCGTGCAGATAGAGATACTTGGTGTACTCGCCGGATTCGAACAGGCGCGCCGTCTCATGCGAGGCTCGCTCGCCGATGGTGACCACCGAGATGCCGATCACGTCCAGGCGGCCGGAATCGCGCGGCGCGAAAAAGTCGGAGATGCAGAGCTTTCGTCCTTCTTTTTGGCGTGGGAAGGTGAAGCGTTGGATCTCGCGCGGGTTTCCCTCAGGGGCTAAAGCCCCAGAGATTTGGTCGGCTGTATCGGCACGGCTAAAGCCGTGCCCTCCCGAAGCCAAACCGTCCGGATCGAAGATGACGACATCATTCCCTTCGCCCTGGCAGGGGAACCAGCCATAGACCACCTGCGGCTGGAACCAGCCCTGGCGGATCACCTCGTCCTCCAAGTCACGCAGAATGGGACGGTACTTCTCCTCGACCAGGCGCGCGTAGTCCGACTGCGAGGCGGTCTTGAGCTGCCACTGGTTCTTGAACAGCGCCGTCTCGTTGATGTAGCTGAAGACCTCGCGCAGGTCGAAGTCCTTCTTCACGCGCACGCCGTAGAACGGCGGCTCGGGGATCTCGACCATCTCGGCGACGGCGGTGGAGCGCGTCGCGGCGGCTTCGCCCTCGCCGGAAGCCGACGCGGCAGCTTTCTTCACGAACTCCTTGACCGTGCGCCCTTCGGCGAGGCGCTCTTCGCGCTGCCCGTCGGCGGAGCACAGGTCCCTCATCAGGTGGAGGCCGGCAAAGGCGTCATCGGCATAGAACACGGCCGAGGAGTACTCGCGGCGTAAGTCGTCCTCCACGTACTTGCGGGTTAGCGCCGCCCCGCCGCAGATGACGGGAAACTTCAGACCCTGCCGCTCCAGGTCCTGGATAACGTACTTCATCTCCACCGTGGACTTCACCAGCAGGCCGCTCAGCCCGATGGCGTCGGCGCGGTGCTCGGCTGCGGCCTGGATAATGGTGTCCGCCGGCTGCTTGATGCCCAGGTTCACCACGCGGTAGCCGTTGTTGGAGAGGATGATGTCCACCAGGTTCTTGCCGATGTCGTGGACGTCGCCCTTGACGGTGGCCAGCACCATTGTGCCCTTCTGCGTGCCTTCGAGCTTCTCCATCAGGGGCTCGAGATAGGCGACTGCCTGCTTCATCACCGACGCCGAATCGAGCACCGATGGCAGTTGCATCTTGCGAGCGCCGAACAGCTCGCCCACCGTGCGCATGCCGTCCAGCAGAACATTATTGATGAGGTCGAGCGGCGTGTAGATGACGAGCGCGGTTTCGAGCACCTGCTCCAGCGACTGCGTATGTGCGTCGCGCCCGACGGATTTTTCGCCGTTGATGATGCAGTACTTGAGCTGGTCTTCGACCGAGAGCTTCTCCACTTCGACCGCTGGGCTGTCGGTTTTTTTCTCCATGCCGCTGAAGTGGTTCATGTATTTCTGCAGCGGATCGCCGGCCGAGGTGTCATAGTGGATGAGCCGCCGCGCTAGTTCAACTTCTGCTTCAGGTATCTTGTACAACGGATAGACTTTGCTGTAGTTGACGATGGCAACATCGAGGCCGTTGTCCACCGCCTCGTGCATGAAGACAGAGTTCAGCACGCGCCGCGGATACACCGCCAGCCCAAACGAAATGTTGCTCACGCCGAGGATGGTTTTCACCTCGGGCAGTTCCTGCTTAATGCGGCGGACGGCCGCGAGCGTCTCCATACCCGCGGTGCGGTAGTCCTGCTGGCCGGTCGAGATGGGCAAGGTGAGCGCGTCGAAGATCAGGTCCACGGGCCGTATGCCGTACTTCTCGGTGGCGAGGTTGAAGATCCGCTTCGCGATCGCGACCTTCTTCTCGGCGGTGAGCGCCATCCCCTCTTCGTCGATGGTCAGCGCGATGACCGCCGCCCCGTAGCGCTTAGCCATGGGCAGGACTTTCGAGGTGCGCTTCTCGCCGTCTTCGAGGTTGATGGAGTTGATGATGGCCTTGCCGGGGATGCGCTTGAGCGCCTCCTCGATCACGTCGGCCTCGGTGGAATCGACCAGCACTGGCGCCGGCACGCGGGTGGCGATCTTCTCCAGCACCGCGGTGATGTATCCCTTCTCGTCCTCGCCGACGATGGCGCAGCAGAGGTCGAGCATGTGCGAGCCTTCGTTCACCAGGCGCTTGGCCAGGGTGAGGATGTCGTCGTACTTCCCTGCCCGCACCAGGTTGCGGAAATGCTCCACGCGGGTGGTCGTGTTCATCTCCTCGGCGACGATCAGCGGCTTGGGATCGAGGTCGAGCGGGACCGAGGTGTACGCGCTCGAGGCCGCCGCGTTCGGCTTCACCTCGCGGCGCGCAGGCTCGAGATTCGCGCAGGCATCGACTACCGCCTTCAGGTGCTCGGGCGTGGTGCCGCAGCAGCCGCCCACGATGCGCACCCCGTATTCGGTGATGAAGCGACGGTGATACTCGGCCAGCTCCTCGGGCTTGAGGAGGTACACGGCGTGGCCGCCCACGTTCTGCGGCAGCCCGGCATTGGGCAGGACGGAGACGTGCTTCGGCGAATTCGCGCCCAGGTGGCGGACGGCGTCGTTCATCTCGCGCGGTCCGGTGGCGCAGTTCATGCCGATGACGTCGATGTCATAGGGCTCGAGCGCGGTCAGCGCCGCGCCAATCTCGGTGCCGAGCAACATGGTGCCGGTGGATTCGATGGTCACCTGCACCGTCACCGGCAGGCGCTGGCCCGCGGCCTTCATGGCGTCGAAAACGCCGGCCAGCGCGGCTTTCGCCTGTAGCAGGTCCTGACAGGTCTCGATCAGCAGGACGTCCGCGCCGGCTTCTATCAGCGCCCGGGCCTGCTCTTCATAGCTGGCGGCCATCGCGTCGAAGCCGATGTGGCCGAGCGACGGCAGCTTGGTGGTGGGCCCCATGGAGCCGGCGACGAAGCGCGGTCTGCCGTTGGTCGAAAAATCGGCGGCGGCTTCGCGCGCCAGCTTCACCGCGGCGCGGTTGATCTCCGCCACCTTGTCCTGCAGATCGTACTCGGCGAGCACGACGCTGGTGGCGCCGAAGGTGTCGGTCTCGACCACGTCGCAGCCGGCGGCGAAGAAGCTGGCATGGATATCGCGGATGATGTCCGGGCGGCTCAGCACCAGCAGCTCGTTGCAGCCTTCCTTGCCCCAGAAGTCGTCGGGCGAAGGCTGGCGCACCTGTATGTTGGTGCCCATGGCGCCGTCGTAGATGACGACGCGCTCCCGCACGGCTTGGAGAAACGATGACATTGGGTAATTGGGTAAGTTGGTAATTGGGTATTTGAATATCCCGGAGTTCTGGCACAATTTACCCAATTACCCAATTACACAATCTATCGTCC
>JBIOFT010000007.1:0-44094 GCA_044447375.1 Terriglobales bacterium | reverse complement strand
TCTACGGGCTTGGCTTTGGTAACCGATTTCTTGGTGGCAGCCGGCGGGGGCGGAGTCGCCGCTACCTCGGGGATGCTTTGAGGGGTAACGCTGGGGGGCGAGGGCGAGGTGGCTGCCGCCTCCGGATTCGAGCGCGCTGTCCATGCCGCCCCGACCAGGTGAACCGCGGACGGTCCCAGCTTCCAAAGCGCCGCAACCGCAGTCACCAGGAGCACCACGAGCAAGGCAATGGCCCGCCAGTTGGGATGCCCTTCGGCACGTTGTCCCAGAGTAACGGCGCGGGGCTCGGGCGGGTCGGGCAGGGGCTGCTCCTGTTCGCCCCCGGAAGCCACCACGAAGTCGGCCACCGCCTGGTCTTCGTCGATGCCCAGATGATGGGCGTAAGCCCGGACAAAGCCTTTGTTGAAGATGCCGCCGGGAAGCTTGTCGAACTCTTCCTCTTCCAGGGCCTGCAGGCAGCGGCTGGTGATCTTGGTGGACTCGGAGATTTCCTCCAGCGTGATGCCGCGCATCTCACGCTCGCGCTGCAAGCGTTCGCCGAAGGAGCCCATAGCTGCGGCCATCATAATGGGAGGGGGCCGGGGCGTGTCAACGGCGAGAAGTGCTAAGTCCTCTGGTAACAAGGATTTCGGACATGCACCGATGGTTACTGAAGTGTGCCCCGCCGCGGACATTTTTTGCCCGCTCGGGAAACCTGAAGCTATAATGCGCCCACCGGCTTTCGCTGTGACCGTGCACCTTTCCATGACCGAGGCCACTGCTAGCGGCAAACGGCAGATCCAGGAACTGAACATCTTCCATGATGTGGCCAAGGCCCTCACCTCCTCGCTGAACCTGGACTCCATCCTGCAAACCATCATGGACAAGATGGCGGAATACTTCCGTCCCGACAACTGGTCCTTGCTCATGGTGGAAGAGAAAAAGCAGGAACTCTATTTCGCCATTGCCGTGGGCGAGGCCGCGGAGACGCTGAAGAACCTGCGGCTGAAGGTGGGCGAAGGGATCGCGGGATGGGTGGCCAAACACGGCGAGTCGCTGATCGTGCCTGACGTCTACAACGACCCCCGCTTCGCCAAGCGGGTGGATGAAATGACCAAGTGGCAGACGCGCTCGATCATCTGCGTGCCGCTGCGGGCACGCCACCGCGTGCTGGGCGTGATCCAGTTAATCAACTGCTCCATGGAAACGTTTGGCAACGACGAGATGTTCTTCCTGCATGCCCTGTGCGATTACGCCGCCATCGCCATCGACAACGCCCGCGCGGTGGAGAAGATCCAGGAACTCACCATCACCGACGACGTCACCGGGCTGTTCAACGCCCGCCACTTGTACAAGACGCTGGAGGCCGAGGTCTATCGCTCGGCCCGCTTCGGTTACGAGTTCAGCGTGCTGTTCATCGACCTCGACCACTTCAAGCGGGTGAACGACACCCACGGCCACCTGGTGGGCAGCAAACTGCTGACCGAGGTCGGCTTCCATCTCAAGCACCACCTGCGCCTCATCGACTACGCCTTCCGCTATGGCGGGGACGAGTTCGTCATCCTGCTGCCGCAGACCAGCAAGGAGTCCGCCATGGTGGTGGCCCGCCGCATCCTCGACGTCTTCCGCCACACCACCTTCCTGGAAAGTGAAGGACTGGGGCTGAGCGTGCGCGCTTCCATCGGTGTGGCCACCTACCCAGAGGACGCCAAGAGCACCCACGAGATCATCCGCCAGGCCGACGAGATGATGTACAAGGTAAAGAATTCCACCCGCGACAACATCGCCGTGGCCCAGCAGGGGATGGTGCGGTAAACCCAGCAGTCAGCATATCGAGAATCACGTGGGGATGGCTTTGGCTCGGCGCGGCCCTACATGTTCACGACCCACTCCACGGGTCAACGACGTCAACGTTGCAGTCTTCGAAATCCGCAACATTGTGCGTCGCGAGTTTGGCGCCTCTCGCTCGGGCAATAGCCGCGATCTGCGCATCAGCATGGCTGATCGGCCTGCCACGCGCGCGGCGGTGAGCGGCAATTGTGGCAAACCCTCGTGCGGCGTCGCTGTCAAAGCCGCAGACCCGACCCTCGAAATCCTCTGCGAACATGGCTTCGGCCGCCGCAAGCAGGCCCTCGCGGCGCTTGCCTTTTGTGAGCAGTTCGATTCCATAAAAGATCTCTGCCTCGGTGATTGAGGTGGTGAAAAGTTCGGCTGCGGGCTGTTTCGCAACCCATGCAGCGACTCGGGGAGAGGGCTTGGGCCGCATCAGCTCTGAAAGCACATTGGTGTCGAGGATGATCATTCGCCAAAGTGGGGCGGCTGGCGCACAGCATCACGCTGCGGCAGTGCAAGCTTGACCCCGCCAAAAGCCGCAAATCGCCGCCGGATGGTCTCCGCCAGATTCCTCTGGGCCGGCCGGGAACCCGACAAGGATGAGCGCAGGATCTCCCGTGCCTCCTCTTCCATGGAGCGTCCATGATGGGCGGCCTGGATTCTCAACCGCGCCTTGGTCTTCTCGTCGAGTCTGCGAATCGTTAGAGCTGCCATGCTAGCAATGCTATCACTGCCAGCAAAGAATGCAAGGAGCGGTTCTGGCCGTCTCCGGACGCAAAACACCCTTGACAAAGCGCCAGAGAGAGAACTCGTTTACCATGGTAAGGTGAAATATTTTCCAGTTCCTAGCAGAATATAGACAGTATGGGAAGCACAACGTGTCGGCAAGAAGCCGCTGTAGCAGACGCCGATTTCCTGCCGCAACGGTCAACCAACCAGCTAAGAAATGTCAAACACCCACTTCAAGATGTCTGTCTTTTGAGGACCCTGTACTGGAATTATCGATGTAACCTTCGCCCTTTCTCCGTTCTGCTCTATCCAAATGCGGATCTCCGGATGGGTGCGAATGCAAGGATTCACGCCGCAGGACGCTTGTGCTTCGGGTGCCGATGGAGTGTGGCACGTTTCAGGCCGTCCGAGTTGATCATAGCCTCCGGTGGGGTGTTGGAGATCAATGGCAGTTTCGAGTGCTTTGCCGGATCCTCCATCATCATCGATTCGGGCGCCAAGTTGTCTCTCGGTTCCGGCGGGATGAATATGGGAGTGCGGGTGGCCGTATTCAATAGCATCACTATGGGTAACAATGTTTACATTTCGGAAAATGTAACGATCCGGGACAGCGACAACCACTCGGTGGCCGGTGGCTCCGAAATTGTCTCCGCCCCCATCACCATCGGGAACAATGTTCTCATCGGGGTCAACGCTACTATTCTGAAGGGGGTTGCGCTCGGCGATGGCTGCGTCGTTGCGGCCGGTGCGGTGGTCACGAGATCGTTCCCGTCTAGAGCTCTGGTAGGAGGCGTGCCCGCAAGAGTAATTAGAGAAAACGTGAGCTGGAAGTTGTAGCGTGCTGGAAGCAAGACGACCGGCCTGAGAACCGAAGTTGACTTCAACTCATGACGTAGCTTCACTTTCTACTTCTGTCTTGTCCCCAGCGCCGGCGATTCGTCCGTGCCGGTCTTCGAGGGCGGCGGTTGGACGGGCTTCCAGGCGCCGGGGTTAGCCGGGGCCGAGGGGTCCACGCCGAAATCCCACACGTAGAGGTTGACTTGCTTCTCGCCCAGCATTTCGGCCAGGGCATACTCGCCCGGATCGAGGTCCCTGGTTGGAGTCACCTTGACCCAATCGCCGGAGAACGGCTCGGCCAGCATCTCGATGAGACTCTCCTGCTGCGAGACCTTGCCGGTCATCGCGACCTTCAGGTTGCCCACCACGCGCGAGTCTTTCTTGCTCTGTAACCGCAGGAGGCGGAAACGGTGGGCGGGGTCGACCGGCTTGGATCCGGCCGGGGTATCGTCGTTGGTGTCGACGTCGACGTAGATCTCCGGTCGGGTCTGGTGCGATTGCACGCGGGCGCGGGCGCCGGGGAGTTCGATGCTCCGCTTCATCGAGGACATCGGGTTGATGGCCGCGCGTAGCACGTTCTTGCCGGTGTCCTTCCGGACTTCCCCGCCGCTCTGCACCAGCTCGACTAGTTGCGGCTGACGTTGGAACTTGTCCAGCAGAAAAACGCCGCCGTTGGCGGGCAGTTTGACGCCGGGGGCAACCAGCGGGGTCCGGGCATCCTCGGCCCTGCGCGCCTCCTCCCCTTCGGCCGAAACTTCCTTGGTTTCCTCGGAAATGCGGTGGGTGGCGCTCTCTTTCTCCCACTTCTCGGTGGCGGCCCAGTCCACCATGCTGTTGGGGACCTCTTCCCACTCGTAGCGCTCGGCGCTGTAGTAGCGCACCCGGTCGCCGTGGATCTCCCACTTGGTGGCCGGCTGGTAGCTTCCGTCCTTGAGGATGAGGCGCTTGGTGAGCTGCGGGTTCTGGGCACGCGCGCAGGGCCGGGGCAGCACAAAGGCCAGCAACAGCGCGAACAGCAGGGCGCCCGCGCTCAGGAGAAGCTTGCGCATATTTTGCATGTTACCCCGCAGCAGACCTTTGTTGCACGATGCAGAATTTAGATGCCGGATCTTGGGGGTGTCAAAATCCCCACCCTTCGAAAACCGCGAAGGGTGGGGCACCCGACGACGGAAATCGCATGTAGCCCCCGCCCCGGTTTTCAGGCATAATTGGTCGTGCACCCCTCCGGAACGCACAAACTACTAAGAAAACTGATGGTGAGGACAAGGTGTCGGCTAAGTACATCTTTGTGACTGGTGGTGTCGTGTCTTCTTTGGGTAAGGGTCTGGCGGCGGCCTCGGTCGGCTGCCTGCTGGAGAGCCGCGGGTTGAAGGTCAACCTGATGAAGATGGACCCCTACCTCAACGTCGATCCCGGCACCATGTCGCCGTTCCAGCACGGCGAGGTCTTCGTCACCGACGACGGGGCCGAGACCGACCTCGACCTCGGCCACTACGAGCGCTTCACCCACGCCCGCCTCAGCCGCGATAACAACTGGACCACCGGCCGCGTCTACGAGCAGATCATCACCAAGGAGCGCCGCGGCGATTACCTCGGCAAAACCGTCCAGGTCATCCCGCACGTTACCAACGAGATCAAGGCGGCGATGAAAAAGGTGGCCCAGGATGTGGACGTGGTGCTGGTCGAGATCGGCGGCACGGTGGGCGACATCGAGTCGCTGCCCTTCCTCGAGGCCATCCGCCAGATGCGCCAGGACCTGGGGCGCGAGAACACGCTGTTCATGCACGTCACGCTGGTGCCGTTCATCGCCGCCGCCAGCGAGCTGAAGACCAAGCCTACGCAGCACTCGGTGAAAGAGCTGCTCTCCATCGGGATCCAGCCGGACGTCCTGCTCTGCCGCACCGACCGCTTCCTTTCCAAGGACATCAAATCCAAGATCGCTCTCTTCTGCAACGTCGAGGAAGAGGCCGTGATCACGGCCAAGGACGTGGCTTCCATCTACGAGGTGCCGCTGCAGTTCGCCAAGGAAGGTGTGGACACGCTCATCCTTAGATACCTGCACCTGGAAGCGCGCCAGGCTGACCTCGCGCCCTGGGAAGACCTGGTCCGCCGCGTATACAACCCCAAGGACGAAGTCTCGATCGCGATCGTCGGCAAGTATGTGGAGTATGAGGACTCGTACAAATCGCTGAAGGAAGCGCTGGTGCACGGCGCGCTCGCCTTCAACCTGAAGCCCAACCTGGTGTGGGTGGAAGCCGAGGGTCTGGAAGGCAAGGCCAAGGACGACCGCAGCTACGAATCACAGCTCGATGAATTCGATGGCATCCTGGTGCCCGGCGGCTTCGGCAAGCGCGGCATCAGCGGGATGCTGAACGGCATCCGCTACGCCCGCGAGAAAAAAGTCCCGTATTTCGGCATCTGTCTGGGGATGCAGACCGCCTGCATCGAGTTCGCGCGCAACGTTTGCGGCCTGGAGGGCGCGGATTCGAGCGAGTTCGATCCGGCGACGCCGCACCGCGTCATCTACAAGCTGCGCGAACTGCGGGGCATCGACGAACTCGGCGGCACCATGCGCCTGGGCGCCTGGACCTGCAAGCTTGTGCCCGGATCGTTCGCCGCCAAGGCGTATGGCACGCTGGAGATCAGCGAGCGCCACCGCCATCGTTACGAGTTCAATCGTGAGTACGAAGCCGTGCTCACCGGCGGCGGGCTTGCTATCACCGGCGCGACGCCCGACGGGACGTACGTCGAGATCGTCGAGATACCCGGCCATCCTTACTTCCTCGGCTGCCAGTTCCATCCTGAGTTCAAGTCGAAGCCGCTGGAGCCGCACCCGCTGTTCAAGGCGTTCATGGGCGCGTCGTACGAAAACAAGTTGCGCCGTCGCGAGCAGAAGACAACGGCAGAAGTTGAGATGTTCCTCCGGCCGGAGAAGGTCGGGAAGCGGTAAGATTCCACCGCCGAGACGCCGAGCGCGCCGAGATCAGAAAAAAGAAAAATCCTCGGTGTCCTCTGCGTCTCGGCGGTAAGTTGTTTTCAACTGACAACTGGTAACTGGCAACTGGCAACTGCATTCCAAGTCGGCAAAGTTGAGATCGGCGGCGGCAAGCTGTTCCTTATCGCCGGGCCGTGCGTAATCGAAAGCGAAGAGCACGCGCTGAAGATGGCGGAATCCATCGCCGGAATCTGCCGCGCGCTGCGCCTGCCTTACATTTTCAAGGCGTCCTACGACAAGGCCAACCGCACCTCCATCAAGAGCTATCGCGGGCCGGGCGTGGCTGAAGGGCTGCGCATCCTGCACAAGATCGCCGCGCGCGTGAAGATTCCGGTGCTGACCGACGTGCACGAAGCCGCGGACGTGCCGCGTGTGGCCGAGGTGGTGGACGTGCTGCAGATCCCGGCGTTCCTCTGCCGGCAAACCGACCTGATCGTGGCCGCCGCCCGCAGCGGGCGCGCCGTGAACCTCAAAAAGGGACAGTTCGTCTCGCCGTGGGACATGCGCCACGCCGTCGAAAAAGCACGCCAGGCCGGGAACGAGCGCGTGTTCCTGACCGAGCGCGGCAGCTCGTTCGGTTACAACAACCTGGTGGTGGATATGCGTTCCCTGCCCGTCATGCGCGAGTTCGCGCCCGTGGTCTTCGACGCCACCCACTCGGTGCAACTGCCTTCGGCCGGGGCGGACGGAGAAGCCGTGACCGGAGGCCAGCCGCAGTTCATCCCCGTGCTGGCGCGGGCGGCGGTGGCCGCGGGTGTGGACGGCATCTTCCTCGAGGTCCACGACAATCCGGCGCAAGCCAAGTCGGACGGCCCCAACGCGCTCGAGCTCTCGAAACTGCGTGGGATATTGGAGCAACTGCTGGCCGTCAGAAAAGCGGTAACATCTCAGGATTCGTAGCGTCTAAAAGGCGGCTATTGGCTATTGGCTCTTAGCCTTTGGCCAAAAGCCAAGAGCCAAAAGCCATCAGCTTTCCTATGACTCGATATCGCACGGCATTGTTCGCGCTGCTCCTGTTCTCACTGCCCATCACCGCCCAGGATTTTGCTCCCCTTGAGCGCTGGAAGGCGGCAGTGCTGGCCGGCAATGATGCGGCGCTGCGCGCGCTGTATTCGGCCAATCCCCCGGCGGACATTCAGAACCCCAAGAAGCAGCCCATCCCGCTTGCCGACGAACTCAAGTTCTGGGAGGGGTTGAAGGGCCAGGGCTTATCGGCCATGAAGATCGAGGTCGCGAAGCTCGATGCCGGACCGTTCGCAGGCTCGCAACTGGTGGCGTTCGAGGCCGAGTTGCGGCTGAAGACGCCCTCCGGACTGAAGACCGAATACGTCGTCCAGACCCAGGTGTGGCAGACGGGCGCAGCCCCAACGATCGTGGCTGCGGTTCGCGGAGAGCCACGGCGGCTGAAACAGCCGCTGAAGCTCAATCCCAACCTCTACAATCCGCAGGCGGACGCCAAGCTCGAGATCAAAGAGGCTCTGGAGCACGCCGCGCGCGGACACAAGAACGTGATCCTGGTGTTCGGCGGCAACTGGTGCTACGACTGCCACGTGCTCGATCTGGCGTTCCATCATCCGGAGATCGAACCCACGCTCAAGGCGCATTTCCTCGTGGTGCACGTGGATGTCGGCGAGTACGACAAGAACCTCGACCTGGCGGAACAGTACCAGGTTCCGCTGAAAAAGGGCGTGCCCGCGCTGGCCGTGCTGGCGGCCGACGGCAAGCTGCTCTACAGCCAGCGCGGAGGCGAGTTCGAGGCGGCGCGTTCGCTGGCGCCCGAAGACGTGATGGCCTTCCTGAAGAAATGGCAGCCGGCGGCACGGTGAGATCCGCACCTGTGAGCCAACTCCCGTAGTCCTCAGCGTTTTGTTACCATCTCCCCTTCCCATGCGACACATCGGCGAGAACGTGGTGCGCATCGAGGCCGCGGCGCTCAAGGCGCTGGCCGATCGCCTGGCCGGCCCCATGGCCAAGGCTTTCGAGCAGGCGGTCGAGATGCTCTACGGCTGCGGCGGGCGCGTAGTGGTCACCGGCATGGGCAAGAGCGGACTGGTGGCGCGCAAGGTGGCGGCCACGCTCAGTTCGACCGGAACGCCGGCGCTGTTCCTGCATCCGGCAGAGGCGGTGCACGGAGACCTCGGCATGCTGGTGCGTGGCGACGTGGTGTTGGCGCTATCGTCCAGCGGCGAGACGGAGGAGATCGTCGCCTTGCTGCCGACGATCAAGCGCCTGGGGCTGGGCCTGATCGCCATGACCGGTGATGGCTTTGATTCGGCGGTGCCTCAGGGGCTAAAGCCCACATCGCTTTCCTCGCCATCCGGCACGGCTAAAGCCGTGCCCTCCCGTAAGCTGTCCACGCTGGCGCAGGCGGCCGATGTGGCGCTGGATTGCTCGGTGGCGCAGGAAGCCTGTTCGCTGGGCCTCGCGCCCACCGCTTCGACCACCACCATGCTGGCGCTCGGCGACGCTCTGGCGCTGGCGCTGGCGGAAAAGCGCGGCTTCAAGGAAGAAGATTTCGCCGACCTGCATCCCGGGGGCAAATTGGGCAAGAAACTGGCGCGGGTGGGGGCGCTGATGCACTCGGGCGACGCAGTGCCGCGGGTCGCTCCCGCCACCCGCATGCAAGACGTGATCTACGAGATGTCGCGCAAGGGATTGGGCCTTACGACGGTCGTCGAGGGCGAAAAGCTGGTGGGCGTGATCTCGGACGGCGATCTCCGCCGGCTGCTCGAGCGCCGTGGCAAGGACATCCTCGATCTCACCGCCGCCGAGTGCATGACGCGCAATCCCAAGGTCATCCATCGCGACGAGTTCGCCGTCACCGCGCTGAACACTATGGAGCAGAAGAAGATCACGTCGCTTGTTGTGGTGGACGGGAATGGGCGGCTGGAGGGAATTGTGCACCTGCACGATCTGTGGGGGACGCAGATGGTGTGATTCGACTGTGGAGTTCAGATTCAGGCAACAATCCGCGAGTCTCTGAGGCCCGTAGGGCCGCGATATGTTAGCCCAGCACGGCAGTGCTGGGTACAGATGCCTAAATGAGGAGCGAGTCCCGTCAGGGACGGCATACCATGCCACATTCATACGCCAACAACCTCTTGCACGTGGTGTTCAGCACGCGCGAACGAAAGCCAACCATCCCGAGTGCATCGTTTCGCGAGCTATGGGCCGTTCTGGCCGGCATCGGCCGCAATCACCGCCTGACAGTCATCAAGGTTGGTGGCATGGCAGATCACGTTCATACCTTGTTTGGCTTGCCGGCTGATGTGGCCCTGGCCCACGCGATTCAGGTGTTCAAGGCGAACTCGTCGCGATGGATGCACCAGCGGGTCCAGAAATTCGCCTGGCAGCAAGGCTATGGGGCCTTCAGCGTGAGTGCATCAGTCGCCGGCGCGGTCAAGAAATACATCGAGAACCAGGCCGCGCATCATAAGCGACGTTCATTCGAAGATGAGTTCCTGGCGTTATTGAAAAAATCGGACGTGGCTTACGATCCGAAATTCGTGTTCGGATGATATGCGGTGCCTACGGCACTCGCGCTACACACGGCCTCCTTACCCAGCACTGCCGTGCTGGGCTAACGTATCGCGGGCCTACGGCCCTCGCAATTGCGGCTTGACGAGCTTCAGTGCACAATTGAGCCATGCAATTGAAAGCCATCATCCACGAAGCCGAAGAAGGCGGAGTCTTGTCCGAGGTGCCCACTCACAAACCTTCGCGAAGCGGTTGAAGGCTGCCTCTTGCCTCCGTCTAATTAACTTCGGAAGTCAGCTTCCTTTACAATGAAAAATTCCAGATGAGGTGAAACTCTGGGCATGCATCGGTGGTCACAACTGTTCATCCCCACACTGCGCGAGGCGCCGGCCGACGCGGAGGTCGCCAGCCACAAATACCTGGTGCGCGCCGGCTACATCCGCCAACTGGCTGCCGGGCTGTACTCCTTCCTGTTCCTGGGACAGCGGGCGAAGCTGAAGATCACCGAGATCGTCCGCGAAGAGATGGACAAGATCGGGCAGGAGTTCTATCTGCCGGCGCTGAATCCGCGCGAGCTGTGGGAATCGAGCGGCCGCTGGGCGGCGATGGGCGAGAACATGTTCCGCCTGAAGGACCGCGGCGGGCGCGACCTGTGCCTGGGCATGACCCACGAAGAAGGCATGACCGAGATCGCCCGCAAAGAGCTGCGCAGCTACAAGGACCTGCCGCAGATCTGGTACCAGATCCAACAGAAGTTTCGCGACGAGCCGCGGCCGAAGTCAGGCCTGCTGCGGGTGCGGCAGTTCACCATGAAGGATTCCTATTCATTCGATGTCGACGCCGCCGGCCTCGACGTTTCTTACAAGAAGCACGATGGCGCCTACCGCCGCATCTTCGACCGCTGCGGCTTGAAGTACGTCGTGGTCGAGGCGCACTCGGGAGCGATGGGCGGCTCGCAGTCGCACGAGTTCATGGTGATGACGGATGCGGGCGAGGACTTCGTCGCGAGCTGTCCGAAGTGCGGTTACGCGGCCAACCTGGAGAAAGCCACGTCGCGCGTGGAGCCGGTCGAGGACCTTGCGCCCACCGGCGCGGGTAAGCCAGAACTGGTGCACACGCCGGGGCTGAAGACGGTGGTGGAAGTGGCGAAGTATCTCGGCGTCTCGCCCAAACAGAAGATCAAGACCATGGCCTACATGGCCGTGGAGGAAGACGGCAAGACCGGCGAGAGCCACAACCGGCCGGTCATCGCGTTCGTGCGGGGCGACCACCAGTTGAACGAAATGAAGCTGTCGTCGGCGGTCGAGGGACGCGTGTTCCGCCCGATGCACCCTGAAGAAATCCAGGAGATCTTCGGCTCGCCGGCCGGGTTCTTGGGACCGGTCGGCATCCCACCGTCGAATAACAAGTACGGCCCGCCCATCCTGCTGGTGGACGCGGCGCTCCAAGGACGCACGAATTTGGTCTCAGGCGCGAACAAGGAGGACTACCACTTGCGTAATATCACGCCGGGACGCGATTTTCCGGTAGAACAGTGGGTGGACCTGCGCACGGTTTCCGAGGGCGAGGGCTGTCCCAACTGCGGCGCGCCGCTGGTGGTGGGCAAGGCGGTGGAGATCGGACACATCTTCAAGCTGGGCTACAAGTACTCGGAGTCCATGGGCGCGCGGGTGCTGGACAAGGACGGCAAGGAAGTTACGCCTATCATGGGCAGCTACGGCATTGGCTTGGAGCGCATCCTGACCGCCGCAGTCGAGCAGAACCATGACAACGACGGTTTCTGGCTGCCGCCGCAGATCGCGCCCTTCGAGATCGTGGTGACGCCGACCAACTTCGCCGATGCAAACATCCAGCAGGCGGCCATCGAAGTCACCGAGAAGCTGGAAGCCGCCGGTTACGACGTGCTGCTGGACGACCGCAACGAGCGTCCCGGGGTCAAGTTCAAAGATGCTGACCTGGTGGGCGTGCCCTTCCGCGTGACTGTTGGCAGGAAGGTTTCCGAAGGTAAAGTAGAGGTGGTGGAGCGCTCGACACGCAAAATTGAGGATGCTACCATCAGCGGCATAGCAACCCATTTTGGCGACAAGGTGCTCCGGCCGGCTACCTGAGCGAAGCGCGCCCGCAGGGGCCCGGATGGAGAATGGACAGGCTTAAGGCGCTGATCGGAGTATTGCTGGTCGTGGCGGTCTTTTATGCCGCCTGGCTGCTGTTGCCTCCCTACATCAATAATTACCAGTTCCAGGACGACATCTCGAACGAGGCCCTCATCAACTCATATAGCAACAAGAGCGAGCTGGACATCCGCAACACCCTGGCGAAGAAAGCCGCGGATTACGGCATCCCGCTGAAAGCGGAGCAGATCCACGTGCAGCGCAATGGACCGGAGCTTTCCATCTGGGCCGATTACAGCGTGCACATTGACCTGCCGGGCTTCCCGCTGGACTTGAATTTCCATCCCGCGACCAAGAACAAGCGCATCTGACCGCGCGCCCTTGAGCCTTCGGCCGAACGCACAACCAGCGTTGGGCCGCCGTACCCTAGCCGGGGCAAGGAACTTTGCGGGACAATAAGCAGGGAGCCGGTGGGTGGCATCTAATATTTGGAGCAGCACATAACGGAATGAACCGCAGCAACGTCTTAATCGAAGTAGAGCACTCCATCGATCAATTGTGCCGATAAAACTCAAGATCCCGAAATTCCTGACGACCGCGGGTGCGCACGGCCGGTGGTCGCATCCGGCGGTGAGGCTGGCGCTCGCGGCCGTGCTGCTGGTGGTCTTCGCCACCCTCGGCGTCTTCGCCTACTACTACATCAAGTACGAAAGGATCGTGGAGCGGCGGATGCAGGGCCCCATCTTCGCCAACGCCGCCAAGATCTACGCCCTTCCCAAGCTGGTTCGTACCGGCGACAAGATGACGGTGCACCAGATCGCCGCCGAACTCCGGCGGGCCGGCTACACCGAAGGCGGCGACTCGCCTATGGGCGCCTTCAAGCTGGTCAAAGCGGGGATCGAGATCAGGCCCGGGCCTGCCTCCTACCACAGCGCCGAGGGGGCGGTAATCCGCGTCAGCGAAGGGCAGGTGGAAAAGATTGCCGCCACCGACGACAAGCACGAAGAGCTGGCGGCCTACGAACTGGAGCCTCAGCTCGTTACCGCGCTCTCCGACAGCGACCAGCGGGCCAAGCGGCGCCTGGTCAGCTTCAACGAGATCCCCAGGGTCATGGTGGATGCGGTGCTGGCCATCGAGGACCGCCGTTTCTTCCAGCACACAGGAGTCAACTATTACCGGCTGGCGGAAGCGGCGCTGGTGGATTTGCGTAGCGGGCGTCACGAGCAGGGCGGGTCCACGCTGACCATGCAGATCGCGCGCGGCTTCTTCCTCAGCCCGCAGAAGACCATCAAACGCAAACTGGCGGAGGTGCTGATCGCGTGGGAACTGGAGCACCGCCTCTCCAAGCAACAACTGTTCGAGATGTATGCCAACTCGGTGTACATGGGACAGCGCGGCTCCTTCACCATCCAGGGCTTCGGCGAGGCGGCGCAAGCCTACTTCGGCAAGGACATCAAGAACCTGACCCTGCCTGAAGCCGCGCTGCTGGCGGGGATGATCCAGCGCCCGAACTATCTCTCCCCCTACAAGTACCCGGAGCGGGCGCAGGAGCGCCGTAACCTGGTGCTCGACTCCATGGTGGAGACGGAAGCCATCACCCGCGAGCAGGCGGACAAGGCCAAGGCGACGCCGCTCAAGCTCGCCCCGCCCAACGTCGAGGCCAGCGACGCTCCCTACTTCGTGGACCTGGTGAAAGATGTTCTCGGGCCCAAGTTTCCCGAGCGCGAGATGAACGAGCACGGCTACCGCATCTACACCACCCTCGATCCCCAACTGCAGGAAGCGGCGGCGGAAGCGGTGCAAATGGGCGTCAAGCTGATCGACGCCAAGGTGGAAAAGCTGCGCACCAAGCGGCAAAAGGTGGGGGCCGGCAACACCGCCAAGTGGGAGACGACGGTGCAGCCGGGACCGATGGCCCAGGTGGCACTGGTGGCCATGGACCCGCATAGCGGCAATGTGGTGGCGCTGGTGGGCGGGCGCAACTATGGGTTCAGCCAGTTGAACCACGCGGCCGCGCGGCGCCCCACCGGCTCCGTCTTCAAGCCCTTCGTGTACGCCGCGGCCATCAACACCGGAATTGACGGGAACCCTGTGCTGACGCCAGCCTCGATCGTGGACGACTCACCCACCACCTTCGCCTACGGCGACCAGATCTACGAGCCCCGCAACTACAAAGAGGAGTATCACGGTCCGGTCAACGCGACCTACGCGCTCTCGCACTCGCTGAACAACGCCACCGTCAAAGTGGCGGAGATGGCCGGCTACGACAAGGTGGCGGCGCTGGCGCGCGCGGCGGGCATCAAGTCAGTGCAGGCCACGCCGGCCATCGCCCTCGGCGCCTATGACGCCACGCCCCTCGACATTGCCAGCGCCTACACCATCTTCGCTAATGGCGGAGTGAAGATCTCGCCGCTGCTGGTCACCTCGGTACGCGATGCCCAGGGAGAAGTGATCCAGGACTACACGCCCGAGACCCATCCGGTGCTCGATCCGCGCGTCGCCTACATCATGACCAGCATGATGGAGTCGGTCGTCAACTCGGGCACCGCCGCCGGAGTGCGCTCCCGCGGCTTCACTGCCCCGGCGGCCGGCAAAACCGGTACTTCGCATGACGGCTGGTTCGCCGGCTACACCTCGAACCTGCTGTGCATCGTGTGGGTCGGCTTCGACGACTACAGTGACCTGCGCCTGAGCGGAGCCGATACCGCGGCGCCCATCTGGGCGGAGTTCATGAAGAAGGCGGTCACCTTCCCTGAGTATCAGGGGGTGAAGCCGTTCACCCAGCCTTCGGGCGTGGTGGACGTAAAACTGGACAAGGTGACCAACCGGCTGGCCACTCCCACCTGCCCCGACGACTACATGGCGGCCTTCCTGGCGGGCACCGAGCCCACCGACACCTGCGATCACATGGCCGCAACCGAGCAACCGGGCTTCTTCTCGCGCATCCTGGGCTTGGGGCCGAAACCTTCACCGCCCCCTGCGGTGTCTAATACAACACAGTCGTCGGGCCAAAACCCGGCGCAGCCACCAACCTCGGCGGAATCCGAGGCGGCTGCGAAAAAGAAGAAAGGTTTCTTCGGTAAGATCGTGGGGGTCTTCAAGGGAGACGATAACAACAAGAACGCGCCCGCCTCCGATCCCGGCACTCAAGACCGGCGGTAGCGACCGGGAGTGTCCGGTGGTCGGGACATCGGGTGATCGGGTCATTGGGTCATTTGAAAAGCAGGCGGCGGCTTTCAGATCATCCGATCTCCCGATGACCCGATCTCCCGATTGTTCTGGAGGTACGTATGCCTCACCTGATCTGGATCATGTGTATAGCCGCAGCGAGTCTGTCTGCTCCGGCGCAGGCTCCGCAAAATCAGCAACCTGACACTCATTCCATCCCGACCAGCCGCGCTCCCTCGGCGGTGATGGTGCAGGGACCGCAGTTGCCTCAGCCTACCTTCGCGGACGCCTCGGCGCATGAACTGGAGACCGCCGGCGACGAGCAGCGGTCAAAGAAGGCGTTCACCGATGCCATCGAGTACTACCGTCTGGCTATGAGGAAAGCCGACTCGGCCGAGCTGCACAACAAGACCGGCATCGCCTACCTGCAGTTGCTCCAGCTCAAGGTCGCGGAGAAGGAGTTCAACCACGCGATCAAGATGAACCACGGTTACGCCGAGGCCGTGAACAACCTGGGCGTGATCTTCTACATGAGGAAGAAGTATGACAAGGCCATCAAGGAGTATGAGAAGGCGCTGAAGCTGAGCGACAGCGCGGCCTCGTTCCACAGCAATCTGGGGATGGCGTACTTCGAGAAGAAGGAATTCGAGCGCGCCAGCGCGGAGTTAATGCGCGCCCTGGAACTGGACCCGCAGATCTTCGAGCGGCAAGCGCTGGGAGGGATCGCGGCGCGCATGGCCTCTCCCGAGGACCGCGCCCGCTACGCCTACACCCTGGCCAGAATCTACGCCCGGCAGGGCATCAACGACCGCAGCCTGGAATACCTGAAGAAGGCCGTCGAGGAGGGCTACGCCCACATCAACGACGTGTACAAGGACGAGGTCTTCGTCCAACTGAGGAAAGACCCGCGCTTCGCCGTGGTGATGGGGAAGACGGAGCCGCTGCCGAATTAGCAGCATTTAGCACTTGGCAATTTGCACTTGGCCTCCGCCGCAACCCGGAATCCCGAAGGAGGGTCACCGAGATCGCTATTCGAAGATCTGGCTAAATGCTAAGTGCCAACTGCTAACTGCCGGTCTTCGCGTCCCCCCGCTCCAAATACCGCTTCACCGCCGAATCCCAGCTCCCCTGCGCCCGCAAAATGTACTCGACGGCATCGCGGATGGCGCCCTCGCCACCGGCATGGGGCGTGACCCAATGAGCCTCCTGCTTGACCTCGTCGCGGGCGTTGGCTACGGCAATGGCGAAGCCGCAGCGGCGCATGATGGGCAAGTCGATGACGTCGTCGCCGACGTAGGCTACCGCGGCCGCCGTGAGCTTCTCTTTGCCCAGGATTTCCTCGAACACTCGGACCTTCACCCCCACGCCCTGGTAGACATACTCGAGCCGAAGATCGCGAGCACGCAGGGCGACGGTTTCCGAGGTGCGCTTGGTGATCAGCCCGGTCTTCACGCCACCCAGCCGCGCCAGCGAGATGGCCGTGCCGTCGTGCGCGTGGAAGCCCTTGGCCTCGATCATGCGGGGTGCGATGGATTGCTCGGCGCCGGCCGGCGCGGGAAAGATCCACAGCTTGCCGTCGGTCATCACGCCGTCCACATCGAATAGCAGCAGCTTGATTTTCTTGGCGCGCGTCTTCGACATGGGCGGATTGTAGCAGGAGGGCTGTTAGAGCGGGTTCACATGGTTATGCCCGTTCCCTGTCATGCTGAGCGAGTGTGGGCCGGTTTTGCCCGCACGAGTCGAAGCACCCCTATTCTTGTGATCATTTTTTCGGTAGGGATCCTTCGACTCGCGCGCCAGAACCGGGCGCGCTCGCTCAGGATGACAGCGCTAAAACTAAAAATTTCCCGGCACAAATTCTTCGATGGCCAGCTTCGACAGCGCGCGGCAATTGGCGCACAGCAGCAGAGTCTCGTCGGGCGTGGATCGGAGGACGGCCACGCGCAGGCTGCTGCAACTGGCGCAACCGGTGGTGGGCTCGTCCGAAGCGGGCTCGTCCGCGGAAATCGCTGTTTGCTGGTCGAACTGGCCGGTCTTCGCGGTGTTCAGTTCGAAGGTGCTGCGGCAATCGGCGCAGACGTGATTGAAACAGCACTTCGGCTCGCAGGAGTAGACGATCTCTTTGCCGCCGCACTTCGGGCAAGCGATCACATCCTTCAGAGTCACGAGGAGATTGTACGGCGGGGATGAGTGAGTTCCCAGGACAACCCCAATACCAGGGCTTCCGCGGCCGCGGTCGAAATCGCGGTCACCACCGCAATGCCTACGAGGCGGGCGATGCCGACGCCCGGCAAGGTGCTGGCCGAATCGGCTCGAACCAGCGCGCACAGGACGGGAAGCGCCGCCATGGCAGCCAGAATCGCGGTGCGCTTGCCCGCTGACCACTCCGCGCGCACCGGCGTGGCGGATGCCGGAGCCTGCAACCACCATCGCCAAACCCAGCCGGCCAGAAGCAGACAGCCCAGCACCGAACTGAAATATTGCAGCACCTTGTAAACCGGCCTGGACCCCACGGCTGGAAGCGCGATCATCGTTTGCAGCCACATCCAGTGGTCGTAGGCCAGAGTGCCGGATGCGTAAACATGTCCCACAGCAGGTGCGTAGCGATCCCAACTGCAATCGACGCAGCGATGAGAGCGAATCTTTTGCCATCTCCGAACGAGAAATTTCCCAAATAGGGCTGGAGCCGCTGCTGAGCGGGAACCGGTAAAAGAGCGGCAAGCCCGCGCTTCACGCAAGCATGAAACAACCACAGAGCAAAGAATGCCGCGGGGAAGGTGATCAGCAACACACCCGGGATCTCGTGGCCGGCCCGGCTGTGCGGCGCCAACATGACGAAGTACTCGAAATCCGGCGCGAGGGCCCCCACCACCAGGGCGGAGAGAACTAAACCAAAACGCCGGAACGGCACGGCAGCCGCGGGATGAGCAAAGGTAAAGGGCACAGGCTCTGATCTATGAAGATAGCTCAAGTCGCCGGGTTTGTGGTCATGGGCAGTTGCTTAGCGAATCGGCGCGGAATTGATTAAAGCAGCGCCGCGTCCCGCTGGATTCAATCGCCAGAGATGCCCCTGCCAACGCCGAAGAAAACGGCAGACGCGATCCCCCCGCCGTAACAGAGCAACACCGGAAACCAATCTCCGGACGTGACGACGGCATACCAGGGGGCTGCGGCAAAGGTTACGGGTAACAGAACAAACCCGACTACGACCCCCCAGAATCCCGCTGCACGGTTCACAATTGCTAAACAGACGATGAGACCCCAGATCCCAAACGCCACCGTTGTAATCCATCCCATGACTGTGAAGATTCCACCAATAACCGACCGAAGGGAGCTAGCCATGTCGCCTTCCTTTTCATGCCGACGAATCGCTAAAACCGTGAGGACGAGTAATGGCAACACCGCTAGATATACCACTTGTTCCCACCAATTAGGTGCGTGGGTCAAGGGGGCAGCATCTGCCCAAGAACCGCCCCGACTTACGTATTGGGCTAGCTCCCGTGCGTTCCACAGGGCCACGCAAGATTTAAGGAACGCCAGAACGACTGCCGTTCGGAAGCGGTAACGAGGCGCGACCATACTGCCCAGCACAACAAACCAGATGGGTCCCCAAGCCTGCCAAATGACCGTGTCGAGAAAGGGACGCACAGCCAGCGGGTGGTTTTGGAAGACTTCGAATATCGCGATGAAAGCTGTTCCCAGGCTCTGGGACAACAAATCACCGGCTAGTGCGGCTGGCAGGACAAATAGCCATCGCACCCACGTATTTGAAGCCCATGCTCGCTTCAGCACATTAGCCACGCTCGGTTCCCGAGTCCGGTTCGTGCGTGAGGCTGACCATAGAAGGTCGCACAATAGTATGCCATCTCGAATGATGTGGCTGCACGGCAAAGCCGGATCCCGCGTCCCGGAAGGCGAAAAGCTCCGAAGCAGCCTTTGGGCGTATGGGCTGGGAGGCGGTGCTGCTAGTCCGCATTTCCGGAGGTTGCCCTGTAAGGTCACCTGGGCGAATGTTTGGCGAAAACAGCCGCATCGCTTAGAATAGAAGGATGCCTCCCACCAGCGGGCCCTTGGGGTGGGCCCATCCTATCGTCGAGGAGTGGTTCGTGCGCCGGTTCGGCACGCCGACCGAGCCGCAGGAGCAGGGCTGGCCGCACATCCTCGCGGGCCGGACCACGCTGATCTCCGCCCCCACCGGCTCCGGCAAAACGCTTTCGGCGTTCCTGGCCTGCATCGACCGCCTGGTGCGGAAGGCGCTCGCGGGCGACCTCCAGGACCGCACCGAGGTGCTCTACGTTTCGCCGCTCAAGGCGCTAGGCAATGACATCCAGAAAAACCTGGAAGTCCCGCTGAGCGAGATTCTGCAACTGGCGGGCGAGCGTGGGCTGCTGATGCCGGAGATCCGCACCGCGGTCCGCACCGGCGACACCCTGGCGCACGAGCGCCGCGCCATGCTGAAGCGGCCGCCGCACATCCTGGTGACCACACCGGAATCGCTCTACATCCTGCTCACGGCGGAGAAGAGCCGGCAAATCCTGCGCGACGTCGAGACCGTGATCGTGGACGAGATCCACGCCGTGGCCGACGACAAGCGCGGCGCCCATCTCACACTTTCGCTTGAACGGCTCGACGCGCTCACCGGCCGGCGTCCTGTTCGCATTGGGCTTTCCGCAACGCAGAAGCCGATCGAACTGATCGCACACTTTCTGACGGGTGCCTTTTCACCGCCAAGTCGCCGAGTCGAAGAAACCGCAACAAAAACCCTTGGCGACCTCGGCGTCTCGGCGGTGGAATCTTTTCCTGCAATCGTCAACATCGGCCACCAGCGCCAGATGGACCTCGCGATCGAGGTCCCGGCGAGCGAATTGGGGGCGGTGGCCTCGAACGAGATGTGGGACGAGATCTACGCACGCATCTCGGAACTCGTCCAGCAACACCGTTCCACGCTGGTCTTCGTCAACACACGGCGGATGGCGGAGCGCGTGGCGCATCATCTTGGCGAGATCCTGGGTGAGGATGCGGTCGCGGCGCACCACGGCAGCCTCGCGCGCAAGCTGCGCCTGGCCGCGGAAAAGAAGCTGAAGAACGGAGAAGTGCGGGCGCTGGTGGCGACCGCGTCGCTGGAGCTGGGCATCGACATCGGCTTCGTGGACCTGGTGTGCCACCTCGGCTCGCCGCGCTCCATCGCCGTGCTCTTGCAGCGCATCGGACGCTCCGGCCACTGGCGCGGTGCGGTCCCCAAAGGCCGGATTTTCGCGACCACACGCGATGAACTGCTGGAGTGCGCCGCGCTGGTGCGGTCGATACGTCAAGGCGAACTCGACCGGATCATGATTCCCGAGGCGCCCCTGGATGTAATGGCGCAGCAGATCGTGGCCTCGTGTGCGGCAGAAGAGTGGAAGGAAGATGATCTCTTCGCGCTGGTGCGGCGCGCTTATCCCTACCGCGATCTGCCGCGCGAGGAGTTTGAGGCGATCCTGGTGATGCTGTCCGACGGAATCGCCGCCCGGCGCGGGCGTTATGGCGCGTATCTCTACCGCGACCGCGTAAACGGGCGGCTGCGGGCGCGGCGCGGAGCGCGGATCGCGGCCATCACCAGCGGCGGCGCCATTCCCAACAATGCGCTCTATACGGTCGTAGCCGAACCGGAAGGCATCGTCGTCGGCACCGTGGACGAGGACTTCGCAGTCGAGTCCATGAAGGGCGAGATCATGCTGCTGGGGAACACCTCGTGGCGGATTCGCCGCATCGAGGCCTCCGGACGGATGCTGGTGGAGGACGCGCACGGCGCGCCGCCCGGCATTCCCTTCTGGCGCGGCGAAGCCCCAGGACGCACCGCCGAACTTTCCCAGCAGGTGGCGGAGTTGCGGGCGCGAATCAGCGATCTGGCGCGCGATCTGCGGCCCGGCTTCCTCGATCGCACTTCGCCCGAGATGGCGGCCGCGGTCGAGTGGCTGGGCCGCGAATGCGGTCTCGACGAATCCGGCGCGGAGCAGGCGGTCCAGTACGTAGTCGAAGGCCGCGCCGTGCTTGGCGAAGTGCCGACGCAGCAAACCATCATCGCGGAGCGCTTCTTCGATGAAGGCGGCGGGATGCAACTGATCATCCATGCGCCCTTCGGCGCGCGCGTCAACAAGGCTTGGGGACTGGCGCTGCGCAAGCGTTTCTGCCGCTCGTTCAATTTCGAGTTACAGGCCGCGGCCACGGACAACGGGCTGAACATCGCGCTGGCCGAGCAGCACAGCTTTCCGCTCGCGGACGTCTTCCACTTCCTGCAGCCTGAAAGCGTGCAGCAGGTGCTGGAGCAGGCGGTGCTGACCGGGTCTCCCATCTTCGCGACGCGCTGGCGCTGGGACGCGGAGCGCGCGCTGGCGCTGCTGCGTTTCGACCATGGCAAGAAAGTTCCGCCGCAGATCCAGCGCATACGCTCCGACGACCTGCTGGCGTCCGTGTTTCCCGACGTGGCGGCGTGCCAGGAGAACATCGAAGGCGATATCCAGATTCCCGACCACCCGCTGGTACGCGAGGTGATGAAGGACGTCCTGACCGAGGCCATGGACCTCGACGGCCTGAAGCAGGTGCTGCGCGGAATCAGCTCCGGTAGCATGCGCTGCCTGGCGGTGGATACGCCGGTGCCGTCGGCGTTTTCGCACGAGATCTTGAACGCCAATCCTTACGCGTACCTCGACGACGCGCCGCTTGAGGAGCGCCGTGCTCGCGCGGTGGAGATGCGGCGCACGCTGCCGGAATCCGTGCTCAACGAGGTGGGCGCTCTCGATCCCGAGGCCATAGCCGAAGTGCGGCAGGATGCCTGGCCGGAAGTGCGTGACGCCGACGAACTGCATGATGTGCTGCAAACCTTCGTAGCCTTGCCAGAAGCAGATGCATCGCTGTGGATCGGATACTTTGAGCGACTGGTGGCCGAAAACCGCGCCGGCAGAGCGAGACGGAACGGCATCGCTTACTGGGTCGCGGCGGATAAAGCGAAGAGCTTCCGCAGCATCTTCCCGCAAGCGCAGTTTGAGAGCGAGCCGGCCGATATCGAAGCGACGCCGCTGACCGCCGACGACGCTCTGCTGGCCCTGGTCCGCGGATGGATGCAGCACCTCGGACCCACAACCGCTGCGGATCTCGGCAGCACGCTCGGACTGCCCGCTTGCGAGATCGACAAAGCTTTGCTGCGCCTGGAGTCGAGCGGCGCGATCCTGCGCGGGCAATTCGAGAAGAAGGACCCGGAGCAGACCGAGTGGTGCGACCGCCGCCTGCTGGCGCGGATCCATCGCCTGACGCTGGGCCGGCTGCGCAAACAGATCGAGCCCGTGACGGCGGCACAGTTCATGCGCTGGCTGCTGCGCTGGCAGCACGTCGCAGCCGGCAGCCAGGTGCTGGGCGAGCGCGGCACGCTGGAAGTGCTGCGGCAATTGCAAGGCTTCGAGATCCCGGCCAGCGCCTGGGAGCGCCACATCCTGGGGCAGCGCGTGGCCAACTACGATCCCAAGTTTCTCGACCAGTTGTCACTGACGGGCGCCGCCGGCTGGGGCAGGCTTTCGCCGCATCCGGCCACGCTGGAGGATTCGGGCGGCGGGCGGCGCGTGGTGCCGACCAGCGTCGCTCCCATCACCTTCTTCGTGCGCGAGGAAGCGGACTGGATGACGCCCCGCCACGCAGAGGGTGGCGAACTGCGCGGACTGAGCCCGGGCGGACGCGAGGTGCTGCAATACCTGAAGACGCGCGGCGCATCGTTCTTCGCCGACATCGTCCGCGGAACCGGCAAATTGAAGTCCGAGGTCGAGACCGCGCTCTGGGAGCTGGTGGCCGGAGGGCAGATCACGGCCGACGGCTTCGACAACCTGCGCGCGCTGATCGATCCCAAGCGGCGCAGCGGCCACGGCTCCGGGCACGCCATCCGTCCGCGGCACAGCTCGGGGCGCTGGTCGTTGCTCTACGCCGGCGAAGCGGCCGACCGCCAGCGCTCGATCGAGGCCACCTGCTGGATGCTGCTCAACCGTTACGGTGTGGTCTTCCGCGACCTGCTGGCCCGCGAATCGGTAGTGCCGAAGTGGCGTGAATTGCTGCTGGGGTTCCGGCGTCTGGAAGACCGCGGTGAGATCCGCGGCGGGCGCTTCATCAGCGGTTTTATCGGCGAACAATTCGCGCTGCCGGCGGCGGTGGAGTCCCTGCGCGCGACCCGCAATCTCCCTCCCGCGAATGAAACGGTGACGGTATCGGCCGCCGATCCCCTGAACCTGGTCGGAATTCTCGTGCCCGGCGAGCGCATTGCGGCCATTTCGGGCAACTCCGTGAGCTACCGCGACGGAGTTCCCGTGGACCCGGCGGCGGCGCGCGCCATTCTAGCTGGCGGCGGCCGGGCTGCGGCGGTCTAGATCGGGAGTGGCAATCCGCGTCAACTGACAAGAAACGGCGTTTCGACTGACAGATTCCGTCACCCGGCCGTTGGGGTTGTGAAAGACGCATTCGGGTGGCTTGCTAAGTAGCCCGGCGACAATAGCTTACGACGGACGCTCACCGCCCCCAAGCTGGCCCCAAAACTGCCTTTCCAGAGTCGTCCCTATGTGTTTGTGAATCTCCGAGAGAGACGCAAGCTTATGCGCAAACAGCACGGCTTTTCCCTGATCGAATTGCTGATCGTGGTGGCGATCATCCTGGTAATCGCCGCGATCGCGATTCCCAACCTGATGAAGTCGCGAATGGCCGCCAACGAAGCCTCGGCGGTGGGTTCGCTGCGGGCTATCAATAACGCGGAAGTGACCTACAACACCACCTACAACAACTATAGCTGCACCTTGGGGGCACTGGGGCCGCCCAGCGGTGGCGGCTCGCCGACCTCGGCCGGGGCCGCGATTATCGATGCCAACCTGGCCAGCGGCACCAAGAGCGGTTATGCGTTCACACCCGGAACCTGCATCGTCACCTCGGGCTTCACCACCAGCTATCAGTGGCTGGCGGACCCCAGTTCTCCGGGAACCAGCGGCAGCCGGCACTTCTGCACCGACGATTCTTTCAACGTCAAAGTCGATCCCAATAGCTCGGCCAACTGCCTGACCATCGGCAGCCCGGTGGGCTAGACCACGGATCGGCTGGAATAGCTCTCCTGAACAAGTTTGCCTGGCCGATACACGGGCGTGCGAAGGCTGCACGCCCGGTTTGACTATAGGGCTGGCGTGGGCGCAGAATTACTGATGCCAACCTTGCCGTGAGTGGGCCTGTGGCGCAGTTGGGAGCGCGCTTCCATGGCATGGAAGAGGTCGTCGGTTCGAACCCGACCAGGTCCACCAAATCTTTCTCAGATCCCTCGCTACGCTCGGGATTTCCCCTCGGCTTCGCTCGGGCAGGCTCTTCGGGCTCACACGCCAGGGAAAACGCCTCTCGACTTCTCTCGATCAATGTACATAATTAAGACATTCATGTACATCAAATGATATACTGGTCCCGCAAGGAGCGCCCCCATGGCCATCGCAAGAAATCGATCGCACAAGCACTTTCAGTTGGATGCGGTGAAAATCAAGCGGGCCCAACGAGCCTTGCGTGCGAAGACGGAAACCGAAGCCATCGAGCGTGCTTTGGACTTGGCGATTGCCGAGCACGAGAGGAACCGGCTGGCTTTTGAAGCCAATGAGCGCTTTGTGAAGAGCGGCATTGGGATCAAGGATGTGTACGACACGTTGGGAGGATAGATGCAGCCGATCCTCTTCGACTCCTCCATTTACATCTCTGCGCTGCGCCGGGTCAGTGATACGACCGTCGCGCTCCGGCGGTTAGCTCCCGATGCACCTCTCTGGCTGAGTTCGGTGGTGCTTGAAGAACTCTATTCCGGCGCAGGCGGCCGTGATCGTCATGTTGTCGAGCGCCTGGAGCGTGATTTCGAGAGAGCAAAACGAATCCTGGTGCCGAACCTGAGCGACTGGACCCAAACCGGCAGAGTGCTGGCTCGCCTGGCGGCTAAGTATGATTACGAACAAATCGGACGGGGGCGACTGACCAATGACGCGCTGATTGCGATGAGCGCGGGGCGGCTAGGCCTCACCGTTGTCACCGCCAATGAACGAGATTTCAGCCGGCTTGCCGAATTTCGTCCTTTTCAGTGGCAGGTGGGTAACCTCTGATTTCTGCGCTACCTCCAGCTACGCAAGCCCCCGGCCATCGTCTACGGCACGCGGAGTTGTACCAATTCCTTTTTCTCCGCCCCTGGCTTCCGCCAACGCTCCGGTTCGATAGAACGCCGCACGCGGCCGACCGTCGCGCCGATTGCGACCGAAGCGCCGATCAAGTGTCCCACCTTCAGCGGCCCGACCAGGGCGGTATGGCGCAGGGAATGGAAGCCGACGCTGGCGGCACATCCGCACTGGCTGCAGTCCGGCGCTCCGCCCAGGATGCAGGGCTCCACGCGGGTGCTCAAGTCCGCCGAGTAGTTGACTGACATTTGGGAAAAAACGCAGCCAGCAGGGCTCTCCGGAGGCCGGGCAAAAGCGCCCACCATGGCTTGCGTCATCAGCAGCTTGGGGAACGCGCGCTGCCAGTCCGGCATGCGCTCGAACAGGGCCGCGCGGTCGTTCCGCGTCAGCATCTCGCAGGTCTCCTCGCCCACCTGCGGGGTGTAGGTGCTCACCCAGATGTGGTTGATCTCGGGGCGGGCGCTCCAGAAGGCGAAGTACTCCTCCAGGTATCCGGCGCTGTGCACCATGGGCCGGGTGACGGTAAGGTGGATGTTGACCTCCCGTCCGGCGATGTTCTTGAGGATGCGCTCGTAGGTTGCCGGCTTGCGCCGGATGTCGTGGTGCTCGGGAAGGCCATCCACCGAAACCGTGACGCGGAGGCGCGGGATTTCCATCCAGGCAGCGGGAATGGGAGCCACGGCACTGGTCACCACCAGCGTGAAGACGCTGAGTTGGCTGAGCTGCGGCAAAATCTGGTCGAGTTCCTTGCGGCGCACCAGCGGCTCGCCGCCGACCAGCGACACGTGCATGGGCCGGTGCTGCTTGACCAGATCCACAACCCCCCGGACCAGTTCTTCCCCGCGAAAATCGCTGAGGTCACGCAAGTTGGCCGCGCCGCCCAGATGCTGCTCGTTGTAGGCATAGCATCCCGGGCAGCTCAGAGGACATTCTTTGGTGATCTCGATGGAAAGCATGGGCGGGCTTCCTGCCAGGATGCGGCCCCAGGCCGCCAGTACCTCTCGCGCCCTCACGTTCCTCGATGGTGTGGTTGCAGTCGCAGCGGTCATGATGCTTCTCCTCAATGGGCTGGCAAGGGTGGGGCTGCTAAAGTTGGTAGAAGTGTAGCAGAGCACGCCGTTCTATCAGCGGCGGAGAGGAAGTTTTCGCCTTTCGCATTTCTCTTCGATCGGTGCGTTGGACGAGAAGGCTTCGCATGATACAAAGGAAGCTAACCAAAATGGCTGCTCGGCCATCGGATCGCCGGGCAGGCCAGAGCCACTTTGTCAGGAAGCGAGTGAGCATGAAGAGGAGTTGGTATTTTTGCGCCCTGACGATGGCCACACTGGCTTTGCCGGTGGCAGCGCAGGTAGGAGCACCCGCCAGCGGGAGCGCCGCATCGGCGTGGCCCGTGGCCGCCTCGGCCGCCCCGGTAGCGGGTCCCGGCAACGTATCGCCTTTGCTGGTTCAGGTCCAGGCCACCGCCCGGACCACCACCGCCGACGTCAGCCTTCTGAGTATCCGCAGGTGGAAGGTCGCCAACGACACCAAGCACGACGCCGAAACCAAGGCGGAGTCCATCCAACGCAATCTCACGGTGGCGATGCCGACCATCGTGTCGCAGGTGCAGGCCTCGCCCAACGACTTCGCTGCCAATTTCAAGCTGTACCGCAACCTGGACGTGCTCTATGACGTGCTGGCGTCGCTGGCGGAGTCGGCCGGGGCTTTTGGATCCAGGAACGAGTTCGACCCCCTGGCGGCGGACCTGAATCGAATCGACCAAGCGCGCCGTGCCCTTGGCGACCGTCTGGAGGCGCTGGCCAGCGCCAAGGACGCGGAGATCGCGCGGCTCCAGGGCCAGGTCAAAACGGCTCGGACCGTAGCCGCCACCCACCCCAAGAAAATCATCGTGGACGAGGATGACAAGAAGCCGGCGAAAAAGACCGTCAAGAAGAAGCCGGCTGCTGCCACCGTCACCCCGGCCTCGCAGCCCAGCAATCCACAATAGGAGGCCGGCAACGATCCCCGGCCCTGACTTTGGTAATCCCCGCCTGGAACCTCCGAGCGCCCCTCGGAGTCTATTCCTTTGAGGCAGTTCCGGCTCGAGTGGTTACTACCGGCAGACGGGCGCGGTTGAGGTGATGAGCAGTTGTTCCCGCGAAGCTATCCCGCTAGAATGGAGGGGGCAGCACTGAAGCTGGCCGCGGGAGTAGCAGCCTTGGGCGATCTGGCGAGCGCATTTCCGGTGCGGGGTGAAGAAGCCTCGATCCTGACCGAACTGAAGAGCGGTTCGGAGGAAGCCTACGCCTGGCTGATCGACCGGTTTCACCAGCCCGTGTATGGCCTGGTATACCGCATGTTGAATGATCCCGCGGATGCCGCCGACACCACCCAGGAAGTCTTCCTGAAAGTATTTCGCGGCATGCGGCGGTTCCAGGGCGAAGCCAGCCTGAAGACCTGGATCTATCGCATCGCCATCCATGAGGCTTCCAACCACCGCCGCTGGTGGTTCCGCCACAAAGGCCGGGAAACCTCGATGGAGCAAGAGGCCACGCGCACGACCGTCATCCGGGAAACCCTGGTCGATCCCGGACGCAGCCCCTTCGACAATGTGGCGCAAGAGGAAGTCCGCGCCAAGGTGGAAGCCGAACTCCGGCTGGTGCAGGAGCCGTACCGCACCACGGTGATTCTGCGCGATATCGAGGGGCTCTCCTATGAAGAGATTGCGGAGATCCTAGAAGTATCGCTGGGCACGGTGAAGTCGCGGCTGATGCGCGGCCGCGAAGCGCTGAAGAAGCGGCTGGCCGCCTATGCCCAGGAAGTCGGCCCGGAACTGGGATTGCTGGAGGTTCCGAGCGAGGTCAATGGAGATTAGCAGGGCCATGAACTGCAAGCGAGCGCGCTCTCTGTTTTCGTCCTACCTGGACGGCGCCGTGCCCGGCCGCGAGATGCAGGCCATCGCACAGCACCTGGGGGAGTGTGTCGCCTGCCGTTCGGAATATTCGGAATGGCAGCGCACCGAGCGGCTGCTCTCCTCGCTGGGACCGAAGCCGGCGCCGCCGGAACTGTCTCTGCGGTTGCGGGTGGCGATCTCGCAAGCCGCGGCGCAAGGGACCCAGCACCGCTTCCAGGGATTGCTGGTGCGGATGGAGAATCTTGCGGGCACCTTCATGCTGCCCGCCACCGCCGGGCTGATCAGCGCTGTCATCTTTTTCGGGGTCCTGATCGGGTTCATGGCGATGCCGGTGCAACTTTCGGCGTCGCGGGATGACGTGCCCACGCTGCTCTACACCCCGCCGCGGCTGCAGGCTCTGCCTTCGAACCTGGGGCTGGGATCGGAGCCCACGGCCAACTCGGAGCCGGTGGTGGTGGAAACCACGGTGGACGCCAACGGCCGGGTGCAGGAATATCGCATCATCTCCGGACCCGCGGATGCCCGAGGGCTGGAGCCGCAACTGAACAACATCATGATCTTCACCACCTTCCAGCCGGCCACCACGTTTGGAGTTCCGACCAGCGGCCGGGCGGTGCTCTCCTTCGCCAGGATCAACGTCGGCGGCTAGCTGGCGTGCAAGCCAGCGGCCCGCGCCAATTTCGCTTGCCGCTGGTCAAAGGTCCAGAAATGCTCCGCTTGCAGCTCCAGGGCTGAAGCTACGTGCAGCGAGTCCAGAGTGCGGACTCCCAGCCGGGCCGCGTATTGATGAGCCAGTTGCGCGCAAATCTCAAACGCTCGATCGGGCACGGCGGCTTCCTTCCACAGCCCCTGGCTGCGGTCGTCATGGAATAGCTGAATGGTACGATCGGCTTCGCTGCGCGAGGCCACTTTGCGGAATACGTGGTGCTCGACGGCGTGTACCCACTCGGCCACGTGTAAGGGCGTCATCCACAAAGCCGGTCCTGAAGCTACCCGGCGGCGGGCTTCGGGCGTGTGCTGGTCGGGAACGTAAAGAGAGACAAAAAAGGAACTGTCAGCGTAGATGCTCAATAGCGTCCACGTTCCTCAATCAGCAGATCCGCTCCCGGCAAAATGCGGTCCCCAAAAATTTCTTTGCTGCGGGCGGCAAAATCCGGCCACTTCTTGAGAGACGGGGCCGAGCCGTCCGGGACAATGCGGGCAATGACCCGGTCCCGATCGCGGAGTTCCACGGTCTTACCGGCGCGCAGCCAGGCTTTCAACCGCCGGGTATCCCGAAGCTGGCGAAGGTTGATGCTAGGCATACAAGCAATGTGCCACAATTTGTGTCACATTGTCAAGACTGGCAATCTGCGCGTGGCCACTCGTGATCGGCCTGCCCTTAGGCTGCGGTTTCGGCGTTTGCGCCGGTCGCGCAGTCGTGTTTCTGGAACTCCTCCTGCGCAACGCGATTGAACGCCAGCGCGGCGACGGTGCTGTCCAGGCGCGGGACAATGATGCCCCATTGGCAATCGGAGCAGCACCAGCCGGTAAACTCGTCATCTTCAATCCAAATCATGCGTCGATCCATCCATGTTCTCCTTGTGATCTCGTGGTGACACTTCTCCTGCTCATGCTCGCTTGCGCAGCCTGGGAGCGTCGCTTTGGTCCAGCACTTCACGCACCTTCAACCCCAGCTCTTCCGGCGTAAACGGTTTCTCCAGGAACGCCAGGGCAAGTTCCTTCCCGTCTTGTTGGGCGACGATTTCCGCAGTGTATCCAGACATCAGCAACACTTTGATCTGTGGGTAGAGCTGCTCCACCTGGCGGGCGAGCTGCCGGCCATTGCATCCGGGCATGACCACGTCGGTGAGCAAAATGTCGATGTCACCGGCCCGTTCTTGGGCGACGGCCAAGGCCTGGGACCCATCCCCCGCCTCCAGAACGGTGTACCCGAATTGCGTAAGAATCTGGGCGGTGAGCCAGCGCAGCGAACTGTCGTCTTCTACGATCAGAATGGTTTCCGAGCCCCCGTCAGCCTTGCGCCTGGGAGAAAGGGTGGCCGGCTTCGCCAAGGCCTGCTCCAGCCGCGGAAGGTAAATCTCGAAGGTGGCGCCGTGGCTGGGTTCGCTGAAGACGAGGATGCCTCCTCCACTGCGTTTGACGGTGCCGTAGACGGTAGACAGTCCGAGCCCGGTCCCCTGGCCCACCGGCTTAGTGGTGAAGAAAGGCTCGAAGATATGCGCAGCGGTTTGCTTGTCTAGCCCGATGCCAGTGTCGGATACGCGCAGCCGGACATGCGGACCGGGCGCCATGTCGGGGTTCTCGGCGGCAAAGACATGGTCAATCTCCACATTGCTGGTTTCGATCAGCAGGGTCCCGCCATCCGGCATGGCGTCGCGGGCATTCAGCGCCAGGTTGATAATCACCTGCTCCATTTCGCCGGAGTCGGCCTTGACCACGCCCAAGTAAGGATCAAGCGTGGTGAGTAAGCGTATGTCTTCCCCGATCAGTCCACGAAGCATCTTTTCGATGTCGGACACCACCTCGTTCAGGCTGAGCATGGTGGGCTGCAGGATCTGTTGGCGGCTGAAGGCCAGCAGTTGGCGCGTGACCGAAGCGGCGCGTTGTCCCGCCTTATGGATCTCTTCCGCATAGTGGCGCAGTTGAGGATTGCCCTGAGCCTGGTCGATCACCAAGCTGCTGTAGCCGAGGATGGCAGTCGCCGAGTTGTTGAACTCGTGGGCCACACCTCCGGCAAGGCGGCCAACCGCCTCCAATTTTTGCGCGTGGCGCAGCCGGTGCTCCAGTTCCCGCCTTTCCGTCACGTCGCGGGTAATCCGGGAGAAGCCCCGCAGTTCCCCCCTCTCGTCCCGCAGCGCGGCGGTCACGCTGCTCGCCCAAAAACGCTGGCCATCCTTCCGCATGCGCCAGCTCTCTTCCTCGAAGCGTCCGGCGGCGGCGGCCTGCTCCAGAGCGTATTGCGGCGTGTTGGCCTGCACGTCTTCGTTCGAATAAAAACGGCTGAGACTGCCGCCCAGCGCTTCCTCGGCCGTGAATCCGTAGATGCGCTCCGCGGCTGCATTCCAGCTCACCACCAGACCCTCGGGATTGAGCATGAAGATGGCATAATCCTTGGCGCCCTCCACCAGCAAGCGGAAGCGCTCTTCGCTTTGCCGCAGCTCGTTCTCGGTCTGCTCGTGCATGCCGATCCGCGTCAGCAATGCGGTAGTAAGCTTCTCCAGTTCAGCGGTGCGCTCGAGGACGCGGTGGTCCAGTTCATCGTAGGCACGGCGCAGTTCCTGCTCGGCGCGCTTGCGGCCGGAAATGTCGCGGATGGAGCTGGTAACCAGGGTGCCGTCCTCGCTGGCTATCGGGTTGAGGCTGATTTCCACCGGGAACTCGCTGCCGTCGCGGCGCAAGCCGTAGAGGTCCCGTCCTTCCCCCATGGGGCGCAGCCGGGGCGTGGACAAGAACTGATCGCGGTGCTTGGTGTGGCCCCCACGAAAGCGCGGCGGCATGAGCATCTCCACCGGCAGGCCAATGAGTTCTTCTCCGCGGTAGCCGAACAGCCGTTCGGTCTGTGAGTTGGCCAGCAGGATGTTGCCGCGTTGGTCCACGATCAGCATCGCATCCGGGGCCGACTCCAGGAGGGCGCTAAACAGGTACTGCGCACCGGCGGACTTCTGGAACGCTTTCAGAAGATCGTGCTGCGGGACATTGGGGCTATCCGACACTTGCGCCTCCCAACGGGATGCCCGTCGATCGAAAGCGCACGTTCTTTAGAGGACATCCCCCACGTGTCTCGCCGCGATCAGCCATCGCTATTCCCGTATCGAACTATGAAGACTATGCCGACGAACTGCTATTGCCGCGCTGCGAGGGGCCGGATGAGTACCAAAGCCATTGATGGCGATTGATTTCCCACACTCATAAGCCCCATCTTGGGGCTCCCCGCCCGATGGTCGCAAGTGGCTAGCATGGTGACAAATGGTTACGATTGGTCAATGGTATCGATGGCCGCCAGGACAATGAGGGCACCGAGATTTTGGGCACTGCCCATTGACAGAAACGGTATGACGTGCCGGATAATGCCCAAGCTCGATCAAATCCCCAAAGAGAGTAGGCTCACCCGAAGGGAGTTCTATGGCCTATTACTTTGAGTTCGACTCCAGCCACGGCATCCTTTGCTGCAGACACGAAGGGGACGTTACCGATGAATCTCTCAAGGAGTGTTACGAGTTTGCAGGCAAGTATGCGGCCTTCACCAATCCTGGTGTCGCCATTATGGATTTCTCGGATGTAGCTTGCTTCAATGTTTCCCCGCAGACGGTGCGAGACCTGGCACATCGCACGCCTGCCATGCCGGGCTCCCGGCCCCGCTTTCTGGTGGCACCGTCCACCCACATGTACGGCCTGGCGCGGATGTTTCAGGAAATCGGAAGTGAGACGCGTCCGGAAGTGCACATAGTTCGCAGCGTGGATGAGGCGTACACCGTCCTCGGAGTGCAGGAACCACAGTTTGAGCCCGTGGCCGGAGGGCCTGCAATTCGCAGCAGACAACAAGTTCCCATTCTTGTAAGAAAAGCCACGGGGTAACCTCCTACCGCGGCGGGCCCGTCCGGCTATGGCGGCCTATTCGGGCGTAAGGCTGCGGCCAGCGCTTCTCAGTACCCGGTCGCGTGGGACGGTAGCGCGTTTGACCCTGCTCCATCCCAGCCCTTACACTTGGGTTATTCAGCCGATTCCCCACGCGTTTCTCAGGAGGAGTAGCCTGCAGTTGGTCTCCCGGTCATTGCGGATAGTCTTGGCCTGCGCGGCGCTCGCCTTGTGCGCGGCGGCGCAACAGACCCCCAAGGTCACGCTCGAAACCAGCGAGACCCTGTTCAGCATGATGGCGGCTTTGAACGCCTGCGGCTACAACCAGGAATTGCACTCCTCGTACCCGGTGCGCGCGAAGATCCGGGCGGAACTGGCGCGGGCAGCGGAAGCCTCGCCGGAGGCCGCCAACGCCCGCGACCAGCTCTGCCGGTTCTACGGCGACCATCGCCAGGCCGATGCCGGCCTTGATCTGGCGCAATACGTGTCCCTGGCGCTGAATCTGGGCGCTCCGCCGAAGTTCGCAACCCTGATCAGCGACGCCGACTTGCCCCCCGACGCTGCCTACGTCCGCGGCCTGGTGCCGCTGCTCCAGGCCTACTACGAGCAGGAGAAGTTGCACGCCATCTGGCAGGCCCACCAGGCGGATTACGAACAACTGGGAGAGCAGTTCCACGATCCGGTCGCAAAGATGATCCTGGCGGCCGAGGTTTATTTGAAGCTGCCCATGGCCACCTACGTGGGGCGAAAATTCAGTGTCTTCCTCGAGCCTCTGGCGGCGCCGGGGCAGGTGAATGCGCGCAATTACGGTTCCGACTACTTCATCGTAGTAGCGCCGGAGAACGGGACGCTGCGCATGGGCGAGATCCGCCACGCCTACTTGCATTACGTGCTCGATCCCTTCGCGCTGAAGCGAGCCAACGCCTTGAAGCGTTTGGAACCGCTGCTGGCGACGGTGCAGCAGGCGCCGATGGCCGACAGCTACAAGCGGGATGTCTCGTTGCTGGTGACCGAATCGCTGATCCGGGCCATCGAGGCGCGCACCATGCATGACGGCAAGGCGCCGGAGGCGCAGCGGCGCGAGTTCGTGCAGGCCTCGCTCGAGGAAGGCTTTATCCTCACAGAGCATTTCTACGAGCAGTTGGTCGCCTTCGAGAAGACGTCGGACAGCCTGCGCAATGTTTACGGAGACTTCCTGTTCACCATCGATGTGGATCGAGAAAAGAAGCGGGCACGAGGGGTAAGCTTCCGCCGCCAGGCCGCTCCCGAGGTCGTCCACGCCGGGAAAGCGAAGCCAGCGGATCCGCTGGAAGTGGCGGAAGAGCGTCTAACCTCGGGGGACCTGAGCGGGGCGCGGCAACTGGCCGGGGACGCGCTGGCCAATCCCCAGCAAGACCAGGCACGGGCGCTGTTCATTTTGGCCCGGGTGGCGACGCTCGGCCGCGACCTGCCGGGGGCGCGCACCTACTTCCAACGCACCCTGGAGGTCGCCCGCGAACCCAGGATGGTCGCCTGGTCGCATATCTACCTGGCCAGGATCCTGGATCTCGAGGAGAACCGGGATGAGGCCCTGAAGCACTATCATGCGGCGCTGGCGGCTGGAGACGACAAGCCGGACACCAAAGCCGCGGCGGAGCGGGGATTGCAGCAGCCCTACGAACCGCCGGCCGCGGCGCGTCCTGCCAGCAGCCAGCCGCCGGACGGCAAGAAGGAAGAATGATCCTGCGAGGGAAAACAGCGATGACACCAGCAAGGTTTCTCATCCCGGCGCTGCTCGTGGCGGCCGCAATGGCGGTGGCGCAAACTTCGAATCCGCCCGCCAGTACCCAAGGCTCCAACCCGCCGGCAGGCGCTCAGGACTCGAACCCGCAGCCTCCGCCGCCGCAGGCCAGCCACACCAATCCCAAGGCCAAGCGTCTGCCCAGCGCCAAAACCAAGCAGGAGTATGACCAATACCTCGCGGCCGCCAACACCTCCGACGCAGCGACTTCGGAACAGCTGGCGCGCGAATTCGAAGTGCAGTTCTCTCACAGCGAACTGCTAACTATCCTGTACCAGCAGGTGATGGGCAAATACCAGAAGGCGGACAACAGCGATAAAACCCTCGACATGGGACGCAAGGCCCTGCAATACGATCCCGACAATTGCGTTGCTCTGGTGATGAACGCAACGGTGTTGGCGGAGCGCACGCGGCAGACCGACATCGACCGCGATCAGCGCTTAAAGGAAGCCACCACCGACGCCCAGCGCGCGCTGGAGGACATCCGCACCGATAATTATCTGCTGACACCTAGCGCCACCCCCGAACAAGTGCAGCAGTTCAAGGATCAGGTCACAGGCATGGCTTATCAGGCCCTGGGCAAGGCCGAAATGGAGCGTGAAAACAACGCCGCGGCGGAGCAGGACTTCCGCAAAGCGATCGAGACTCCGGCGGGCAAGGGTGATGCCATCGTCTGGTACCGCCTGGCGCTGGCGCTCGACCGTCAGAACAAGTATGCGGATGCCAACGCCGCCATCACCACGGCCGTGGCGTTAGCGCCAGCCGACTCGGCGGTGGCCAGCATGGCCAAGAACGAGCAGAGCCGGCTGAAGCAACTGGCGACCGGCGGCGCGGCTGCTAACCCCGCTCCCAAGAACAACCAACCGGAACCGGAGGTGGTGCAGCCCAAGTAGGGCGCGCCGCTTGACGCTCCTGCCATCGATGGTATGAAAGCCGAGGAAATCACGGCGCTGCAGACGACTTTGGGACACCGCTTCCGGCAACCCGCATTGCTGGAGCAGGCGCTCACGCACAGCTCCCACGCCCATGAGATCGAAGCGCGCAGCGCCTCCACAAGCGTGCGCGATAACGAGCAGTTGGAGTTCTTGGGCGATGCCGTGCTGGGCTTCGTCACCAGCCAGGAGCTGTTCCAGCGTTTTCCCCAGTACCAGGAAGGACAATTATCCAAGCTCCGCGCCCACCTGGTCAGCGCCAAGCACCTGGTGCGGGCGGCCGAAGAACTGGAACTCGGCCGCTACCTTCGCCTGGGACGCGGGGAAGAAAAAAGTGGCGGCCGGGCCAAGCATGCCCTGCTGGTGAATACGCTGGAGGCGGTGCTGGCCGCGCTCTTTCTCGATGCCGGCATGGAGAAGGTGCGGGAGTTCATCCTCGCCAAGGTGCTCGACCCCGAACTGGAACGCCTGGGCGAGCAGAGCGAAGCCGGGCTGGCGGTTACCGATCACAAGTCGGCGCTGCAGGAATTCCTGCAGGGGACCGGCCGGCTGCAGCCCTTGTACACCGTCGTCCAGGAGCAAGGGCCGGAACACAAGAAGACTTTCACCATCGAACTCCGGGTCCTTAACGGCAGCGGCAATGGCCAGCCGCTGCTGGTGAGCCGCGGCGAGGGCTCGACGAAGAAAAAAGCCGAGCAGCGGGCGGCGAAAGACGCGCTGGAGCTGTTGCGAGAGACGGATCTCACGCCGCATGGCCCCCAGGATCCCGCATGAGTGACGTGCTGGAACAGGCGGTGACCGAAACCCCGGCGCTCCCGGCAGCGCCGGCGCACAAGGCGGGGTGGCTGTCGTCCGTGCAGGCGCTGGCCGTCACCGTGGTGATCGCGGTGTTCGTGATTACCTTCCAGGTGCAGGCGTTTCAGATCCCTTCCGAGTCGATGGAGAACACGCTGCTGATCGGCGACTATCTACTGGTGGACAAGGTCCACTACGGCCACGGCGGCCGCTGGGGCGAGATCCTGCCCTACGCCCCGATCCAGCGCGGGGACATCATTGTCTTCCGTTATCCGGTGCACCCGCAGCAGCACTTCGTGAAGCGCGTGATCGGGCTGCCGGGCGACCACGTGCGTCTGCTGGATCGTGTGGTGCTGGTAAACGGCGTTCCCCTCAAGGAGAACTACGTCATCCATACCCGGCCGGACTACGACCACTTCCGCGACGACTTCCCCTTGGCCGATATCCCCAGCGCCAACATGGAGCCGCGCTGGTGGGAGGAGATGCGCAAGCTGGTGCGACAGGGCGATTTGATCGTGCCGCCGGACCGTTTTTTCGTGCTCGGGGACAATCGCGACGAAAGCCTGGACAGCCGCTACTGGGGATTCGTGCCGCGCGAGAACGTCATCGGGCGGCCGCTCTTGATCTACTGGTCGGTGCGCGCGCCGCGCACGGCGGCGGAGGTTTCCAGCTCCCGGGGTGATAAACTTTCCGCTTTCCTGTACGGCGTGACCCACCTGGTGCAGGATACGCGCTGGAACCGCACGTTTCGCATCGTACGATAGCCAGCCTCGGTGGAAGGAAGCCATTGGCCAGTAAGAACGATTCGTCCAAGCCGGAGAAGCCGCGCGAGACCACCACCGAGTTCATCGCCTCGGTGGCCCTGGTGCTGGTGGTCGGGCTGTTCATCATCACTTTCAACCTGCAGGCCTTCGAGATCCCCTCCAGTTCGATGGAGAACACGCTGCTCATCGGCGACCACGTGTTCGTGGACCGCGTGACCCTGGCCCCGAAAACCCGGTGGACGGGACCGGTGATCCCCTATCGCCACATTCAGCACGGCGACATCGTCGTCTTCCTCTCGCCGGCGGAAGCGGGCTTGTATGTGGTGAAGCGCATCATCGGCATTCCAGGGGACCACATCCATCTTCGCGACGGGGTGGTGTACCGCAACGGGCAGAAGCTGGATGAACCCTACGCCCTGCACAATCCGGCCAGCTACAACAACCCTTATCGCGACAACTTCCCGGCGGTACCGCCCACCATGGGCGCCAACGTCACCGGGGATTGGCACGTGCTGCTGCCGAACTACATCGAGGACGGCGAGTTGGTGGTGCCGCCCGGCCGCTACTTCGCCATGGGCGACAACCGCGATGTCAGCTACGACAGCCGGTACTGGGGATTCATCCCGCGGGAAAACGTTATCGGCCGTCCCATGTTCATCTACTGGTCGTTCGAGACCCCTCCCGACCAGTACCGTAAAACCAGCATTCCGGAGCGCCTGGCCTTCGTGTTCAAGGTCATCGTGCACTTCCCCACCCAGACGCGCTGGCGGCGCATGCTGAAGATGGTGTACTGATGCCCTCTGGGCGCTCCATCAGGCGGATCGTTCTCGCGGCTGGGCTGGTGCTGGCCGTGGCCGTATTCGTGCCTCCGATGATCAAGCTGACGAGGTTTCGGAAAAGCATCGTCGCGGCGATCAGCGGAGGGCTGGGGCGGCAAGTCAGCGTGCGCGAGGTCAGGCTTCGGCTCTTTCCCCAACCCGGTTTGCAACTGGAAGGATTTGTGGTGCAGGACGATCCGGCGTTCAGCGCCGAACCCGTGCTGCATGCCGAAGAAGTCACCGCCATCCTGCGGTGGAGTTCCCTCTGGCGCTGGCGGCCGGAGATCGGCTCGCTGACTCTGCGATCTCCCACCGGCGCCCAGCCCTGGAGCCTCAACGTGGTGCGCCGGCAGGATGGACAGTGGAACCTGCAATCGCTGCTGCTGCGCGCCAGCCAGACTCCCGCCGCGCCCACTACCAAGCTCCGTCCGGAAGCGCGTCTTCGCTTCCCCTATATCGAAGGCGACGGCGGCCGCATCAATTTCAAGTCCGGCGTGGAAAAAAAGGTCTATGCCCTGAGCGAAGCCGACTTCGCTCTGTGGCTGGCTTCGGAGAACGAGTGGAACATGCGGCTGCGGGCGCGTCCCATGCGCAGCGATGCCAGTCTCAGCGATACCGGGACGGTTGAGATCAGCGGAGCGTTCGGCCGGTCGCCCCGGCTGGACCAGACGCCCTTGCGCCTGCGACTTTCCCTGCGCGCAGCGCAACTGGGACAGCTCACACGCCTGGTCTACGGCCGCGACCGCGGCTGGCGCGGCTCGGTGAACCTGGCCGCGGACCTCACCGGCACGCCCCAGGACTTGAAGCTGAGCGGCTCGGGCTCGATCGACGATTTCCGCCGCTACGACATCAGCCTGCCGGACACGCTGCGGCTCGCAGCGAACTGCACCGCGCAGTACCGCTGGCAGGCACAGGAACTCTCCCGCCTCGAGTGCCGCATGCAGAACGGCGAACTGGCGCTGCGTGGCGGCATCTCCGACTTCATGGGTCTCCAGCGCTACGACCTGGCCCTGGTTGCCGAGCAGGTACCAATGGCGGAGCTGGCGCGACTGGCGCGCCATGCCAAGTTCGCGCTGCCCCCGGACCTGACCGCCGGCGGCGCTCTCGATGCCGAATTCGCCTACCGCACCGGGCCCGGCCAGCAAGGCTGGGCGGGCACCGGCAGCACCAGCGATTTCGTCCTGCGCTCGGGAGTCCTGGGACAGGAGCTGAAGCTGGGTGCGATCAAGTGCGAGGTCGGCCCGGAGAAAGCAAAAGCACAGCCCGGGAGCATCCGCAATCGCCGCACGGTCCGCACCGTACCCTCCGCCATCGAGAGCGGCGCCGAATTGCGCCTGGTGCTGGCGCCGTTTCCCGTGCCGCTGGGCGGGACCGCGCCTGCCTCCGTCCACGCTTCGTTTTCTGCCACCGACTACAACCTGGGAGTCGAGGGCGATGCCGAACTCCAGCGCCTGTTCCGGGTGGCTCGCGGCCTGGGACTGCGGGCGCCCGCGCTGGGCGCCAGCGGCAGCGCCAAACTCGACTTGCAGATCGCCGGCAACTGGACGGGCTTCACCCCGCCGGTCGCTACCGGCTCCATGCAGTTGCGAAACGTGACCGTGCTTCTGGCAGGGGTGCGTGGCCCCGTCCATGTGCGCAGCGCCAACGCTGTCCTGCTGCCGGACCAGGTGCAGGTCGAAAACCTGGCGGCCACCTTCACCGGCAATCACGCGGCCGTGGACGGGTCTTTGGTTTTGCCTCGTGGTTGCGACGCCACGCAACTTTGTCCGGTTCGCTTCGACCTTCACTCCAACGAAGTCTCGCTCGAGGAGCTGAACCGCCTGCTCAACCCGCAACTGCAGCGAGTGCCGTGGTATCGCGTGCTGGCCGGGGACACGGGCGCGGCGCCGTCAAGGTTCGCGGCCCACGGGCGCATACGGGCGGACCACGTCGTGCTCAAAGGACTGGAGTTGCAGCACGTGGTGGCGCAGGCGGAACTGCGGGACCGCAAGCTGCACCTTTCCGACATCCGCTCCGACACGCTGGGCGGCAAGCTGCGCGCGGAATGGAGAGCTGATTTCAGCGGCGCCGAGCCCGTGTACGACGGCTCGGGAACGCTGGAGCGGGTTGCGCTCCCCCAAGTGGCTGCCCTGACGCACGATCCCTGGGCAACCGGCACCGGCAACGGCAGCTTCAAGCTCGAGCTCGCGGGATGGAGCGCCGCCGATTTGGCGCAGTCGGCCCAGGGCGTATTGGACTTTGAGTGGCTGAACGGCACCTTGCAGCATGTGGCGCTGAACGGCGACGGATCTCCCTTGCGGCTGAAGCGCTTCACCGGACGCGCCGTGCTGGGCGACCGCCGCCTGGAGTTCCAGCAAAGCAGCATGGAGACCGCGGACGGCATCTATGTGGTGAGCGGGACCGCGTCGCTGGGCAAGTTGGAGCTCAGGTTGATGGACCGGAAATCGCACGGCTACGCGGTCTCGGGAACTTTGGAGAAGCCGCACGTCACCGCACTCTCCGCGGCGGAGATGCAGGCGGCAATCGGTAAATGAACTTGAGGCGATTAGCGGGCGTGAGCGAAGCGGGAGCCCGCTGGAGCCTGCCCCGAGCGAAGCCGAGGGGAAATCCCGAGCGCAGCGAGGGAACTCCAAGGAAGAGGCAGAAAGAGTTGAAGTTGCTCCGAACTCTAGCCGCGGTCTTCGCGCTATCGCTCACCGTCGTTCTCGCACTCCCGCAACAAACTGTCTCGACCGCTACCAGTCCTGCCGTGCGGAGCATGGAACGCAAGCTGGAGCACATCGAAAGCAACGCCGAGAGACGAACGCCGGATCCGGCGCCCACCGTCCTGAATGAAGACGAGGTGAACGCCTATGTCAACTCGGGCGCCGTTCACTTGCCGAGAGGCGTGCAGCGCGTGCACCTGGAAGGCCTGCCGGGAGCGGTTACGGCGGACATGCAGGTGGACTTCGACCAGATCACCCAGGGCAGCCGTTCCATGAACCCGCTGCTGGCGCTGTTTAGCGGCGTGCACCAGGTGCAGGTCGCCACCCACGCCTACGGCCAGCATGGGGTGGGATTCGTCCACGTCGATCGCGTGTCGCTCGACAACGTTGAGGTGCCACCGATCGCTCTCGAGTTCTTCATCGACCGCTACATCAAGCCGAAACGCCCCGAAATCGGCCTCGACTCGCGCTTCCAGATGCCGGACCGCATCGACACCGCCGTCGCCGGCCAGCGACAGGTGACGATCGTGCAGAGGTAGCTGCTCGGTGCTGGGCATTCGCCGCTTTGAAAGGGGGCGGCTTTTAGCCGCACCGCAGGTCACTCCTGCAATTGTCATTCCGAGCCGCGCGAGGGAGCATCGCGACTAAGCGCGCGTGAGGAATCTCGGTTTTGAAAAAATCTGCCGGACACCAAGAGCCCACACCAATCAAGAACCGCATGCAAACCAAGATTCCTCGCGGCTGAAGCCACTCGGAATGGCAAGGAGGAATTGGTATTTGTACGGCGCGGCTGAAACCCTCGCCCCTTCAAAGCGCCGGGTGACCCGTGGGCGATGTGCCAGCCTGAATCGCGCCCCCTGCCGTGGTACCATCGACCGTCGACGCATGAGCTCCGACCAGATCTTCAATTTGGTTATCCAGATCGTGGTGTTTCTGTTCGCCATCAGCGTGCACGAGTCGGCGCACGCCTGGACGGCATCCCACTATGGCGATCCCACCGCGCGCATGCTGGGACGGGTCTCGCTCAACCCCATCCGGCACATCGACCCCATCGGAACGGTGTTGCTGCCGCTGATGGCCTATTTCGCCCATATCCCGATGATCGGGTGGGCCAAGCCGACGCCGGTGAACCCGCTGAATTTCCGCAAGAATTACGTCCTGGCCGACATCATGACGTCGGTTGCCGGGCCGGTCAGCAACTTCATCGTCGCTACCGGCGCCGTGATCTTGCTGGCGGTGATCTCGTGGGTCTCTCCCGAAGCCCGCAACATCCTCCGGTACGGGATGGAGAGCCAGTCGCCGCTGATGCCGCTGGTCATCCTGCTTTACAGCGCGATGCAGATCAACGTCTTATTGGCCGTCTTCAACCTGATCCCCATCCCGCCGCTGGATGGCAGTCACGTAGTCCGGCACATGCTCTCCGACTCGGCGCGCAATATCTACGACCGCATCGGATGGGTCGGCCTCATCCTGTTCTTCCTGGTTGGAGGAAGCGTGCTGCGCACGATGATGGCGCCGTTCATGCACTTCTTCAATTTCCTGCTGGCGGTCCTGGTATGAAGCAACGCGTGCTGAGCGGCATGCGCCCCACCGGCAAGCTGCACCTGGGCAACTACCTGGGCGCGCTGGCCAACTGGGTGGGTCTGCAGGACAAGTACGACTGCTTCTTCTTTATCGCCGACTGGCACGCGCTGACCACCGACTACGCCGATACTTCCGCGGTAAAGCAGAATTCGCTGGAGGTCATGCTCGACTATCTGGCGGCGGGACTCGACCCCGAGCGCTCGACCCTCTTCATCCAGTCGCACGTGCCGCAGCACGCCGAGCTGCACCTGCTGCTCTCGCTGATCACGCCGCTGGGATGGCTGGAGCGCGTCCCCACGTACAAAGAGCAACGGGAGAACATCAAGGATAAAGACCTGGGGACCTACGGTTTTCTCGGCTACCCGGTGTTGCAGTCGGCCGACATCATGATCTACAAAGGTGACTACGTGCCGGTGGGCGAAGACCAGGTGCCGCACGTCGAGATCACGCGCGAGATCGCGCGGCGCTTCAACGGCTTCTACAAGTACAGCGGCCGCGACGTCTTCCCCGAACCGCAGCCGCTGCTCACGCCCGCCGCGAAAGTTCCGGGCACCGACGGCCGCAAGATGTCGAAGTCTTACGGCAACACCATCCTGCTCAGCGAGCCCGAGGCGAGCCTGCGGCAGAAGCTCAAGACCATGGTGACCGACCCGGCGCGGGTGCGGCGCAGCGATCCCGGCAACCCCGACGTCTGCCCGGTGGGCGATTTGCACAAGATCTTCAGCAACCAGGAGACGCTGGCCAAGGTGGACGCGGGCTGCCGCAGCGCCGGCATCGGCTGCATCGAGTGCAAGGGCTGGGCCTCCGACGCCATGGTCGCCCGGCTGGCGCCCATCCAGCAGCGGCGAAAAAAATATGAGGATGATCCGAAGCGAGTCTGGGATATCCTCGAAGCAGGCTCCGCCCGGGCAGCGACCGTCGCCGAGGCCACCATGAACGAGGTGCGCGAGGCGATGCACATGTCCAAGCAGTACGAGCCGCCTGCCCAGCCGGGGTCCCCATCACGCCCGGTTTTGGCGTGATGGGGTGGAGAGCGCCGGGGGAACATAGTTTCGGGATGCCAGAAGTCACCAACGCGGTGAATCGCAGCGCCACGGCCAGCGATTCTCCCTTCGCCATTACCGTCGGCGAGGTTTACGACGGCCCGCTCGACCTGCTGCTCGACCTCATCCGCAAGCAGGACATCAATATCTACGACATCCCCATTGCGCAGATCACCGCCCAATACCTGGTCTACGTCGAGCGCATGAAGCAGTTGGACGTGAACCTGGCGGCCGAGTTCATCTACATGGCGGCGGTGCTGATTCAGATCAAGTCGCGGATGCTGCTGCCGCGCGATCCCACGGCGCCGGCCGAAGAGGAGGATGATCCGCGCCGGGACCTGGTCGAGCGCCTGCTGGAGCACGAGAAATTCCGCAACGCCGCGCAGATGCTGATGCAGAAGCAGCAGATCGAGGACGCCACCTGGTCGAATCCCGCGCTCAAGGAATTCAAGGACGACGAAGGCACGGAGCCCGAGCTTGCCGCCGACGTGGTGGACCTGGTGCGCTCGTTCCAGCAGATCCTGGAACGGGCCAAGGCGCGCCCCGTGCTGCAAGTCGACGAGGAGACGGTGACGGTGGCGCAGATGATCGACTACATTCGCCGGCGTCTGCTGCTGGAAGATCGTCCGATACGGCTGAAGTCGCTGTTGCAGTACACGCGCTCGCACAACGCGCTGATCTGCGCGTTCCTGGCGCTGCTGGAGTTGGTGCGATTGCAGGCCATCCTGCTGCGGCAGGACCGCGTGTTCGGCGACATCCTGGTAAAGAAACACGCAATGTTCGACACCGTCATCGGCGAAGAAGCCGCGGTGCGCGACGACTGGAGATGACGGTTTGAAGGGGCACGCCTTCAGGCGTGCCGTAAAGGTATGTATGAAAT
>JBIOFT010000006.1:0-44397 GCA_044447375.1 Terriglobales bacterium | reverse complement strand
GCCTTCTTCGCCCCCTTGGGCATCGTGGCGTAGGCGGAATCGATGTTGATGCCCTTCTTCGCCAGCTTCCCGGCCAGTTCCGCCAGTGCGCCGGGCTTGTTTGCCAGTTCAAACTGCTCCAGTGTGCCCTCGGTGTACGAGAGTCCCGCTTCGCTCAGAGCCTTCTGGTTCAAGAAAGTCTTCATTTCTACGGTGCTGCGGGAAAACAAAGGCAATCAGAGCAAGGCGGCACGAGAATTGGACATGCACCGAAACACGCTCACCCGCACGGCTTCCGCCTTGGGACTCGATGTCCGTGCCCTGCGCCCCGGTTCCCGCCGCTTGCCTCGGAGCGAACGCCTCGTGACGGTCGCGAAGAGAATCTCCCGTTGAACCTTCCCAAGGCGGGCAATATCCACACGATTTTCACCGAGATATTCACCGAAAGCTTCAAGGCCCCTATTTTTGGGCATTGACATTCACGCCATTTGCGAGACCATGGTGCTTGCAAGCGCTGTTCTCGGGCTCTCCTCTTCCAGAAGAATCCACGAGGCTTCGCGCTCTTGGAGGAGCGCAGGGTTGCGGCTCCTGAAGTTGGGTGTACCATGGCGAGTTTCCACTATCGCCTGCTCGTCATCGACGACGAGCCTTTCATCAGGGACCTGTTCCAGAGTTCACTTTCCACCGAGGGTTATGAAGTCGGCGTCGCCAAGGACGGGTTTGCGGCGTTGGCACAAATGCGCGGGGCGCTGCCTGACCTGATCCTCACCGACCTCAAGATGCCCAATATGTCGGGCTTCGAGTTTCTTTCAATTGTTCGCAGGCGATTCCCTCAAATCCCGACCATTGCCATAAGCGGGGAATTCCATCCCCCTCTCGACCCGCTGGGCGTGCTCGCTGACGCCTTCTTTGAGAAGCCGCTTAGGTTCGAGGAACTGCTTGCCAAGATTACGGAGTTGTTGCGTGACGCACCTCCACGCCCTGCAACCAAGAAGGACAAAGCACCAGTCTGGGTTCCCCGCAACGGGGAATATTACGTGATCACTTGCACCGATTGCCTGCGCTCCTTCTCTATACCCGCAGAGAAAAGTGTCCGAGAACGTCGCGAGCTTCGCACGCTGGAGTGCATTTTCTGCAACGCGCAGGTTCAGTTCATCGTTGAGGAAAAGCCAGAAGCATCGGGGCTTCCCATCCCCCAAAAGAAGCACACCGCATGAGCCGAGAGCGACTGGCAAGCATTGTCGAATCGATGATGGAAGCAGTCATTACGGTTGATCGCACGCAGCGGATTGTGCTCTTTAACAAGGCCGCCGAGACGATTTTCCGCTGCCCGAGGGAGCAGGCGCTGGGGAAGACCCTCGACGCGTTCATCCCGGGACGCTTCCGCGCCAGCCACAGACAGCATATCCAAGAGTTTGGGCACACAGGAGTGACCCGCCGCTCCATGTCTTCCCCCGGCGTTCTGGTTGGGCTTCGAGCGGATGGCGAAGAGTTCCCTATGGAGGCGACGATCTCGCAGTCGGGTGGCGAAGGGGAGAAGTTTTTTACGGTCGTGCTGCGCGACATCACGGAGCGCAAGGTGGCGGAGGAGAAGCTGGTGGTTGCCGGGCGCATGGCGGCCACGGTCGCGCACGAGATCAACGGCCCGCTGGAGGCGGTCGCCACCATACTCTTCCTGCTTGAGCGTGCCGAGTTAACCGACACGGCCCGTGAGTTTGTCCGCGCCGCGCAGGAGGAGGTCAACAGGATCAGCCAGATCACCAAGCTGACGCTCGGCTTCCACCGCGAGGGCGAGAAGCGGGAGGCAGCCGAGGTGCGTGCCAGCGAGCTTATCGACGGCATCCTGACGCTCTACGGGCACCGCATCGAGTCTCTGGGGGTCACCATCGTGAAGCGCTACGACAGCACCGGGGCGGTGGTTGCCGATGCAGGCGAGCTTCGGCAGGTGCTCTCGAACCTGATCGTGAATGCGGCAGACGTGCTCGCCGAGAAGGGCGACAAGCTCCACATCCATGTCCGCGACTCGCAGGACTGGCGCGGCGCGGGGCAGAAAGGCGTCCGCATCACCATCGCCGACAACGGCTCCGGCATCCCCCGCGAAGTCCGCCATAAGCTCTTCGAGCCCTTCTTCACCACCAAGGGGGAGAAGGGCACCGGGCTGGGGCTGTGGGTTTCTCGGAGTCTCGTGGAGAAACAAGGGGGTCGCCTACGCGTCCAGAGCATTCCCGGAATCGGAACTACCTTCTCTATTTTCCTACCTTCAAACGCGGCCAATGCCAAGGTTGCGTAACCGTGATGAATGCGCTCAGGCGATTCGCGTAATGCTCGCTGAGCCGCTTGAGCATCGCCGCAATCGGATAGCACTTCTCGTTTCGGAATCCCGTGCTTCACTTCTGATCGCATTGCACCGAATTTGGGCAATTGACCACAGCACGTCGCGCTCCTAGACTTGAGGGCATCCTGCCAATGCCGAGCAGTTGTAGCAGGAGGTTCATCCCCACATACTCCGCTCTTGCTGATGACTGCTCGACAGAAGCCCTAATTTTTCCGCTTTGGGTAAAGGAGGAACTCCCCCATGACCGCTCCCAGCAAGGCACCTACATCAGTGCAGCGCGAGAATCCCGTTCCCAACGTTCAGGATGAGATTCGCCGTCGCGCTTACGAACTGTACGAGCAGCGCGGAAGAGAAGACGGCCACGATATGGACGACTGGCTCCGCGCCGAAGAGGAGATTACGCAGAAGAGGGGCCGCCGCGTCGCGGCTTAGTGTCCGGGAAAATCCGTTCATGGTGACGGCAGCCGTGGTTCTGGCTGTAGCTCCGTAAGGGCGGGGTTGGCAATTCTGCTGGGACAGCCCTCCCCAGTCCTGACTCGACACGATCCCCTTCACGACAAAGCGGGATCGGGCGTGCCCAAGCGATGCGGCACGGGCGGGACGTCGGGACAGGAGGTGAAGGTCTGTTTGACCGTCCATTCCTCGCTCCCGGTCTCGCGGAGGCGGAGCCTCAACCCGGGCCGGACTTCGGGGGCAGCAGGAATCCAATAGATTGCGCTGTCGCCCCGCGAGTTCAGAAGCTCGACCTGTATCAAACCCTCTCTCATCGCTATGCCTACTGGGTGGGCTCTTGCCCAGACCGCCTCGCTGAGAAGCGACGTGCTCCCCGAGGATCGGCTAATCTTAACCCCCAAAGGAGAGTGCGATGGCGGAACCGACCTACGAGGAACTGAAGGCACGGGTGGCGGAATTGGAGCGAAAGGCAGGACGGGCAGGCAGTCTTGAGTTCAAGGTCAGCGAAAAAGGCGGCGTCAGCGTGTACGGACTCGGCCGGTTCCCAGTGACGCTCTATTACGAGCAGTGGGTGCGTTTGCTGGACGCCAGCGGGGACCTGCGGGGATTCCTCGAAAATAACAAGGACAAGCTCAAACTGAAGCGGGAGTGACTGCGGCGTCGGGCCGCCCTCTTCTTTTTTGCCGGATGGGTGGAGCTACGGCTTCATCTAGCCGACTATTCGCCCATCATCTCGACGCTGGCCACGTGGATGGTCTTCTTGTCCTTGTCGATGTTCCCGGTGACCGTGACGTGGTGACCTTCATGCCCCTTGAGGCTGTCGGGGTTGTCCACGATCAGCACGTCTTGCGTGAAATCGGGGACGAAAGCCACCTTCCCGCCAGCCGCAAGGCACTTTTTCACGCACTCTGCGCCCTTGGCGTTGGCCATCTTGGGTCCGCACTTGGAATCTACTACCCAGCCATTGACTGCGCCTCCCTCTTTCGCGACCGCTGCCACCACCAGTACCAGCGTGAGCACCAGCAGGACCACAATCAACTTCTTCATCTCTGATCTCCTCGGTTCTTGCGGCTGCCTGCCGCAATCTGGTTTCGCAAACCAGCTTTACACCCCACCTAGAAGGGACTCCCTTTTACCTTCCCATCAGGCGAATTTCAAGCAGAAACCGCCACGGAGATGTACCGCCGGGTGGAAGCCCGATTGTTTGCGCCGGTTCGGTGTAAAGTTGAAGGGTGCCCGTACTGCCCAACCAACTTCCGTGGAGGCGTTTCGTCTGCGTTCTCCACAAGCTTGGCTACCGCCCGCAAAAGGCAGGGCGGGGTTCGGCGAGGGTGTTCTTCAATCCCACCCGCCAACCGACCACAGTCTCATTCCGCGAACCTCATCCCGGTGACACGCTGCGGCAGACGATGCTGCACAACTACATCCGCAAGCTCCTGCTCACCGTGGATGGATTCATGGCGCTTCTGGAGGAGTGCTGAGCGCTAGCTTTCTCCCGCCCTGCTACCCCTTGCTTGCCCCTGCCACTAAGCGCCACGGGTTCGAATGGTTGCTCGAAGCCTCCATGGCTAGAACTCCAGACGTACCTGAAATGCGATCATCCGTGGACTGCTGTCGCCGCCCAAACCGACTCCGAGCAAGCCGGTCGGCGGTGAAGTGGTGTAAGTCAGCGCACCGAAACCAGTCTGGGTAGAGGGCTTTCCCGGAACGCCAGCCAGCACCATGCTCGGAAGGCCGAAGTTTGGATGGTTGAAGACATTGAAGAACTGAGCATCCAGCCGCAGCTTCATGCGTTCAGTTACTGTGGCTACTTCGAGGAGTGGGTACACAAGGCTCACTGATCCTCAGTTTACCCGTCTGGGCAGGCAGCGAGTCTTAAGATCGGTCGGGCAGAAAGCCCATAATGGAAATTCCGGCTTGGACCTTGACGGCCGTGCAATTCGGGGCAATGGTCTTCGATGTCGAAACCTTCCAGGCCGGCTTGCGCAGCGGGCTGAAGAGGACGGGTGTATGGCTGCGTTGATTTACTTGACTTCCGTTCTCTGGCGCCTCAGAATGCGCCGCAAAGGTTCCCTCGAATCACTCGGCCCTTCCGTTTCTAAGGAGCCCAGCATGAAGCGACTCAACTTGATTTCCATGGTGCTGATTTCCGCCTTCTGCGTGACATTCGCCGCGCCGGCTCTTGCCCAACATGAGCATCCTGCGGGCGACGTGGGAAAACTCGGCAAAGTGAATTTCCCGATTTCCTGCGACCCGTCCGTCCAACCGCAATTCAACGCGGCCGTGGCCATGCTCCATTCCTTCTGGTATGAGAAGGCCAGCGACACTTTCGCTGCTGTGGCGCAGAACGATCCACATTGCGGCATGGCCTACTGGGGTATTGCCATGACGCACTACCATCCCATCTGGGAAGCGCCCGGCCCAGCGGATCTGAAAGCGGGTGCGTCTGCGCTGGAACAAGCCAATGCGGCCGGTGCCAAGACACAGCGCGAGCAGGACTACATCACCGCGATCGAAGCGTTTTACAAGGACAACGACAAGCTCGACCATCGCACGCGTGCGCTCGCTTACGAAAAGGCGATGGAGCAACTGCAAGCACGCTATCCCGACGACCGCGAGGCGGCTGTTTTTTATTCTCTCGCTTTGCTCGCGACTGCGCCTCCGGCCGACAAGACGTATGTGAACCAAAAGAAGGCGGGCGCAATCTTGGAGAGGATTTTTGTCGAGCAGCCGGAGCACCCCGGAGTGGCCCACTACATCATCCACGCCTACGACTACCCGCCGCTGGCGGACAGAGCCCTGGAGGCGGCGCGGCGCTACGCGAAGATCGCACCGGATTCGCCGCACGCGCTCCACATGCCGTCGCACATTTTCATCCGGCTGGGCCTGTGGCAGGAGTCGATTGATTCCAATTTGGCTTCCGCGGCGTCGGCCGTGAAAAACAACGCGCCGGGTAACGAGCTGCACGCGAAGGATTACATGATCTATGCATACCTTCAGGGAGGGCGGGACTCCGAGGCGAAAAACGCACTCCAGGCAGTGTTGCACGGTCGCTCAGACGACCCACAGTACATGAACTGGCTGTATGCCACCGGCACTTCGCCGGCGCGCTACACCGTCGAACGGCATCGCTGGGCCGAAGCAGCAGCCCTGCCGGTGCCGGCGAACACATTTCCCCGTGAACGCTATTCTTGGACCGAGGCGAATCTACATTTTGCGCGCTCTCTCGGGGCGTCACATATCGGCGATGTCGAAGCTGCGCGAAAAGACCTGCAGCAGCTCGCCTTGATTCGAGAAATTCTCACGCAGGAGAACAACAAATACTGGGCCGACCAGGTCGACATCCAGCGTGAGATCGCAACGGCTTGGATAACTCTGGCAGAGGGCAAGCGGGAGGAGGCCTTGCAGCAGATGCGTTCTGCCGCCGACCACGAAGACAAGACCGACAAGCACAACGTCACCCCGGGGGTCATCCTTCCGGCTCGCGAGCTTCTTGGAGAGATGTTGCTGGAACTGAAGCAGTCGGCGACGGCGCTGGTCGAGTTCGAAGCCACGCTGCGGACAGCCCCAAACCGTTTTAATGCGCTGTCAGGCGCCGCCCATGCGGCAAAGCTTTCCGGGGACAACGAGAAAGCAAGAACTTATTACACCAAGCTGCTGGCCATCTGTGACCATGCCGACGGAGATCGGCCTGAGCTTCAAGACGCCCGGTCAATCTTGGCCCAGAAATGAGCTGATGCTCCCGCGTCAGGGCTGACCCATGACTGCGAGTCCATGCACGTTTGTACGCCGCAGGCGTGTGAACCGCGCCTCCGACTAAGCGACGCGGCAAGTTGGCTGTTTATATCGTCGCCGGTATCGCGGTGTTGAGCGCGCCCTCCTCCAAGCCGCAAGGCCAGCACAGATTGTTAAGGGCTTGATGTCGGTTAAGTTCGTTCCCCAGTAGCCCGACCAGTTTTGGCCCGAAAGGTATATGTGTGCACCACCCGTGTTGCCCGGAATTTGAATCCCCAGAATCAATATCTTGCGAAGCATGCGGGATGACCCCTTTGTGGCCACCCCTTGATGTGCAAGCGTTTAGGTCTTTATGGCACCCTCAGCAGGTTACTCCTTCCAAGCAGGGGAGGCGATCGAGTTGTCTGCCGTCTCCCCTGTTGGTTACTTGATAATGCTGCTCGCCTCGTAGTGACCAACGCGGCTCAGTGGTTTCTTTCGTCTTCGTCCCTCCGGAACAACGCCAAGTCGATGGCGTTGGCCATGGCCTGATACCCGGCATCATTGGGGTGCAGGTGGTCTCCGCTGTCGTAAGCCGGCAAGAACCTTGTCGGGTGGTTGGGGTCGCGGGTGGCGGCGTCGAAGTCAATTACAGCGTCATACGCCCCGCTGGTGCGGATAAAGTTATTGACGGCTTCACGCTTGACCTCCCCCTCTGGCGTGAAGTAGCCCGGGTAGGTAGTCCCCTCAAATGGGGTCAAGGTGGCGCCGTAGATCTTGAGCTCCCGCGCATGCGCCCGCTCAATAAGCTGCAGATGGCCGGCGATGATCTGATCAGCGGTTACGGCTTCGGAGGGGAGGGAAAGGAGGCCCGGGAGGCCGATGTCATTTATGCCCTCGAGCACAATCAGGTACTTCACCCCGCTCTGGACCAGCACGTCGCGGTCATACCGCCCCAAAGCGTTGGGACCGGCAATGTCATGCAGAATCCGGTTGCCGCTGATCCCTTCGTCCACCACGGCCAGCTTGCGGTGATGAGCGAGCAGCCGAGCGGCGAGAAAATTGGGCCAACGGTGGTTGGCATCCGGGGTGGAATTGAAGCCATCCGTGATCGAGTCGCCCAGCGCGACGATGGCGCGGGTCTCGTCCGAAGCCTTCACTTCGACCCCAGCCAAATACGGCCATTGTGTAATAGTGGTCGTGTACGGTGTGGCACCGGGGCTGGCGGTAAAATCTCCTGTGGACGAGACATACGACGTTTGCTCCCCAAGGTCGTGGTCGCTCGCGGGCCCCGTGCTGACGGGTAAATAGATGCTCACTGCCAAGTCGCCTAGCGCGGGCACGTCCAACTCGACCGGGTCGCTCACCACCAGCGCGTTCGGGGGGATGGTGATAGAAGATGCGCCGCTGAAGGTGAGCGGGCGATCCGATCCCGGCACGATCGCCGCGCCCGTGCTGCGGAGGGCGATGTGGGCTGCGCCGATGACCACGGACTGGGTCCCTAAGGCGTTCGACAGCCGGACGCGCACGTCATCGCCACCGATGCTGGTGTGCACGATAAGGCGCAGGGTCTGGTTGTTAAACCCGCTGGCAACTGTCGCGGACGGGCTTGCGCCCCACGTGGCAATCCAACGCTGATCCCGGTCGTTATCGTGTCTTTCCCCAGCGAAGGCCGCTGGACTGAAAGTGAGGCTGGCGAGCACCATCGCCAAAAGGACGGCCATGAGGGATAGACGGTGAATCCTTCGTTGAATCACCGGTGAGATGGTTCGCTTAGCGCTTCGTGCAAGCATTGTAGCTTCTCCTTTTCGTTAGCTTTCGCTGGTTGTGTTTTCCCTGGACGTCGGGTTTCGTCCCCGGCTACTCCCGGCTAGGCGCGCAAAGTGTTCAGGCGTACCCCGGGTCCGGAGGCGAATCAAGCAATGAATGCCGCGAAAGGAACGTTTGAGACTCCTACGCTCCTCCCGCGGCAGTAGAGAACTGCTGCTCGTTGAGCAGAAGTTACTCAGTTAGTGATCATCCCGGTCATTGTCGTCTCGATCGTTTTCTCCTCGTCGATCAAACTCCTTCCCAGTGGTTACATCGAAAACCAGATTCACCCGTGATGGACCGAATGATGCCCAAGGCACAACTCCGGTCTGGCGCACGCCCCGCCTAGACCAGTCGCACACCCCGTTGGGGAAGATCTGCTGCAACTGGTTCCATTCTGCCGCGGTAAAGGTCACGGTGTAATCGCTGGGATCGAGCGGCTTCAGGTGGCACTTGATGATGTTGGCCGCCAGCGGCCCGCCCGCCACGTAGCGCGGAAAAGCGTACGAGGGGAACAGCGTATTGCACTGCGAATTGGGCAGCCGGCCGAAGGTCTGGGGTTCGGCGATGAACTGCGTTGCGCTCCCCCAGCATCCATCGACCGCCGTCGCTGGCTTGTCACGGACGACTTTCTCCCGCTGCGGCGAATCCGATGTGTCAGCCGCCACCGCTTCGACCCATTGAATGAAGGTAGAGAAGGCGGTGTTGAACGGTACTGGATTGCCGCGCCACATGACATGGTTCCGCGTGTCGCCGTTCGCCTCCGCCATGCGCTGGCGGGTCGCGAAATGGAACCACTGGTAATGGTATCCCCCGTCATCGTTGTAGATGCCGCTGATGTCGAACAGCGGAATCGATTTCAGACCTCCGCCGCCACTGAGCTGGAGACCGCTCTCATACGCACGGTGCATTGCTCCGCGATCGCCGACGACGCGATTGGGCACGTAATTGAAGTCCTGGTCGTAACCGCCGACCTTTTCGTTCAGGTCAAGAAACTGGTCCTTGGAAATGACGCCGGTGTTTAGCGCTTGCAACCCGTATTGCACTCCAACGTTGTCGAAGGGGCGAAGGGCGAAGCCTGTGGCCGGGTTGACGCCGTACACGTTGTGAGCGGCGTCATAGACAGTGGGTCGCGCGCCCCCAGGATTTGTGACCGGATCGTACCGTAGTCCCACAGGTACAGCGGGGCTCCAGACCGCAGATGCATAGCCGGCGACATCGACGCGTCCCGGGACCGGGTCCGTGCGCCCCGATTGGTTCGCTGCGTCATACCAGGCCTGGTGGCCCTTATACCCGCTGACCGCAACCTGCTGAGCGTCTGTGAACCCGGTCGGATTGGTAACCGTGAAGTAGTGAGTCAGGAGATGGCCGTCCGAACCCGAGAATGCGATTCCCAGCGGGTCGGGGAAGGTGCAGGCGATCAGCGCGCCGTCAAAAAGACCCGGCAACGCGTCTGCCAGTTGTATGCTGCCGTACGAACCGCCCGAGCATCCCGCGCTGACCGTGTACCGCGGGACCCCATACGACTTGATGAAATGCTCCTTGCCCATCACCGCTGCTTCCCCCGACAACACCGCATTGCAGTTGTTCGATGGATGCTGCAGCGTGTTTGCGAACAAGGCGTAGCCTTGGCCAAGCCTGGCGGAACTGAACAGGTCGAAGTCCCCGAGTCCTGGGAACGACAGACTTCCCTCTACGGCACCCTGGATGTACCAACCGCCGGGGCAGCCATAGCCTTCAACGGCGATCAGACGTCTGTTCCAGCCCTTCGGTGGCGAGTTCCATGCGGGTGGCGGGTCGGAGGTCGGGTCGTGCAGGATGGTGCTCTGGTAGATCCCGCGATCAATCGTGCTGGTTTCGACACGCACGATGAAGTTGACTGTCGTTCCCGTCGAAGTGGTCGTCGTCGCCACATCCGATGGCAGGGTCGTAAGGCTGGGCAGCGGCTTAAATGCCGTCCCTCCGACGGGCATGTATAGATAGGTGACCTTGGCGGGTGCAGAGCAGTCTGCGTCCGTTGGCGGGCCAAATGTCGTGCCATCCGGAAGCAGGAAGGCTTGCGTCTGACAGATAAACGGCTGTATGTGCGGCCCGGAGATCATTGGGCCCGTAATGGGATAGTTGGTCAAACGCAGCTCCGCCGAAGAATGGTGATCGCCGTGGCCGTATACCTGAAGGGTGTTCTTGCCCAGGCTCAAGCCGGTGACGAGCCCTGTGAAAGTGTCCCCATCTGCGTCGGCGTGGAAGGCTCCAGTGACATCTTGGCCGTTCAGATACACAGCCGCGTGGTGCCTTCCGCGCTCGTGGGGAACGTCAATTTGGACGAGCGCGCTGCCGCCACTCACCAGATACGGGCGCGACGATAGAACTCGAATCTCGTAATCGCCTCGGTGATGTCCCTCATCGCGATCATCGGCACGGGAGTCGAGGAGCCCTGCTCCAAGGACGGCGAACATGATCGCCACGATGAAGGATAGCCGGCGAATCAATGGCCCAATCCGCCGGTAACGTAGTTTGTTGAACGTGAGTGCAAGCATGGTGACCTCTTTTTTCGTCCGCTGGGCTGGTTGAAGGCTTATGCCCGGCAATATCGCTTGTGATTTGTGGAAGGGGCCAAATTTGTCACCTCCTTCCTCCTTGCGGGTGGTCGCAAACCGCCGCGACCCCCAACACGAGGGGAAGGCAACTCAGGCCAAGTTAATTTGCGAGCAGGATTCGGAGCCTAGGTAACCCGGACCGGATAAAGCCGGAATGAAAGAAGCTTGGGACCGTCCTCCGCTGGGGGAAGAGAGTGGCTGGTACTACTCTCAGATCCAAACCGAGCGGAACTAGAAAGCCAGGGTCCCTTTTGAGGTGCGGCTCCCCTACGTGCGAGTGAAAAATGAAAAAATGTTATATGAAGCAAATTCGGTCTGGGCTCAACTCCAGGGCGAAGCGAGCCCCCTACAAGCGGGACGGAGTTTATGCCCGGAGCCCGTGCGTGTCAAGGGGCGCAGTCTGTAAAGTTTTGTAAAGTGATCCGCCGACTTCCGTAGCCCGCGCGGGTTTCGGGCGGTTCGCCACGTTCTTGCGACATTGCCTAGTCCCGGCGGGGGGCGCATGGAACAACCGCGCGTGATTCGCGTCGGCTCTCGAATCTATTCCCTATTGGGTGGCCGATTCGTCCGGTCATTTCGACCGAGGGAATGTGAAGATGTTCTTCAATTCCCTATCGGCTCGGTGATAGTTGTCGAGAAATCGCGTTAGCGTAAGTTTCGGGCGGGCAGTGCCGAGAACCCATTGCGCTATACCCGCGCCGACCTGAGCCGGTCGTATGCCTCATTGATCCGCGCCGTGCGCCGCGTTGCGTAATCCCTTAGCTCCTGCGCCATCGTGTCGAGCTTGTCGGGGTGCCACTGAGAAACCTTCCTGTGGTAGGCCCTCGCCAGTTCCTCCGGCGTGCATCCCTGACTGACGCCCAGCAAGTCGTACGCTTCGCTTTGGGTGACCGGGCCGGTCGGCTCGAAGCCGTGCCCGTCGCCTCTGGCCGCCCTCGCCTTGGTACTCTCCTCAGTGCGCTGCCGCTGCTGGATGAGGCACACGGCGTCGCCGAACGCCATCGAGTGGAGGGAACAGCGGCCGTAAAGCAGTTCCTCAACGGCTTCCTTTAGGTTAGTGGGGATGTCGGAGTCGCAGTCGGCGAGCATCGCGAGGACATCGTCAGAGGGAAAGCGGCCACCCATCACCGCGTGCTCGAACTGCTGTTTGGCGTCTTCGATGACCTTGCGCCGCGCCTGCTCTTGGCGCTGGCGTTCCTGCTCCTGCCGCTCACGTTCCTGCTGTTCCTTGATCTGTTCCTCCAGCCATCTTCGTTCCGCTTCGCGCCTGCGCTTGCGCACCCACGGCAGGAGACCGTAAAGCCCCTTGACGGCTTCGGAAATGACCCAGTAGATGAAACATACGGCGAGGAGTACGAGTATTCCGACCACGATCAGCAGGTCAGCCACGCGGGATGCCCCTTTGCAAAGCGCCCCGATGTCAGGGCTTCGACGACAGCAATCGAGCCTTCATCGCCCGGAACTCCGCTTCGGACAGGACGCCCGAAGCCCTCAGGTCGGCGAGCCGCTCCAGCGCGGCGATAGCGTCGTTACCTGCTGCATATGGCTGCCGCCCTCCCGCCGTCCTCGCCATGATGAAGGCGCACGCCCGCCGAAATTTGTTCGCCTGCTCTGGTCCAGCGAGTGAAACGCAGTTCGGGGCGTTGGCAGCACGTACCTTGTTGTCGGTCTTCCAGAAGCTCTTGGGCGTGTTCTGCATGCCGCCCGCGGACAGCTCGAAGTACCCGGTGAGCAGGTGGAACTTGACCTCCGCTCCGGCGATGTTGGCGTATGGAAACTCGGAGACGGCACTCCTCCGCAATCGGATCCTGTTCGCACCAAGAGGATGATTTCCGAGCGGCTGAGGAGCGCGGAACGTGAGGCCAACCGGTTCTTCGCCCGACTTTACAGGGAGACAGCAAGGCGGCTGGTTGGCGTCGAAGGTGGAGCGCATACCGGCCAGATTCCGATGCAGCTGCGCCAAGACCGCGAAGCACGCTTTGGTCGCGGCGATCTGGCTGCTCTGTTCTGCTCACCAACGATGGAACTAGGCGTTGATATACGGGACCTCAATGTCGTCCACCTTCGCAATGTTCCGCCCACCCCCGCCAACTATGCGCAGCGCAGCGGACGTGCCGGACGCGGCGGGCAGCCTGCTCTCGTAATGGCGTTTTGTAGCGAGGGCAGCCAGCACGACCAGTACTTCTTCCGCCAACCCGACCTGATGGTTGCCGGTGCAGTCGCACCCGCCCGACTGGAATTGGGGAACAAAGAACTCATCGAGGCTCACATCCACTCTGTCTGGCTCGCTGCGAACGGATGCTCCCTGGGTCGCGACATGACGGCGGTGCTGGACCTGGAGCAGGCTGGGTTTCCGTTGCAGCCCGACATCCAACACCGCATCGAGCTTTCCGAGTCCATGCTGGAACAGGCTATCGCCGAGTGCAGGCGCATCGTCGATGCCTGTGGCGATGACGTGGCGCGTGCACCTTGGTACCGCGAAGAGTGGATTCGGGAAACGCTCGTGAACGCCCCCAAGGCGCTCGACATGTCGTTTGCGCGCTGGCGCGAGCTCTACACAGGTGCCGTTCGCCAGAGGGATGAAAATCAAGCAATATCCAACCGACCGACCGCACGCTGGGAAGACCGGCGCGAAGCGGATCGCCGCATTGAGGAAGCCCAGCGCGAGATCGACCTGCTGCTGAACCGCAGCGAGGAATCAGTCGAGTCCGACTTTTACCCCTACCGTTATCTTGCGAGCGAGGGATTCCTCCCTGGCTACAACTTCCCGCGCCTGCCGCTTAGGGCGTTGGTGCCCACAGGCAAGGTCGTGCATGTGATCGACCGCCCGCGCTTCCTCGGCTTGGCAGAGTTCGGGCCTCGCAATGTGATCTACCACGAAGGCCGAAAATACCGCATGGCTCGCTGCGTGCTCCCGCCCGGCGGCGTGGAAAGTCGCATGGTAGAAGCCAAGCTGTGCAATTCCTGCGGCTACTTCCATGACCGCGAGCACGCGAAGGCAGACCGTTGCGACCATTGCGGGACTCTCCTCGACGGTGCCCACAGCCAGTACATACCTACTCTCTTTGAGATGGCGACAGTGCGTGGGTTCAGGGTGGAGCGCATCACTTGCGACGAAGAAGAGCGGCTCCGGGAAGGGTTCGAGATCGAAACAAGGTATCGCTTCGCTCCGGGACCGGATGGTCGTGCGCTCCAGGAGCAGGCTACCGCCCGCGACTCTGAAGGTCACGAGCTTCTACAACTCACGTTCGCGCCGCAGGCTGAATTATGGCGCGTGAACCAGCGTTGGCGGCGTTCCGACCGCCCCGGCTTCACATTGGACACGAAGACCGGTTACTGGGCGCGGCGACCAGACGACGATGATAAGGCACCTGACGCTACTGGTAACCATCTGCGGACTGGCGTCCGACCGTTCGTGCGCGATACGAGGAACGTACTACTCATTCGCCCGGTTGCAGACGGTATTAAAGTCAGCGACGAGTTCCTTGCCACTCTTGGCTACGCTTTGCAACGCGGGATGCAATTGCTGTTCCAAGTCGAGCAGCAAGAAATCGCGGTTGAACGAATCGGCGAGGGTGAGAATCGCAGGCTGCTTTTTTGGGAGGCTGCCGAGGGAGGGAACGGCATCTGGCAGCGCCTGATCGACTACCCTGATGCACTCTCACGGGTAGCCGAGAAGGCTCTGGAGGCATGCCATTTCGATCCTGGGACCGGCAACGAGCGCCCGGGCTGGGCCGAGAGGTGCAGCCGCGCCTGCTACGATTGCCTGCTCAGCTACTCCAATCAGCCTGCCCACCCGATGATTGATCGGCACCTGATCCGCGAATACCTGCTCGCGCTACTGAAATCCACCACAACGAAGAGGACGGAACGCAGCCGAGAAGAACAATATGCTTGGCTGAAAGAGCGGCGCGATCAGAACTCTACGTTGGAGCGGGACCTCCTGAAGTTGTTGTACGACACAGGTCGGCGGCTGCCAGACCGTGCTCAGTACCGGCCGGAAGCGGACGTGTATGCCGAGGCGGACTTTTACTACCAGCGCGACGGGCTACCGGGCGTCTGCGTGTTCTGCGACGGACCTGACCATGACCAACCTGAGCGGAGAGCTAACGATGAGCGCGAACGGGGGAAACTGGAGGACCTTGGATATCGTGTAATCGTCATTCGGTATGACAAGGGTCTGGTCCAGCAGGTTGCTGAACACGTCGACATCTTCGGAACAGGGTTGGGCGTCGGGGCAACGACCGCCAAGGCTTAATGAATGCTCTGGTACCACCCGCTAAAGAGGTTCAAGCACCATGACAACGAAGACCGTTGTAGATAACGCAGGTCTTTCCAAGGAACAGCTCGATTTGATCGAGCATTTCGAGTCGGACTACAACGCGGTTGATCATTTCCTTCGCAATGCTCTCGGCAGCGACAACCAGGTGTCATTTACCCATCTGGTGAAAGAATATGCACACAAACACCCGGGTTGGCGTGATGCCGACCTGCTCAGAACACTTTCGAAGGTCCGGAACGCGATCGTGCACGGCAAAACCGAGCCTTATCGCTACGTCGCCGTGCCCACGCCCGCAACAGCAAAGAATCTGCGAGTCTGTCGGGAGAGATTGATCAACCCCGCTAAGGTCATCCCGACCTTTCAACGCAAAGTCGAGACAGTTTCCCTTCACGATACTTTGGCAGGGGTGTTGAAGATCATCAAGCTTCGAGATTATTCACAATTTCCGGTGTACGAGGCCGAACGGTTTCGGTGGTTGCTAACCGTAAATGGCATTACACGCTGGCTCGCTCACCATGTGGTCACCAAGCTCTCCTTGGTCGAACTGGATGACGTCTCCGTCGGAACAGTGCTTGAGAATGAAGAGAAGCGAAAAAACTATCACTTTGTGGCACGGGATATGCGCGTGGACGATGTGAGCGGGCTATTTGCATCGCGCGAATTGCTGGAGGCTGTGCTCATTACGGCAACTGGAAAGGAATCAGAAGCACTGCTGGGGATTGCCACACGGTGGGACATGATCCACCTCATATGATTATCCACAACAGACTCTCGTGCACCCCTGCCCCGGTCGGACCCGTGCAGTTGGCATCCGCCGAGACAAGCCAGTCGTATGAGCGGTGTTGACATCCCAGCCTTCGAGCGTTACATCGGCGTTGATTACTCCGGTGCGCAGACGCCGACATCGAGCCTGAAGGGGCTGCGGGTCTACATGGCGGATCGAGCGTCGGCGCCCGTCGAGGTGCAGCCGCCACCTAGCCCGCGTAAATACTGGACGCGGTGCGGCCTCGCCGAATGGTTGGTGGAGCGGCTTTCCGAGGACCGGCCGACGCTGGTCGGTATCGACCACGGCTTCTCATTTCCGCTGCGATATTTCGAGACTCATGGCCTACTTCCGGAGTGGGTGGCATTCCTCGACGACTTCCACCGGCATTGGCCGACCGACGAGGACGACACCTACGTGGACTTCGTGCGCGATGGCGCTTGCGGCAACGGTGCGGCGCATTCCGGCAACCGTCGCTGGCGGCGGTTAACGGAAGAACGGGCTGGCTCAGCCAAATCAGTCTTTCATTTCGACGTGCAGGGCTCGGTGGCCAAGTCCACCCATGCGGGCCTGCCGTGGCTGCGCTACCTCCGCCAGCAGGTGGGCGACCAAGTCCATTTCTGGCCGTTCGACGGCTGGGACATACCGGCGAGGCAGTCAGTGGTGGCGGAGGTCTATCCATCCCTCTGGAGCCGTGGTTTCGCGCGCGATGGACGGGACGGCGACCAGCACGACGCCTATTCGGTCGCCGCATGGATGCGCCGCGCCGATCTCGACGGCAGCCTCGCAGAGTTCCTCGATCCATCCCTGGTGCCAGCCGAGCGCACCGTGGCCCAGATCGAAGGTTGGATTCTGGGGATCAAGTGACGCCAGCAACGTGGGGACAGGAAGAGCCGCTTGTCATGCCTGGCCGAGCCCGTTTGCCCCCAACTCGAACCATTACAGGTTCATTAAACACCTGATTGTCGAACCGTGAGTCTCGTGCTGCCGGGCCCTTAAGATTCCGCCAGTTGACCGGGCCGATTCCCGGGGGTTTTCTGAACCCCGCAATCCAGCCTGCTGGGCCGCACGCAGAGTGTCGCCCCATCAGCATTTTCACAACTTGGATTTGGGGCGTGCGACGTACAATGAGACGCCACACGACAGGAGGGCGCAATGGCCGAGCCCACCTATGTTTACGAAGGAAGAATTGAACGCGGTTCCGGGGCGATACGGATGGCGCACCTGCCGGCGGAATCCGCGCCCGTCTACTTCGGCGTTCACGGCGCCATCGCCCAGCACTACGGCTTGAACCCCGCCACCGTCAAAGAGCCCCGCGCCGCCACTCTCGACTACGTGATGGCAGCCGCGGCGGCCTGACTACAGGGCACGTTTGCCACCGCGCTGGCAGCGCGGCAAGTCAAGACAGGTCGAGGGGCACTCACCAGTGACGTGCGTGGCGAGGTGGAGACGGAGGAAGGCGTCCTGATCATTCGCCGCATCCTGGTTCATCATCGCCTGGCGGCATCCGAGGACGCGCGCGACACGATCGAGGATGTCCACCGCACGTACCCGATGCAGTGTCCTCTCTATCGCACCCTGCACCGCTGCATCGAATTCAAGCTCTCCTACGAACTCGTACCAGCCGCCGAGGTGCGGATCCCAGCAGGTTCGTAGTGTCGCTACATGATCCCTGGTTCCTACAAACCGAAAAAGAAGTTCATGCAGCTGGCCATTGCGGAGGCCAAGCGCGCCCGTGACCGAGGCGACTATCCCATCGGCGCGGTCATCACACGCCTGGCGGGCAGGGGCGAAGTGGTCATTGCCAGCGCCGGCAATCGGGTAAAAACTTCTGGTTCAAGCATCAAGCACGTAGAGCTGGAAACGCTCAAATACGTATCCAGCGGTTATGGCCGCTACCTGCCCGACTTCGTGCTCTACTCGACGCACGAGCCCTGCGCCATGTGCGCCGGCGCCTGCGTGTGGGCTCGAATTGGCGCGATCGTCTATGGCGTCTCCCAAGAAGACATAGCCGCTTATGGCCGCAACCGCGGGACGGAAGACTACAAGTGGCGAGCTTGCCTTATTCCCTGCCGGCTTGTCCTTGAGAAGGGCAATCACCGCATCCCCGTCACCGGCGGTTTTCTGCGAGACGAATGCAAGAAACTGTTCAGTTATGGGGCTAGACAGAAGGAAGCGGAAAAACGCTAGAGCCGCTGGGCCAGTTCCCGCGGGGTTTCTGAACCCAGTAATCCGGACTGCTGGGCGGCCCGCAGTACCGCCCCGACCCCGAGCTTCATCTCACGTGCGATCGCCTTTCAGCCGCGCCCTGTGCGCGAAGGCTGGCAATCCTCGCGCGATCGACAACAATGGTCACAGTCTGCTTGAAAAGGAAAGCCGCCACGCCGACCTACCGGCACAACCTCCGTGATACGCAAGGCAGACCGTCCATGTGAGAATAAATCCCAATCCAGATGAATGCCGCAACGCACGAGCGCAGGCCCGCGACCGAGGAAATCTCCGGTGTGATCGAGCGCGTCACTTTCCACAACGACGAAAGCGGATTCTGCGTTCTGCGAGTGAAAGCACGCGGGCAGCGGGAGGAGACGACGGTTGTCGGGTCATTGCCTTCCGTGACCGCCGGGGAATGGCTGACGGCGGAGGGCTGGTGGGTCAGGGACAAGGAACACGGGCTGCAATTCAAGGCGACGGCCATGAAGACCGTGCCGCCGACCACCGCCGAGGGGATCGAGCGGTATCTCGGCAGCGGCTTGGTCAAGGGGATCGGGCCGGTGCTGGCGAAGAGGCTGGTCGGGCGGTTCGGAGCCGAGGTCTTGGGCGTGATCGAAAGCCGGGTCGCTGAACTGGAATCCGTGGACGGGATCGGATCCAAGCGCCGGGAGCGCATTGCGCATGCGTGGCAGGAGGCAAAACAGGTCCGGGAGATCATGCTGTTCCTCCACAGCCACGGCGTCGGCACCAGCCGGGCGGTGCGAATCTTCAAGACCTACGGCGAGCAGGCAATCGAAAGGGTGCGGAGCAATCCGTACACTCTGGCGAAGGACATCCACGGGATCGGCTTTGCGACCGCCGACCAGATCGCCCAGAAGGTCGGGATTCCGCGGGACTCGCTCAACCGGGCGCGGGCGGGCATCGACCACGTGCTGCTGGAAGCGACCTCGGACGGACACTGCGCCCTGCCTTTGGGAAAGCTCAAGCTGGCGGCGGTGAAGCTGCTGGAGGTGCCGGAAGCCACAGTCGAACAAGCCCTTTCGCCGATGCTCACAAGCGGCTCCCTGCTGCTGGAGGAGATTGACGGCGAACCGCTGGTCTTCCTGCCGCACCTCAGGAGGGCAGAGGAAGGCATCGCGGCAAAGATCAAATGGCTGGCGGGAACGGCGACGCCCTACCCGCCAATCGATTTCGAGAAGGCGGTCGCGTGGTGCGAGCAGCGGACGGGCAAGACGCTCGCCCCCAGCCAGCGCGAGGCGCTGAAGACGGTACTGGCGAAACGCGTGACGATCATCACCGGAGGGCCGGGCGTGGGCAAGACGACGCTGGTGAACTCGATCCTGATGATCCTGAGTGCCAAGGGCGTGAAATGCCTGCTGTGCGCCCCGACCGGGCGGGCGGCGAAGCGGCTCACGGAGACCACGGGCTTGGAGGCGAAGACGATCCACCGCCTGCTGGAGATCGACCCCGCAACTGGCAGGTTCACCCGGAACGAGTCAAAGCCCCTTTCGTGCGACCTTCTGGTCGTGGACGAAACCTCGATGGTGGACGTGCCGCTGATGCACTCGCTGGTGCGGGCCCTGCCGAACCACGCCAGCCTGATTCTGGTCGGCGACGTGGACCAGCTTCCGTCCGTCGGCCCGGGCACGGTTCTCAAGGACTTGATCGAGAGCGGCGCGGTGCCTGTCGTGCGGCTGACCGAGGTGTTCAGGCAGGCGGCGGGCAGCAGGATCATCACCAACGCGCACCGCATCCGCCGAGGGCAAATGCCTGACGTGCGGGGGGCGGAACCAAGTTCCGACTTCCACTTCGTCGAGCGGGACGACCCGGAGAAGATCGCCGCGACATTGGTCAAGCTGGTGCAGGAGAGGATTCCGGAGCGGTTCCGTCTGGACCCGATCCGCGACGTGCAGGTCCTGTGCCCTATGAACCGGGGGTCTCTGGGCGTGCGCGAACTGAACGAAGCCCTGCAACGCGTGTTGAACCCGGCCCGGCCCGGCGAGCCCGCCGTCGAGCGGTTCGGATGTCGATTCCAGATGCGCGACAAGGTCATCCAGACCAAGAACGACTACGGCAAGGACGTGTTCAACGGGGACGTGGGGATCGTCGAGCGGGTCGATCCGGTCGAGCAGCAGGTCGCGGTCCGCTTCGACGAGCGGCTGGTCAAGTACGACTTCGGCGAATTGGACGAGGTCGCGCTGGCTTACGCAACCACGATCCACAAGTCGCAGGGCTCGGAGTTCCCGGCGGTGGTGATCCCGCTGGCCACGCAGCACTACATGCTATTGCAGCGCAACCTGATCTACACGGGGATCACGCGGGGCAAGCGCCTGCTCCTGCTGGTCGGGCAGAAGAAGGCTCTGGGCATTGCCGTCCGCAATGACCGGCCGCAGAGGCGGTACTCGGGGCTGCTTGCCAGCCTGAGAGGCGATGGGCGGGCGGCGTTATCTTGAGCCCTCAGATTGCACCAGCGCTCTTGTGGAAAAGGAAATTCCCGAAGCGCTCCAGAGCGACCGCAACCTGCGCCTTCGAGGATTTTCACTGCCCGTTCCCCGACTTTCCCCGGCTCGGGGAATCCGGAAGTTATGCCTCACGAGGGACTCTCACACTGGCGAGAAGTCGGCTTGGGGGAAGCGCAGTGCCGTTGAAATGCCGAGCCCAGGGTTCCCCGAAGCCGGTTTCGGGACCTCGTAGCTGATCTCCCGCCCCTTCAGGTCGTCGCTCGATTCGATTACTTCCGGTCGGCCGAGATTGGGGAGCTACCTCATTCCTGGACGGAAGCGCGTTTGTCGGGACCAATCCGGCCCCAAATCACCGTCTACCTAAAGCCCGAAGATACTGCGCAAGCAGGCCCAAGGCTATAATCGCTCCCACTCATGGCCCTCGCGCCCGGCACAAAGCTCGGCCCCTATGAAGTCCAGGCACCGCTCGGTGCGGGCGGAATGGGTGAGGTGTATCGCGCCACCGACACGAAACTCGGCCGCGACGTAGCACTTAAGGTGCTACCCGCCGAGATGGCGCAAGATCCGGAGCGGCTCGGGCGCTTTCGTCGCGAAGCCAAGGCCCTCGCTCAACTCGACCATCCGAACATCGTCACCATCCACTCGGTGGAGGAATCCGACGGCGTCCACTTCCTGACCATGCAACTGGTCGAAGGGCAGCCACTCGACCGCCTGATTCCCAAAGGCGGACTTCCGGTCGAGCAGATCGTCGAGATTGCCAGCGCGCTGGGCGACGCGCTCGCGGCGGCGCACGAGAAAGGGATCGTGCATCGCGACTTGAAGCCCGCCAATGTGATGGTCACGAACGAAGGCCGCGTCAAAGTGCTGGACTTTGGGCTGGCAAAAGATGTTCGCGGAGCCAGCCTTGGCGGCGCAACCATGACCTCAGCCAGCCAAACGGAAGTGGGCGTAGTCATGGGGACGCCAGCCTACATGTCTCCGGAACAGACTTCGGGCCGCCCGGTCGACCATCGCACCGACATTTTCTCTCTGGGCATCGTGCTGCACGAGATGGCGACGGGGCGACGGCCGTTCGAGGGGAATTCCTCAGCCGAGTTGGTATCCGCGATTCTGCGGGATACGCCACCGTCGGTCACCGACGTTCGGCCCGATCTGCCCAGCGATCTGGCGCGCATCATCCGGCGCTGCCTGGAGAAAGATCCGCGCCACCGCTTGCAGACGGCGCGCGACGTCAGCAACGAATTTCGTGATCTTTCGCGACAGTCGTCACAGGAGGCCGCGGTTCCCGACCCCGCGCGGGCTTTCGTCCGGGATTCGCGGGACGCGTCGGGAGCTGTCCGCACCGAGGAGGGATTCTGGGTCGCCGTGCTTCCTTTTAAGAGTTCTGGTGACGCGGAGATGGAGTCGTTCGCCGACGGCCTGGGCGAGGACATCACGACCGGGCTTTCGCGGTTTCGGTATCTGTCGGTGGTCGCGAACGCCTCGGCAGCCCGCCTCAAGGGAGCGGCTGGAGACGAGCGGGCGCTGGGCGGCAAACTGGGCGCCCGTTACGTGCTGGGAGGAAGTATCCGCAAGGGAGGTTCCATCATTCGCCTGAGCGCCCAGCTCATCGACACCCAGACGGGAGCGCAGCTCTGGGCCGAGACCTACAATCGGGACCTCCAGACGTCGAGCATTTTTGCGGTGCAGGACGACGTCGCTGCCCGCATCGTCGCAACCGTAGCCGACAGTTACGGGGTGCTGGTGCATTCGATAAGGTCCGCGATGCGGCAGAAGGACGACGTCGATATCACCCCGGTTGAGTGGCAGTTCCAGTATTTCGCCTACCGCGAGCAGATTACGCCCTCGGCCCACGCGGCGCTCAAGACCCGGCTGGAGCGGGCGGCGGAGCGGCATGCCCGGCAGTCGGACCTGTGGGCCTGTCTCGCGCAGATCTACGTTGACGAATACGCGTTTGGCTTCCGGAGCGACGCGACCTCTCTCGATCGGGCGCTGGCCGCGGCCCGCCGCGCGGTCGAGCTTGATCGGGCGAACCAGTTCGCGCTGGTCGCGCTTGCACAGGTGCACTTCTTCCGGCGGGACCTCGCGGCGTTTAGTCCCGCGGCCGAGCGCGCAATGGCCCTCAATCCGCTCAACACGGACGCGCTCGGGATCCTGGGCCTGCAGATCGTGCACACCGGCGAGTTCGAGCGAGGCACCGCGATCGTGCGCCGCGCAATGGAACTGAATGCCAACCACGCGGGCTGGATGCACTTCGCTCCCCTCTGGGAACACTTCCACAAGGGTGAGTACGAGCAGGCGCTGGAGTGCGCGAACCGGGTGGACGTACCCGGGCTCTTCTGGCCCTATCTGGTTGTGGCGTCGGCCTGTGGACACCTCGGCCGGCGCGCCGAAGCTGCGGCCGCGGTCCGGGATCTGCTGGCGCTCGATCCCGAGTTTGCGGCGCACGCGCGCTCGAACATCGAGAGTTGGCACTTTGCGAGCGGCCTGCTCGAGCCTGTGCTCGAAGGGTTGCGGAAAGCGGGGCTCTTGATTCCCGCGACCGATGGATCGCCCGACTCTCCGAGGCGAAACGGGACGGTCACCGCAAGAGCAGATCGAGCGGAGTCGGGCATGGACTCGGCAGCCGTTCGCGCCGAGGAGGGATTCTGGGTCGCGGTGTTGCCGTTCAAGTCCAGCGGAGGCAACGCCGACCTTACTGCGCTGGCGGACGGGCTGTCGGAAGACGTGGTTACTGGTTTATCGCGCTTCTCGTATCTGCGAGTGATTGCCCGGGGCTCGACCGCGAGATATTCGAGCGAAGTGGGAGACATCCGGGCCATCGGCAAGGAACTCGGTGCGCGCTACGTGATCGAGGGCAGCCTGCGGCACGCAGGGACAAAGCTGCGCCTTGCGGTTCAACTCGTCGATGCGATGACAGGCGCTCATCTCTGGGCCGAGAACTATGAGCGTAGTTTCAGCCCGGAAGCGGTTTTCGAGTTGCAAGACGATTTAGTGCCGCGGATTGTTTCGACAGTTGCCGATATGAACGGGGTGCTGCCCCGCAGCATGAGTGAGGCGGTGCGCAGCCGCGATCCCGAGCAACTGAGCCCCTACGAAGCAGTGCTGCGCAGCTTCGGCTACGGGAGGCGAGGTACGGCCGAGGAACTGGCGGACGCGCTATCTGCTCTCGAATTGGCGGTGCAGAAGGCGCCAGCGTATGGCGACGCCTGGGGACACCTGGCGCTGCTTCATGTTCAGGATTACGCGCAAGGATTCAACCTTCAGGCCGATTCCCTGGCGCGTGGATTCACAGCCGCGCAGCGGGCTGTGGCAGCGGCGCCAACCAACTATCTCGGCTATACCAGTCTGGCCCAGGCGCTCTTCTTCCAAAAGGAATTCCAGAGTTTCCGGAATGCGGCGGAGCGGGCTGTTGCCCTGAACCCAATGGACGGCAACTCGGTCGCTTTTCTCGGCGAGTTGCTTACCTATGCCGGCGACTGGGAGCGTGGCCTTGCGCTGGCGGGGCGCGCCAAGCAGCTCAATCCCAATCATCCCGGATGGTACTGGTATGCAGATTTCTACAACGCGTACCGCCAGGGTGACTACCGCGGCGCACTCAGTTGCGCGCTCAAGGTCAATCTGCCGGGACACTGGTTTTCGCACGCGGCGATGGCCGCTGCCTGTGGGCATCTCGGGGAACGAGACGCGGCCGCCAAAGCCCTGCGGGAGCTGCTCAAAGTGCGGCCCGACTTCGCCGCCACCGCACTCAAGGATATCGAGAAGTGGTGGGAGCCGGAGTACAGGGAGCGCCTGATCGACGGCTGGCGAAAGGCCGGGCTGGACATTGCAGGTGCAAGCGGATAGGTACCGATAAGTCGGCTTGTGGCCGGTAATCCGGCGAGTCTGGCGCTTGGACGTGTCCCGAACCGTAGAGTTCCGAAGGCCGGCGTTATCCAGAAGTCGGCTTCTGGGAGAGTGCTCGTTGCGCAGCTACTTTTTTCTATGACGACTGGAGACGGTTACCCAAAAACCCTGTCGTGGCAAATCCTGTAACACCTGACATTCTCGCGGGAGCGCGTTGGTCTCCAGACCATCGTGAGGAAGAAAGACACTCGTTACGTGAGCCCGTAGAACCCCATCAGCTTGCGGACATCGCAGCCCTACGCCCGCGCCAGCGCGTAGAGGCAGTGGATGCCCGGCGTGCGTCCCTTCGCCTCGATGTCGGATAGCCTGCCCTTCGGCACACGCAGCCTTGGATTGCGCCGCACGGCGGCAAGCTCCTGCGTCCGCCGCTCGACCTCCGACATGGAGAGCCCCAAGCTCCCGCGCAGGGCTCGGAGGCGCTTGCCCGCTGTCCGGGGCGTGGCTGGCATCGTGCGTCGAAGTTACCACAGAGGCGCAGGCCGTCGAATCCAGACATTTTGGCGCACGCAGCCGATCCGATACGGCTCCACGATGGGGCGGCGGGCCAGTCGCAGCGGCGTTTTGGGGCAGTTCGACGGTCAGGTCGCGGCGCGGGCGATAGGGCGTGGGCGTGGCCCAAAAGGGCTGCGTGGGGCTCAGAAACGCCGGGACGGGGGGCAAGCCTTGCCTGCCCGGCGCGAAGCCGCAGGACAGCCGCAGAACACCGGTTCCATCTCGTATCTACCTTGCACAAAACTGCTGCACAAACCGCTGCACTCTTGCCAATTTCAGTTTTTGGCATATACCTCTGCGAAAATCGCAGGGTAGCTTAAAACGTTGAGCCTTCGGTTTTTCCAATTTTCGTGGAGAAACCGAAGGCTCGCCCCTTGTCTTACTAGGAATCGGGGATTCCGGTGCACCTGGATTTCGTGGTTTTTATTCTGCTAGCCTGCCACCTCCTTCCGGGAATGGCTTGCGATGGGTGGCCGTATTGCCGCCCTCCGCAGTCGACGCTCAGCCCCGAACCGTCAGCACGGGGCATTTGGCGCGAGCGAGCACCCGGTGCGTCATCGCCCAAGCCAGGTGGCTAAGGGCGAAGGGATGCCGGCTCCGGCGCGCACCCATCACGATCAAGTCCGCTTTCTTTTCCGCCGCCACCAGCAGGATGACGTCGGCTGCCGTGCCGCACTCCACCAGAAATTCCGGTATGCGGTCCAACCGTGCTTCCGGTGGTATCAGGTCCATGAGTTGGCGGATCGTCTGCTCACGCAGCGTGTGGTTGAGGGCATCGTCGCGCACCTCGCATACGTGCAGCAGCGCCAACTGGGCATGATTCTCCCGTGCCAGCCATAACGCAGAGTCCAGGGCCGCCAACGAACCCGGCTGAAAGTCGGTCGCGTAGAGAATCTGTCCCAGCGCTTCCTGGGGGACAACCTTGGCAAAGCTCTCGGGACCCACCGTCAGTACCGGGCAGGGCGCCAGGCGCACGATCTCTTCCACCACCGAGCCCAGCAGCAGCTTGGAGACACCGCCGCGGCCGTGCGTCCCCACCACGATCAGGCCGATGTCATGTTGGGCAACGATCTCGGAGAGGGCCGGCCACAGCTCTCCGCGCTCGAGCAACAACTCGTGGGGAATCCCTTCCAGCAAAGAGCCCTCGTCCAGCGAAGCCATGTCTCTCTCCGCTGCCGTCCATTCCGCGTCGAAGCACGCGGGCATGGCCTCGATCGGGATCGCTAACCTGGGTACGCCGGGTACGACGTGCGTTACCCATAGCTTGGACCCGTGCCGGCGGGCGTAGTTCGCAGCCACCGTCAGCGCGGTCTGGGAATATTCGGAAAAATCGGTTGCAAACAGGATGTTCTTGAGCGAGATGAGAGTTCGGGTTTCCACCAGGGGCATGAGACACCTCCTCCCCGCTTGGTGAAACACGCGCAAGTTTTTTGCTTCTCTAAAAATACGTCCCGCTCAGAGCCGGCGCAGTGACTTCAGTCACCGTAAGCTGTGAGCAGGACGAGAGCCGCGCCGTGGTTGCGCTAGCGCGCCCCCACCGCCTGCGGGAAGGCGTGGTCGGCCACCATCTTCAGCGCCGCCGTGCCGCGCACTTCGTTGTCGAACAGCGGGATGATGGCGCGCACATTATCGAAATCACGCCAGATCTCGTCCATGTACGAGTCCTGCATGGCCACGCGGTTCTTCACGAACTCGGGCGAATCCGCCTTCACCTGGTCCTTCTGAATGAGCATGTTGACCAGCACCCCGCCCACCGGAATGCCGAAATCGTGGAACCAGTTGATGAAGCGCTTGATCACGGCGATGGGCAGCGCTTCCGGCAGGGTGACGAAGAAGAACGCGGTCAGCTCCGGATCGGTGAGCAGATCACGGGCGTGGATGATGCGCTCGCGGAAGCCGAGTAGATACTCCATCAGCGGGTCGGCTTCCTTCTTTTTGGTGAAGCTGAACAGCTCGCGCAGCGACTGTGCTTCCTGGCGCGACTTCACCATTTTGTTCACCCACAGCGAGTACACCTTGCTCATGCCCAGCAGGCGGCGGGCGTTGGCGGTGGGCGCGGTGTCGAAGACGTAGGCGTCGTACTCGTTCTTGAACATCAGGTCCACCATGTTCTCGAACATGGCCGACTCTTCGAAGGCCGGATTCATGGTGGCGCTCTCCACGAAGCTGTCGGCCTGGGTGGAGATCTCGGCGAACTTGAGGAACCAGCGGATCTTCTGCTTGATGTCCTGCTTGGAGCGCTCGATGGTCTCCTTGGTGTCGATCTCATACGCCCACAGGTTGGGGACGCCGGTCACCGCCGTGGGCTTCCCGTAGACGTCCTGGTCGAGCAGGCCGCTGAGCGAGTGCACCGGGTTGGTGGAGGCCAGCATGGTGCGCTTGCCGGTCTGCGCCAGGTGCATCGCGGTCACGCCGGCCATCACCGTCTTGCCCACACCGCCCTTGCCCCCGAAGAAGGAGTACTTCAGCTTCGGATGCGCCGTCGCATATTCGGTCATCGACTGTTTGATCTCTGGCATGTCATCGCCTCCCGTTTCCGTTGCCATACATCAGGCCGGCCAGCTTCTCGATCATCTTCAGCCCGGTGACGTCGCGCTCCAGCTCCGGCACCCGCCCCACCACCTGCTTGCCGAAGGTCTGGTCGATCTTCTCCAGGTAGTGTCCCTGCATCTTCAGCCGGTTCTGCAGGTAGGGAGGGATGTCCTTCCCGACCAGGTCCGTGGGCAGCACCCGGTTGACCACATACCCGACGATGGGCACGTCGAACTTGGCGAACAGTTGCGCCGCCTTCTCCGTGTCCAGGATGATCATCTCTTCCGGCACCACCACGAAGAAGAACGCCGTCTTCTTCTTGTCGGTGAGGATGCTGGAGGACTGGTTGATCCGGTTCTTGATGTACAGCAGCTCGGTGAGGATGTGGTCCTCTTCCGTGGTCTTCTGCCGCTTGATGCGCGCCACCATCTCTTCGTGCTCTTTCATCTCTTCGCGGAGCTTGGTGATGCGGTTGATCCACTCGTCGTAGACCTTGGCCATGGAGAGGTAATAGAGGGCGTGGCCGAGCGGCACCAGGTCGTAGATGTAGTAGTCGTACTCGCCGCCCACCACGATGTCCACCACGGCGTCGAAGATGGCCGATTCTTCCATGGCGGGCTCGGCCGAGGCGGCCTGGATGTACTGCTCGATCTCCTCCGGCACCTGCTCCATCCCGTACATGTCGAGAATCTTCTTGCGGATCTGGTCCTGGTACTCGCGGATGTGGCTGTCGGCGTCAATCTCCTGGGCGTAAAGGTTGTCCATCACCTTCACCGGCCCCTTGCCGAAGATGTCCTTCTGGAAGATGTCGCTCAGCGAGGCTTGCGGGTCGACGGAGAAGACCAGCACCTTGTTCCCCTGCTGCGCCAGCCAGAAGGCTGTCGCTGCCGAGAAGGTGGTCTTCCCCAGGCCGCCTTTGCCGCCGAACATGATGTAGCGACGATCCTTGTTTTGCTCAAAAGTCTCTCTCATTCCCATGTAGTCCTCGTATGACTGCGGAGATTAAAAAACTGATGACTCGGTACTCGGTCTAGAACATCGCGTCCGACACATCCTTTTCCCGCAGCATGCGCCGCTTCCACGTGGAGATGTTGGGTACCACGTAGGGCAGCAGCCGCAGCGAGTAGTACGGCGGCAGGATGGGAACGCCGATGAGGTCGCCCATGGTAATCAGGATGAACAGGTGCTCCATACTGGCGCGCGTGCGCATGGCGTAGCGCGACATGTCGTGCGCACTCATCCCGTAGGCGATCTCCTTCACTCGGCCAAAGAATCCCTGCTTCTCTTCTTTTTTTTCGGGCTTTTCCGGTTTGTCTGGCATTTTCAGCTCCTAGCTCTTGGTACTTGGTACTCGGTACTTGGTACTAGCTCACACTCCGTGCAAATGGAACTCTTCCCGGTCGGAAATCTCGCGTTCGCGCATCACCCGGTGCTTCCAGGTGGCGATGTGCGGCACCACATAGGGCAGCACGCGCATCGCGTAGATGGGCGGGATGACGGGCACGCCCAGCATATCGCCCATGGTGATCAGCATGAATGCCGATTCCAGCTCCGCGCGCATTTCCACGGCCTGCTTCTCGAACTCGAAGGCATACATGCCGTAGATGAACTCGCGGATCGCCTTCAGCATTCTCGCCCGCTTCCCTCTGCCCGTCAGCGCTCTCATTCGCCGCCTGCCTGTCGGTGTGCCATAATCAGCGGTCCGTCACCGCAACCTGACGAGCAGTCATGTCACCCAATCTTGCCCTCTTCATCATCGTGGTCATCCTGGTCGTCGGCGGCTTTGCCCTCGGCACTCACCGCAACATCCGCCGGGGCCACGACGCCATGGACTGGGTCCAGGGCGGCCTGCCGCTGGTGGGCGAGAAGACCACTCTCCGTTGGCTGGGGTCTTCCGTCGTGCAACTGAAGATCCCAAACGCCAAGCGGCCCTTCCGCGAAACTGAGGTCCTGTTCGTGCTCGAACCCCGCGACGTCGCCCCGCTATGGTTTCTGGCCCGGGCCCGAGGGCGCCGGGACCTGTTCATCTTCCGGAGCCGCATGCACAAGCTGCCTGAGTTCGAATTCGAAGCTTTCGAACCCACGGCCTGGTCGGCGCGCGGCCGCGAAGCCCAACTCCGCAGCCAGAAATGGCAGTCGGTCCCGGTGCGCGATCCGCTGGTCGCCTACGCGCCGGAGCCGCCGCCAGCCGCCAGCCGGTTGCTGGATCTCGTCGCGCTCTCCGGCTGTCCGCTGATACGGCTGTCCATCCAGCGGCATGATCCCAACTTCGAAGTTCACTGGCCGTTGGCCGAACTCAAGAAGCTGCCGGCCAGCACCGTCTTCGAAACCCTGCGCAAACTCGGCGAACAAGCCTGAACGCTGAATCCCAGGAGACGTAGCTTACAAGCTTCAAGCTCCACCGCGGCCGCGCCGGGAGCCAACCCCGCGCGACCGCGGACAGAGTGACTGCCTTAACGCGCCGCTGGCGCCAACACCGGCTCCTTCCCCTTCACGGGCGCGGCGGGTTTCATCCGCGTCCAGGCGCGCCACGCATCGTAAGCGATCAAGACCGAGGCGACAAACAACAGCGCTGCCACAATGATCATGGCCACCGCGCCTATAAAGTTGATCGGCTGGGCCGCGATCTTCGGGTTGGAGAGGATGCTGGCGTACAGGTTGTAGGCGGTCACCATGATGGCCGCCATGGTGGTCACGTACATGAACAGCATGGGGTAGAAGGCGAACCGGGGGCTCTTGCCCACCGACCTCAGCCACAGGCTGACGATCAGCAGGCTCAGCGCCGCCATCAACTGGTTCGACGCTCCGAACAACTGCCAGAGGTAGATCCAGGTGCCGCTCAGGACCAGCAGCAGCGTCAGCCCCATGGAAACGAAGGCCGAGATGTGCGAGTTCTTGAAGCCCACCCAGGTTTCACCCAGCCATTCCGCTAGAGTCACGCGCATGACGCGGAAGACGAGCTGCACCACCGTCAGCACGATCACCACGAAGACGCCGAAGCCGAGCGCGGTGCCGTAAGCGGGCTGGATGCCGCCGAAGGTGACGATGCCCAGCAGCTTGCCCACGCCGCCCGCGAAGGCGCCTGCGCCCGCGCCGCCAGCGATGGAAATGGCCACCAGCGCCAGCAGCGCCAGCGCATTCTCGCTGAACATGCTGCCGCCGCCTACCGGCAGGCCGTCGGTTTCATACTCCAGTTGCCGCGCCGTGCCGATCGAGCCCACCAGCGCATGCCAGCCCGAGATGGCGCCGCAGGCGATGGTCACGAACAGCATCGGCCACAGCGGCTGGATTGCGGGCAGCGTCTGCCCGGCGGCCTGGGTCATCGGCATCCAGCTGCTGAATACTTTGGTCTGGAAGGTGATCGCCTTGGCCATTTCGGGATTGCCCAGCAACGCCCGGATGCCGCCGAACAGGGCGCCCAAGGCGGACAGGCCGATGGTCAGGAACGTCACCCAGAACCCGAGGTAGTTCACGGGCTGGGCGAAGCGCCAGATCGGCAGCACCGTCCCCAGATAGGAAAAGGCGAACACGAACAGACACCAGAAGATGAACGAAGGCAGCATCTTGATGGCGCCGCTCTGATCCACATACTTGGGAACGATCTTGCCCTCGGGATTGACGATGGTGGTCACCAGACGGGGGTCGGCCCGGGTGGGATCGACGACGGTGTAGAGCGGCTGTTTCCCGCTGAGCCGGTTGAGGCCATCACCGATCTTCTCCACGATGGAGTTGATGGGACCGGTGTAAGTCATGGCTACGGCCGGCTTGCCGTCCGGGGTGGTGCCCTTGACAGGGGTCATACCCTTGGCGCCCAAGGCCATCGAGGCCAGCGTGATACCCACGGCAACAATGGTCACCAGGATCAGGTCCATCTTCCAGCGATAAAGCATCTGGCCAGCGACCAGGCCCATGATGGCCAGCATCAGGATGCCAAAGGGGACGTCGGCGCGGGGATCGAAGATGCCCGCCAGGATGCCCACGAAGGCGCCCGCCAGCAGCAGCAGGTAAAAGAAGATGAACACGAACAGGATCATGCGCGCCCGCGGCGCGATCAGCTTATGAGCGATCGCGGAGAGGGAACTGCCGTCGTTGCGGACGGCCACCATAATCGCCGAGTAATCGCTGGCCCAGCCGATGAAGGTCACGCCCAGGGTCAGCCACAGCAGCGAAGGCAGCCAGCCCCAGAGCGTGGCCGCCGCGATCGGTCCCACGATGGGGCCAGCGGCGGCGATGGATTTGAAGTGGTACCCATAGAGCACGTTGCGGCTGGTGGGCATGAAGTCCACTCCGTCCACGTACATGCGCGCCGGGGTGGCTTTCTTGACGTCGGGCTGTATGACCTCGCGGTCAATGCGCCGCGCGTAACGGGTGTAGGCCAGGTAGATCATTACCGCGCCCAGCACGGCCACCACAGTGGCATTCATGGGACGGTGGGTCATAGCAAACCCGCCCGCCACCACAATGGGGATCAGCAGAAGAATCAAAATCGTCAGCCGGATATTCATCGCGGACTCCTCCTGGAACCTGGTTCCGATAAACGAAAGAGAACCTTGAAAACACCGACACCGAACCCTAAACCGGCGCCTGGTCCGAGGACGGAAGAACCAGGCCCAATCCCGGCGTGGGCTGTCTCACCCCACTATCCGCCGGGGGGTCCCGGACCGTAAGTGACCCCGGTCACCGCAGGGGGTGAGATTGTATCACGGGACTTGGAGGTGTCCACCGGTTCCGCTATGCTGTCTGTTGCATTTTTAAGCGGGGAGGTTGCCATGCCTGAAACTCCATCCACTATGGCGCCACTGGGGATGAAAGCCCCCAAGTTCCGGCTGCCCGACGTGGTCTCCGGCCGTACCGTATCGCTGGATGACCACAAGAGCGCCCCGGCGCTGCTGGTGATGTTCATCTGCAACCATTGTCCCTATGTAAGACACGTTCGCGAACACCTGGCGCAACTGGTGCGCGAGTACCAGGCCCGGGGCGTGGCCGTGATTGGCATCAGCTCCAACGACGCGACGCAGTTTCCCGATGACGGTCCCGAGGGCATGAAAGAAGAAGCCCGGACCGTGGGCTACACCTTCCCCTACCTGTTCGATCAAACGCAGGAAGTCGCCAAGGAATACCGCGCGGCTTGCACGCCGGATTTCTTCGTGTTCGCCAAGGATCGCCGGCTGGTTTACCGCGGACAGATGGACGACAGCCGTCCCTCGAGCGGCCGCCCCGTAACCGGCAAGGACTTGCGCGCCGCGCTCGACGCCGTGCTCGCCGGCCGCCCGGTCGCGGCCGACCAGACACCGAGCCTAGGCTGCAACATCAAGTGGAAAGAGAAGAACGCACCGGAGTACGCCACGCTCGTCAGCAAGTAAACAGCAGCTTCTTCGAATGTGACAGGTGAAGGGGCACGCCTTTCAGGCGTGCCATACGCGGCCACCACAAACTCCGGCTTCAGCCGCCGCGGGGACACGCCTCAGGGCCTTTAAGGCCCAACCACTGACGCTGCCTGACGGCACGGCTGAAAGCCGTGCCCCTTCACCTTCATCTGTATACATCAACTGTGAAGTACCGCCCTACACCCACCGGAACCACTTCAGCGCCAGCAGGAACGACACTCCGCCCCAGATGGCCATCACCGCCAGCCGCGTTCCCTGCGCGGCCAGCGGCGTGCCCTCCAGAATGGTGGCCCGCAGGGCATCGTTCAGCGCGGTCAGCGGCAGGGCCTTGATGTAGGGCAGGAGCATCGCGGGAAAGCGCTCGTAGGAGAAGAACACGCCGGAGAACACCCACATGGGCAGCATGACCACGTTGATCAGCCCGCTGACGGTCTCGATCTTGCGCGCGCGGCTAGCGGTCAGCAGGCCCAGCCCGCCGAAGCTCAGCGCCCCCACCGCCCCGATCAGAATGATGGTGAGCAGCGATCCCAGCACGCGCATGTGGAACACCAGCATGCCGAGGCCCAGCAACAGCACCACCTCGATCAGCATCAGCAGCAGCCGGCTCGAGCTTAGGGCCAGCAGGAAGTCGCTGCGGCGCATGGGCGTCGCCAGGAAGCGCTTGAGCAGCTTGCGCTGGCGCATGTCCACCAGGGCAAAACCGATCCCCCACATGCCGGAGTTCATCAGGTTCATGCCCAACAGGCCGGGAATCAGGAAGTCGATGTAGCGCGAACCCGGCTCCATGGCAGTCTCACTGGAGGTGGCGACGACATTCTTGCGGCCGGCGGCCACCTGCAACGCGTCGTCCACCTGTGCCTGCGCCAGCACGCTCTCCGGACGGGCGGGATCGTAGCGATAGCGGACGCTGCCGTCCGCCTGCGGGATCACCACCAGCGCGTACTTGCCGAGACGGAAACGATTGAACGCTTCCGGCTGGGAAAGCACATCGGCGTGGATGCTGGCGTGCTGCGGCGAGGCTTGGAGCCAGTCGATGGTGCGCTGCGCCCCCGGGCCAGCAACTATGGCGATGTTGGTGGCGCCCGCGGGCTTGTCGCGGAAGGCGATCCCCAATCCCACCGCCAGCAGCAGCGGGAAGACGAACACCCAGAAGACAACTTCCCGCTCGCGCTGCAGTTCTTTCATGCGCGCGGTGAGCAGCGCCCGGTAGCCGGCCCAGCGCCCATTGGGACGCGCAGGCCGCGGCGACGGCGGTGCGGCAGTGCGATTTTCGGCTTGTTCTTCGATCGGCGTGGTCACAGAGAGGCTCGTTGAGATTGGGGATCTACAACTATCGATGCTATAAGGCCCGTAGGGCCGGTCCAAATTAGCCCAGGGCGGAAGCCCTGGGTAGCTGTTAAGAAACGATCCGAGCCCCGCGGGGGCGGCACTCTGAACGTGGTGCCGCCCCTACAAGGGGCTCCATTAATTTTTTTCGCCAGTCACCCAGGGCTTCCGCCCTGGGCTATTTTATTTCGGCCCTACGGGCCTTGCAGCTTTGGCGGTGCATACGCCCGCCCGCATAGTTGCCCGTTGGCCGACGACCGAGGGCCGTTCTTAGCCTGCCCTGAGCGTAGCGAAGGGACTCCCTACTCTTCACGCAAATGCCTGCCTGTCAGATGCACGAAGACGTCCTCCAGGCTCGCCTGCCGTGTGGTCAGGTGAACCAGGCGCCACCCGCGCTGTTCCACCGCGCCGAGCAGTGCGGGGATGGTCTGGTGTGCTTCGCGCACGCTGAGCGAGGTGAGGCCGTCCTCCTCGTGCACCGCGTCCACGCCCGGCAGCGACTGCCACAGCTCGCGTGCAGCGCCGTCCACGGGCGGAGCCACGGCGAACTCGACCATGTTCTGGCCGCAGTAGCGCTTGATCAGCTCTGGGGGTGTGCCTTCGGCGATGATCTTTCCGTGGTCGATGATGGCCAGCCGGTCGCACAAGCGCTCGGCTTCGTCCATGTAGTGGGTGGTGAGCAGCACGGTGCCGCCGCGCTTCTGGAATTGCCGCACGATCTCCCAAAGCTGGTGCCGGCTCTGTGGGTCCAGGCCCGTGGTCGGCTCGTCGAGAAACAGAATCCTGGGATTGCCCACCAGCGCGGCCGCCACCGCCAGCCGCTGGCGCTGTCCGCCCGAGAGCTTGCCCACCCAGGTGTCGGCTTTCTCCGTGAGCGCCATCTCTTCCATCACCGCTTCGGGCGAGCTTGGCTGCCGATAAAAACTTGAGAACAACACCAGCGTTTCGCGCACGCTGAGATTTTCCGAGAGGCGCGTCTCCTGCAGCGAGATGCCCAACAACTCACGCAGCTCGCGCTCGTGCGCGCCCCAGTTGCGGCCCAGGATCTCGACTTCACCGGAGGTGGGCGGGAGCAGCCCTTCCAGGATTTCAATGGTCGTCGTTTTGCCCGCGCCGTTCGGGCCCAAGAGGCCGAAGCACTCGCCCAGGCGGATCTCGAGGTCGAGACCGCGCACGGCTTCCACCTTGCCGTCATAGGTCTTGAAGAGATTGCGGCAGCGGACTACCACATCCACGATGGAATGATAACGTAACGCCGGCGGCTCGTCGGCAGGCCCAGGATTGGCGTGATAGTATTTTTCGTTTCCAAGTGCCAACGGGCTTCTGCACCGATGAACAACACTTCTGTCTGCCTGCCGTTCCGCGCCGCCATCGCCCTCGTCTTGATTTTTGTCCTCGCTCCTATTCCTTCCTCGGGTTGGGGCGGCGAAGGGCACCTGATGATCAACCAGATCGCCGCCAGCTACATTCCCGCGGACATGCCGAAGTTCTTCCGCCAGGCGGGGACGCGGCTGGGGTATCTGGCCTCGGAACCCGACCGCTGGCGCGACAAGCGTGACGTGCAGTTGAAGGCGGCGCAGGAGCCCGAGCACTTCATCGATCTGGAGCGCGTCGACTGGATGGCCGAATTTCCCCGCGACCGCTGGCAGTTCGTGCATGCGCTCTACAACAAGCGCGCCACGGCCGCGAATCCTGACGATTTGCTGCCCGAGAGAGTCGGCCTCGTCCCCTATGAAACCATGGAGGTCTACCAGCGTCTGCGTGAGGCTTTCCGGCAGTATCGCCAGCTCAGCAGCGATCACCAGCCCACCGAGGCGGTGGAGCAGGACATCGTGTTCTACGCCGGATGGCTGGGCCACTACGTCGGCGACACTTCCCAGCCCCTGCACACGACCATTCACTATGATGGCTGGGTCGGCCCCAATCCCAAAGGCTACGCCGTACACGTTGAACCCACTCCCACCACGCCCGGCCTGCACTGGAAATTCGAGGGGGTCTTCGTGGCTGCGAACATCAAGACCGAGGACGTCACCCCGCACATGCACCCGGTCCAGCGGCTGAGCGCTCCGTTCCAGGACTACCTGAAGTTCCTGCGCGGCAGCCACAGCCTGGTCGAGAAGCTGTATCAACTGGACAAGGCCAAGGCTTTCGACGGCGCGGGCACGCCGGAGGGCAAGCGGTTCGTGGCTGAGGATATGGCTTCCGGAGCGCAGATGTTAGTTAACATGTGGTACACCGCCTGGCTGGAGAGCGCCGAGACCGAGCCGAAGAAGGAGTGAACGATATCTGATTTTGGGGCTTCGGGAGGGCACGACTTCAGTCGTGCCGAACGTGTTCTAGTTTTACTAATGTCATCCCGAGTGAAGTGCGAGGAAGCTTCTTGCGACCGAGTGCGAGCGAGGGATCTTGGGGTTGAAACGAAGGAGGTACATAGACAGAGCATGCCCCGACTCCGTGAAGCACAGGTCCTTCGCTTGCCCTCGCTCGCTGCGCTCGTTCGGACTGCGCTCAGGATGACATTTTTGTTTTCTTCTGACGGCACGGCTGAAGCCATGCCCTCCCGGTTTTTCCTGATGAATGATCCCGGAAGGAAACAAGAATGACCGCCCCTCTCGCCCCTGACCAGCAACAGCGCTTGCTGGAGGCCGCCCACGCCATGCTCGACAAGGCTTATGCGAAGTTCTCACATTTCCACGTCGGGGCGGCCATCCTGACCGAGCGTGGCGACGTCTACGCCGGCTGCAACGTGGAGAATTCGTCCTACGGACTCACCATCTGTGCTGAGCGCTCAGCGGTGTTCGCCGCCGTGGGCGCCGAAGGACCAGAGATGAAGATCCGTGCCATTGCCGTCTATGCCCGCCACGAGGGCCGCGATCAGGCCGCTTCTCCCTGCGGCGCATGCCGCCAGGTGATCTTCGAATTCGGACCCCAGGCGCTGGTGTTGTTCCAGGGGCCCGAGGGGCCGCAGCAGGCCGCAATCTCCGATTTGCTGCCAGGGGGCTTTCGGTTATGATGTGCCCCCTATATGAGCATAACTATGAGCCAGCTCCCGCCTGTGCCGGTCCCTGTGTCGAGGATGAAAGTGCTGATCACCCGCGAGCAGATCGCGCGCCGCGTGGTCGAGATGGGCCGCGAGATCACCCGCGACTTCGAAGGCCAGAGCCTCCTGCTGGTAGGCGTGCTGAAGGGCGCGACCATCTTTCTGGCCGAACTCGCCCGCAGCATCGAACTCGACGCCACCTTCGACTTCTACGGCGTCTCCAGCTATGCCGACCGCACCCAGCACAGCGGCGAGGTGCGCCTGACCAAGGACGTGGACACCTCGCTCGAGGGCAGAAACGTCATTCTGGTGGAGGACATCCTCGACACCGGACTGACGATGAATTATCTGAAGAACGTCGTCTTGCAGCACCAGCCGCGCTCGTTCAAGATCGCCGCTCTGCTCGACAAGCCGTCACGCCGCATCCAGGCCATCGACGCGGACTATCTCGGCTTCACCATCCCCAATGAGTTCGTGGTGGGATACGGGCTGGACTACGCCGAGCACTACCGCAACCTGCCGGACATCTGCATCCTGCCTCCGGAGGCGTACAGCCCGCGTTAAGCGGCTGTAGCACGCCGTAGCGCCGCCGTCCCGGCGGCTGTCGCGTGGGCGTCTCGCCCACGCTGAGGGCGAGACGCCCTCAGGACAGCCGGCAAGATGCCGGCGTTACGATCAAAAGATCCCCGGTCATTGCTGTGCGCCGTGGCCGCCTGGTCTGTCCATTCGATCACGAGCGTGCGCGGCCCGTCCTCTTGAGCCGTTTTACAACGTCCGCATGGCCTACCACGCGGCCTTTCCGCATGTCTTCCATTCCTTTGCGCACCAGCGCCTCCCGCGTGCAGTTCGACATAATTGCTGATGGCCTCGTTGATGAGACGGCTGCGCGGACGGCCCTGCGCGGCCGCCAGGGAATCGAGGGCATCGATCTTATTGGCGTCGGCGCGAAAGCTGATGATTTTCGCGCGGCTCATAGTTCAAGATAACAGCACACATTGGCCTGGGGTGGCTCAAGCCATTACTCTACGCCTCCCGGCGAAGCTGCTGTAGCATGGTGGCGATGAGCGTCCATTCCAGCCTGGGGGCCGAACCCGCCGCCCTTGCCGTCCCGGAATGGCAAGCCGCGGCCTGGTGCATCGACCACACCCTGCTGCGTCCCGAGGCCAGTCGCCCCCAGGTGGTGCAGATCTGCGATGAGGCCGCGCAGTACGGTTTTGCCTGCGTCATGATCAACTCCACCTGGGTTTCGTTCTGCGCCGGCCGCCTGCGCGATACTCCGGTGAAGACCGGGGTGGTGATCGGGTTTCCACTGGGCGCTTCCGTCACCACCGCCAAGCGCCTGGAAGCTGAGGAATGCCTGCGCCTCGGCGCTGACGAGCTGGACATGGTGATGAACATCGGCGCGCTCAAGTCCGGCGATCACGCGCTGGTCGAGACCGACATCCGGGTTCTTGCCGAGACTTGCCATGAGGCCGGCGCCATCCTCAAAGTCATCCTGGAATGCGCCCTGCTCACCAACAAGGAGAAGGAGACCGCGTGCCAGCTCGCGCTGGCGGCGGGCGCGGATTTTGTCAAGACCTCCACCGGCTTCAGCACCGGCGGGGCCACGCTCGAAGACGTGGCGCTGATGCGACGGGTGGTGGGCGGCCGTTGCCGCGTCAAGGCGGCCGGCGGTGTTCGCAACGCCGCCGACTTTGCCGCCATGCTCAAAGCTGGCGCCGACCGCATCGGCACCAGCGCCAGCGTTAACATCATGCGCGAACTCGGCGCCCCAGGAGCATCCGGAGCCGCCTCTCGCAGCGCCTACTGAACCGCCGCGTCCGAGCCGGCCTAGAACCGCTGCCAGTCTGCCTTCTGTCCTGGCCGTAGCGGTTACAAAACTTTTACTTTTGCTTTACATGCCGTGTGTTGACAGGCTCTGCCGGCGGGGATAGAGTCCACCCGCGTTTTGTGAGCTGTCCCTTGCCCGCTCCCCCCGGGACCGAGGAAAGTTCCGAGATGCTCATTGGTCCCAACGACTCCTAAGAAACTCGGCCCCTACAATCTGAGCCCAGCAAAGGAGGGCACGATGAAGCGCATTTTAGTTGTCGCCGCCGCAACCTTATTGATGATGGTGGTTACGGCAGTGGCCGCCGACGACGAAGTGATCAGGGTGCATCTCGTCGGCTATCAAGAAACGCCGTTGACCATCAATACAGCGGCAACCGGCGAGTTCAAGATTAAGATTCACAGCGATGGCTCGGCCATCGACTACGAGGAGACCTATCGGGATCTCTCTTCGAGCGTGCTCCAGTCCCATATCCACTTCGGCCGCCCCGCACTGACGGGCGGGGTCGTGCTGTTCCTGTGCACGAATCTGACTCCGCCTGTGGGTGTGCCAACTCCTCAACCCTGCCCGACCACCAATCCGGCGACCATCACCGGCACGCTCACCGCAGCCGACGTCATCGCCTCTTCCGGTGCCAATGCTGGACAGGCGATCGACCCCGGAGCGGCCGGCTTCGCTGAGATGATAAAGGCGATCCGAGAGGGTGCGGCGTACGTCAACGTGCACACAACGAACCATCCATCCGGTGAAATACGCAGCCGTCTCGGGCCCTTGGACCTCGACCATCGGCGCGATCACGACCGCAGCCACGACCACTAAACTACCAACGGGGCGCATCGCAAGGTGCGCCCTTGCTTACCTGCGTCAGCGACTCAACCGGCGAACCGGTTGGAAATCCCTTTTCTCCCGCGCCCTCTCACGATAAGCTTCCGTCTCTTTAATTCTCCGTGGAGGGGGTTCCGCGAGCGCCCGATGGCTGGGGCTCGTCTGCGACGATGCGCGCCATCGACGTCATTCGCAAGAAGCGTGACGGCGGCGAATTGTCGCCGCAAGAGATCGAGTTTTTCATCAGCAGCTACACCGCCGACCGTATCCCCGATTATCAGGCGGCCGCCTGGCTGATGGCCGTCCTGCTGCGCGGCATGACCCGCGCCGAAATAGCCGCGCTCACGGAAAGCATGCTGCACTCCGGCAGCGTGCTCGATCTCTCCGACCTCCCCGGGCGCAAGGTGGACAAGCACTCCACCGGCGGCGTGGGCGACAAGACCTCGCTGGTGATCGCGCCCCTGGTGGCGGCGGCCGGCGTGCCGGTGCCGATGATCAGCGGCCGCGGCCTCGGCCACAGCGGCGGGACCCTCGACAAGCTGGAATCCATCCCCGGCTTCAACGTCAATCTCTCGCTCGCGGAATTCCGGCGCGTGCTCGCCACCTGCGGCTGCGCCCTGATCGGCCAGACCGCCGAGATCGCGCCCGCCGACAAAAAGCTCTACGCCTTGCGCGACGTCACCGCCACCGTCGAAAGCCCGCCCCTGATCTGCGGCTCCATCATGAGCAAGAAGCTGGCGGAAGGCATCGACGCCCTGGTGCTCGACGTAAAGACGGGTAGCGGCGCGTTCATGAAGTCCGAGGAGGCCGCCACCTCGCTGGCCGAGCTCATGGTCGAGACTGGCGTGCGCATGGGCAAGAAAATGGTGGCGCTCATCACCGATATGGACCAGCCCCTGGGCAACAAGGTCGGCAACGCGCTGGAGATCGAAGAGTGCATCGAGGTGATGCGCGGCTCGGGGCCGGCCGACCTGCGCGAGCTTTGCCTGGAACTGGCGGGGTGGATGCTATTCCTCGCCGGGCGCGTCACCAATCTCGATGCGGGCCAGCGGCTGGCGGCGGAGCTGATCGCCTCCGGCGCCGCGCTGGAACGGTTCCGCGAGATCATCGCGCTACAGGGTGGTGACGCCGGCGTGATCGACAACACCCGCCTCTTGCCGCAAGCCCAGAATCGGCTGCCCATCCTGAGCCGCAGCGACGGCTTCGTGGTTTCAATCCAATGCGAGAAAGTCGGTGTCGCCAGCCTGGTGCTGGGCGGCGGCCGCGAAAAGAAAGAGGACACCATCGATCCCGCGGTCGGCGTGGTCGTGCACAAGAAAGTCGGCGGCGCCGTCCGCGCTGGCGAACCGCTCTGCACCGTCCATTACAATTCCGACTCCCGGCTGAACGAGGCGCGCCGGCTGCTGGAGGAAAGCTACTCCATCGCCCCGCAGCCGCCCCTATCGCGGCGGCCGCTCATCCATCGCATCATTCAGGGGACTCGACATGTCGAAGTGGGCAAGTAGAGGTTCGAGACATCGGAGAGATTTGCATGTTCCGCCTCAGGGGCTAAAGCCCGCGCGAAAGGAACACCATTTCGGCACGGCTGAAGCCGTGCCCTCCCACGTTCCGGCAACTGGCAACTGGCAACTGACAACTGGAGGCTCTCGATGGGCCGCCTGATGGGATTCGCCGGTCTCGCCACGATGTTGGGCCTCGCCTTTCTGTTCTCCACCAACCGCCGCAAGATCAGCATGAAGACCGTGATCTGGGGAATCAGTCTCCAGTTCCTGTTCGCGCTGTTCGTGCTGCGCTTTTCCTTCGGACGCAGCCTGCTGACCTGGGCGGGCGCGGGCGTGAACCAACTGCTGAGCTACTCCTTCGCCGGCTCGTCATTCGTCTTCGGCGAACTGGGCAAGAAGAGCGGCCAGATGGGGTTCTTCTTCGCCTTCCAGGTGCTGCCCACGATCATCTTCATCTCCGCGTTTTTCGCGGTGCTTTATCACTTCGGCGTCATGCAGTTCATCATCCGCCAGGCGGCGAAGATCATGGTGCGCATGGGCGCGAGCGGCGCCGAGTCGCTGGACGTGGCCGCCAGCATCTTCATGGGACAGACGGAAGCGCCGCTGACCATCCGCCCGTTCCTGCCCTCGCTCACCCGCTCCGAGCTGATGACGGTGATGACCGCGGGCATGGCCCACGTCTCCGGCGGCATCATGGGGGCGTACATCCTCTATGGCATCGAAGCCAAGCACCTGCTGAGCGCGGTCATCATGACGGCCCCGGGCACCATCCTGATGGCCAAGATGCTGGTGCCGGAGACGGAGATCCCGCTGACCTCCGGCAAGGTTAAGCTGGATGCGGAGGGGGCGTCTGCGCCGGCCGAACTCGATGCGGCCGCGATGCCCAGGGACGAAAACGTGCTCGGCGCCATCGCCCGCGGCACCATCGACGGCCTGCACCTGGCGCTGAACGTGGCCGCCATGCTGATCTCGTTCCTGGCCCTGATCTACCTGGTGAACGGGATCTTGGGCGGCATCCACAATCACGTGGCCTCCTGGTTTCCTGCCAGCCTCGAAACTATTTTCGGCGTGATCTTCGCGCCCATCGCGTTCGTTATTGGTATCCCTTGGAAGGACTGCCTCGCGGTTGGTAACCTGCTGGGGACGCGCATGGTGATCAACGAACTGGTGGCCTATTCCATGCTGGGCACCCAGAGGGCGCTGCTCGACCCGCGCTCGTTCACCATCGCCACCTTCGCGCTGTGCGGGTTCGCCAACTTCAGCTCCATCGGCATACAGATCGGCGGCATCAGCGCGCTGGCGGAGAACAAACGCGGCGAACTGGCCCGGCTGGGCTTCCGCGCCATGCTCGCCGGAACGATGGCTAACCTGATGTCGGCCTCGATCGTGGGAATATTGCTGGCGTGAAGATACTGTAATGAGAACGGGAGGGCACAGCTTGAGCTGTGCCGTACGGCACTCCTGGTATTTGTCATCCCGAGCAGCTTTAGCTGCGAGGGATCTTGGTTCGTCAGAAAAAAACCAAGATCCCTCGACTCGCGCTCAGTCGCAAAGCTTCTTCGCGCTTCACTCGGAATGACAAATCAAGGTCCATTTTGCGGCACGGCTGAAGCCGTGCCCTCCCGAGAACCTAAATCGGCTGGGAGCCAACTCCCAATAACCCGACCAATGGCGACTGTCACCCAACCCGTTGCCCTCGACGAATTCTCCCGTGCGGAAGCAGCGGCTGAGTTCATTCGTTCGAAAACCGCGCTGCGCCCGGAGATTGCGCTGGTGCTCGGCACGGGGTTGGGCGACTTCGCCGACAGCATGACCGACGCGGTCCGCATCCCCTATGGCGAGATTCCCCATTTCCCGCGCTCCACCGCCATCGGCCACGCCGGGCGCCTGGTGGTGGGCCGCGTCGCCGCGACGCCGGTCGCCGTCATGCAAGGCCGCGTGCATCTCTACGAAGGGCATTCCATCAAGGACGTCGCTTTCCCCATCCGCGTTTTCGGGCGCATGGGCATTCGCGCCGTCATTCTGACCAACGCCGCCGGCGGCATCAGCAGCGACCTCCGTCCCGGCTGCCTGGTGCTGATCCGCGACCACATCAATCTGCAGGGCGTGAACCCGGTCGCAGGCCCCAACGATGGCCGCTTCGGGCTGCGCTTCTTCGACATGGGCAACGCCTACGACCCGCAGTTCCGGCGCCTGGCGCAGGAGGAAGCGGCGCGGCTCGGCATCTGGCTGGGAAACGGCGTGTATGCCGCGCTGCTCGGGCCCTCCTTCGAGACCCACGCCGAGATCCAATACTTGAAGAGGATCGGCGTGGACCTGGTGGGCATGTCCACCGTGCCCGAGGTCATCGTGGCGCGCCACATGGGCATCCGCGTGCTCGCTTTCTCCTGCGTGACCAACCTGGCGGCCGGACTTTCCGATCAGCCCATCACCCACCAAGAAGTGCTGGAGATCGGCGCGCGGGTGCAGAAGGAATTCGTGGCCCTGCTCACGGCCGTCATCCCGCGCATGGCAGAAACGCTCTGACCAAAATCAAACGTAAAAAGCGTCCACCCGTGGGGGTGGACGCTTTTTCCTGTTTACGTGAGCAGTCTGATTCGGAGCCTACCAGTTCAGCCGGGCGCCGATCTGAAACTGGCGTTGGCCGGCTCCTCCCAGCGTGCTGCTGGAGCTGATGACGCTGCCAAAAGTGGGCTGGTAAGTCAGTGTGTTGCCGCTGATCGAGTACTGGCTTGAGGTTGAATTCACCAACGCCCCGCTTATCTGGGTGGGGTTGACGCGGTTGAGGACGTTGAAGACGTCTGCGGTCAGCTCGAAGCTGGCACGCTCCTTGTACCAGAACTTCTTTCCGACCCGCAGATCCACCTCGACAGTGTTAGCAGCCTGTGGTGTAACTAGCGGATTTTCGGCACGGCCAGCGGCGGGTTTGGCCCCGCCGCGCCGCGAGGTCGTTT
>JBIOFT010000005.1:0-47555 GCA_044447375.1 Terriglobales bacterium | reverse complement strand
GCTTGGCCCACCCTACACGCCGAATTAAGCGGGGTCCTTCATCCCACTATGAATCCCGAGGGTGCCCCATCCTAACGTCGTGCTGTTCGACGTTAGGGTGGGGTCTTTGACTTTCGTCTTCGCGGGTTCGCAGAATGGTGTATATCGGCCAACGATATATAACCAAACGTCAAAATCCCCACCCTTGGCAACAGCGGCCAAGGGTGGGGCACCCTCAAGAGCATGAGTGATACGAACAGCTTGGCCGGGCCACCCGCCCAGAGGAACAGAAAGCCTCTTGTGTCTCCGTGTCTTTGTGGCTATTTGCTCTGCGATCTTGTGGCCGATTTTCCCTCGCCCGGAGGCGGCGGGATGGTGATGTCCCATTTCGCCACCGGTCCCTGTGACGTGAGCTGATTGCCGATCTCTTCGGGGTTCCCGACGACCAGCGTCGCAAACTGCTCCGGATGGATGTATTTCCTGGCCACGCGGGCGATGTCTTCCGCGGTGGTCTTCTCGATGCCCGCCAGCGGGGTTTTCTCTTTCCCGAATTAGACCACGAGCACGCTCGGGAATCAACTCCGTCACGGCTCCTGGTGCTCGGTTGCGAGGGTACGTCTCGCACGCTCTTTCGCTTCCGCTTGTAACCGTTCTCGAAGCCACTTTGCGACCACCAGTTCCACGTCATCGCCCATGGCCTTCGCGTGGCTCGCGAGTTCTCTGCGCAACTGCGGAGGAATGCGCCACCCAACCGGTTTACCCCTCGGCGACGCTAGTTTCCTCTTGGATGGCTTGCCCATATCGGAGGGCAAGCATTTTACTCATATAATACGTCTTGTACAAATCAGATGTATAATGCATATAATATATGCATATAATATATCTCAGATGGAGCGCTTGAGGGATTTGGGCGAGAAGCAACGAAGCCCGCTAGAAATGCGGGGAATCCGGCCTGCGGGGGTTTATACTTGACTCTGGGGCATGGCCAATCTAGAGTGGTCGCCCCTGGACAGCAGAAGCCGTCCACTCCCTTGTTGTTCTTTCTGTCATCGGTTTGGAACCAGGAATCTAAACAGATGGAACCACGCGAAAGGGGGTAAGACATGCTGCGATTCGATGAGGCGAAGGCCACACAAGCAGCAGCGTATTTCCTCAAGCTGCGCGGTGGCCAGATGCATTACATCAAGCTGATCAAGCTACTGTATCTGACCGACCGCGAAGCGTTGGTGCGATGGGGTGTGCCCGTCACGACGGACCGCCATGTGTCGATGGATAACGGGCCCGTTACGAGCAGAATTTTAAATTTGATAACCGAGGATCGGCCAAAGCCAATTTGGTCGGAGTACGTTTCTGCTCCACTTGGGGACTACGAGGTAAGACTGCTCAAAGATGCTCCTACCGACCGTCTCTCTGTTGCTGAAGAGAAATTGATGCATGAGATTTTTGAGCAGTACGGCCGTCGCAACCGATGGGACTTGATTGACAACGTCATGCACAAACTGCCGGAATGGCAAGACCCGCACGGTAGCTCGATTCCAATACAAATAAGGGACATCCTGGCAGCCGCTGGAGAAAATGAAGAGCAGATTCGAGCGGTCATCAAGGAACTGAATGCGATCAGGAATGCCGAAGATGACCTAGCCCGTGTCTATGCTTAATTGCGGAGACACCTTCCTGACGGGCGATGGCGACGAAGATAATTTTCACCTCTGGATAATCATTACCCAACCGAATGAAGGCGAGGTCGTTACAGTATGTGTCGTCACCTCACACAAACGGTCAGAGCGTCTCGTCGTACTCAACAAGGGTGATCATCCCTTCATAGACCACGAGTCCGTTATCGCGTACAACTACTCCAAAATCAGAGCCGTGGCTGACATTGAGGCGGCCTTTGTCACTCGTGCAGCCAAGAAACGCGAACCTGTCTCGGAGCATATTCTGCGAAGAGCACAAAACGGCTTGCTTGACTCTGAATTCACACCCAACGGCGTCCGCCATTACTTCAAGAGCGTTCAGGGTTTGTGAAAGGGGACGCTGTAGCCTAGGCGGCCCTGTCAGGGCCCCGCCATCATTACCTCTGATTTGTGCCAAGTGAATAATCATCCACTCCGCGCCTTCGTGGCTATTTGCTCTGCGAACGGGTGGCCGATTTTCCCTCGCCCGGGGGCGGCGGAATGCTGATGTCCCATTTCGCCACCGGTCCCTGCGACGTGAGCTGAATGCCGATCTCTTCCGGATTCCCCACGACCAGCGTCGCAAACTGTTCCGGGTGGATGTACTTCTTCGCCACGCGGGCGATGTCTTCCGCGGTGGTCTTCTCGATGCCGGTGCGATAGCGCTCGAGAAAGTCGAGCGGGTAGCCGTAGTACTCGTAGGCCATCTGCTCGCGCAGCACCTTTTCTTTGGAATCGAAGTTGAAGATGAAGGCGTTGAGGATGGTTTCTTTCGCCATCCTCAGTTCTTCGTCCTTGGGCGGATCGTCGATCAGCTTCTGCAGTTCCTGCTTCAGGCCGGCGAGGGCCTCGGCGGTGGTTGCGCTCTTGGTGCCGATGGCCAGGCGGAAGATGCCGCGGTGATCGTACGCGGAGCCGATGCCGCCGCCCACCGCATACGCCAGTCCCTTTGCGGTACGCAGGTCCTTGAGCAGCCGCGAGGAGAAGCCGGCGCCGAAGGCGTAGTTCATCACTTCGACCGCGAAGTAGTCGGGATTGTTGCGCTCGATCCCCAGGCTGACCATTTGGATGTCACTCTGGTTCACGTCTTCCTTGGGGACAAAGTACACCTGCGGCTTTTCCGGATTGAACGCGATCTCTGAGTGCGGCGCATCCGGTCCCTTGGGCCAGGAGCCGAACGCCTGGCGGATGCGCGCTTCCATCGCCGTGGAATCGAAATCCCCGACCACACCAAAAATAATGTTGTTGGGGTGGACGTACTTGTGGTGCCACTCGACGAGATCCTCGCGCTTGACGGCGGCGACGGTCGCGTATTCGGGAAAGCGCGCATAAGGACTCTTGGGGCCATAGGCGAGTTGGGTGGAGACGCGGCGAGCGATCTGGCCCATATCGTCGTTGCGCCGCGCGATCTCGGTGTTGAGCTGGAACTGGGCGAGCGCGATTTTGTCTTCGCGAAACGCCGGGTGTTCGAGCACGTCGGCGAAGACCTTGAAGACATCATCCACATCCTGCTTCAGACAGCTAAAGCTGATGACGGTGGAATCGGCGCTGCCGTCGGTCTCCACCTTGGCGGCGCGCGCCTCCAGGAAGTCATCGAGCTGGTCGCCGGTTTTGTCCTTGGTGCCGCCGGTGCGCCACACGTCGCCGTAGATGTCCACCAGTCCGACCTTGGCTGCGGGCTCCAGGCGCGAGCCGCCGCGAACGCGCATGATGCCGTCGATCAGCGGCAGCTCATGGTCTTCCTGCAGCAGCAGCACCATGCCGTTGGGCAGCACCACGCGCTTCGGAATCTGGGGATGGAACTCGGGCAGCGGCGGCGTCTTGATCTTTTGCAGTTCGGGATCGGCTGGTCCCGGCGACGGCGCCGGTGATTTCTGCGCTTGCGCGGGTGCGAGCAACATCAGCACTACTAAAACGAGGAGAGCAAAACTCATTCGCCGGTTCATTGTTCTTTCTCTCCCTGGGGATTGGATGACCCCGGTATGGTCTCGATGATGCCCACGGTGCGATTGGTGGGCGAAAAAGTTTTGTTGGCCACGCGGCGGATGTCCTCTTTGCTGACCTTGTCGATACGATCCACCGAGCGGAACAGCTCACGCCAGTCGCCATAGCGGAGCTGGTAGAGCCCGAGCTGGAAAGCCATCCCTGCGTTGTCGGCGAGGCCGCGAATCAGGTTAGCCTTGGCGCGCGTCTTCACCATCTTTAATTCTTCATCGCTGACGTCGGTGGTCTTCAGCTTCTCGATTTCCGCGTGGATGGCCTTGCGCATTTCCTCGGGCGTGTGCCCTGGGAGCGGGACGGCGTCGAAGGCGAACAGGTGCTCGTACTTGGTGCCGGGAAATCCGCTGAACCCTTCCGCCTCCGCCGCGATCTTCTGGTCGCGGACCAGCGCGCGGAACAGCCGCGAGGTGCGCCCGGTGGACATCAGGTCGGTGATGGCGTCGTAGACGGCATCATCCGGATCGCGATAATTGGGGCGGTGATAGCCCTCGAGGTAAAACGGCTGCGCCGTCTCGCGCAACTCGACCTCGCGCTCGGAGCGCTGCGGCGGCTCGGTGGTGTGCACCGGAGCGGGCTGCGGACGCGTCGGCAGCCGTCCGAAATATTTCTCGGCCAGCGGCATCACCTCGGCGGGATTCACGTCGCCCACGATGGCGACCACCATGTTCGAGGGCACGTAGTACTGGTCGAAGAATGTTTTGGCGTCGGTGGCGGAGAAGTAATAAAGGTCGGAGTAGTAGCCGATCGTCGGCCGGTGGTAAGGATAAGTCTCAAAGGATCCGCCCAGGAACTGTTCGACCAGACGGCCAATGGGCTGGCTGTCGGTGCGCATGCGGCGCTCTTCGACCACCACGTCGCGTTCCTTATAGAACTCGCGCATCACGGGATGCAGGAAGCGCTCCGATTCCAGGTACGCCCAGAGTTGCACACGATTCGCCGGCAGCGAGTAGTGATAGGCGGTCTCATCCCAGTTGGTGAAGGCGTTGACGCCGCGGCCGCCGTTGCTCTCCAGGAGTTCGTCGAACTCATTCGGGACGACGTAATGCTGGGCCTCGGCGATCGCGGCCTTCCACGCTTCCTCGAGTTGCTTCACCTTGGCGTCGTCGTGGCCGACGGTCCGGTACCGCTCCGCGCGGTAGGCGGCGTAAGTCTCTTCGACTTTCTCCAGCGCAGCTTTTTCGGCGGGCCAGTCTCTGGTGCCGATGCCGGTGGTGCCTTTGAACGCCATGTGCTCGAACATGTGCGCCAGGCCGGTCGCGCCCAGGGGATCCTGCGCCGAGCCCGCGTCCACGATGGTGTAGAAGGAAAACACGGGAGCTTCGGGCCGCTGCATCACCACCAGGGTCAGGCGGTTATCCAGCTTCTTGACCGTGATCCGCTTGTCGAAAGCAGCCACGTCGAGCTGCTGGCCGAACGCCGGAATCACGATCAGGACGAGCAGCAGGGCAGGAAGGAATCTGCGCAGGGGGATCTTCATGGAACCTCCGGAGGACAATGGGCAGGGACTCGCACAGTCGAATCTTGAAAGCTACTGGTTCGACGGCGGGTGTGTCAAATCGCGCTATTGTTAAAAATGTTCCACGTGGAACAATTTCAGAATGTTATACGTTGAAACGTATAGCTAATAGTAATAGTGCGGCCTGCGCCGGCCAAGCGCGTGCCACCCAGCCGAATCAAGAGGATCAGGATTTCGCTCGATGCCAGCCAGCCTCAGTTTGCGCGGCTGCTGAACGTGAGCACGAACACGGTCCAGAGTTGGGAACAGGGGGTGCGGCGGCCGCGCCAAGCCGCCCTGAAGCTCTTGATGATTGCAGATAGAAATCCGCAAGCGCTGCTGGATATCCCTTCGCCGCCTCAAGCGCGGGGCTCTGGCCTCGTGTCACGCTGAAACTGCGAACGCCCTATCTTTCAGGTTGCGGGGCACGGCGCGCCAGTGTACTGGAACCGGCCCGTCGGAGCCGAGGAGTTTTCATTCCCAGACAAGCCGGCGCTTGTCTGGGCACCCAAGATTCGGGAAGTCGTGCTTGCCTGGGCCACCCGCTACAGGGTAGATCTTCGAGTGGACACTCAGCGCTGCTTTCCTATGCTGCCTTCATATAAATTGGACCAAGGTCCATCCGTGCCGAAAGGGCCATACCTGAACACTGACCAGCCGCCCGAAACCGGCAGTCGTACGGTCAGGCTCCTTGATTCATCCCACAGATACAGGAATTGCTCATCGCTCGATCTGAGCACAAAATAGTAGGTCCCATTCGAATTGCGTTCAACCCACTTCCCGTTAGCCTCTTCGTAAAAAGCACCATTTTGATACGTGTACACTCGTGGAGCCTTCGCCCCCTCGGCCAAGATGGGCTTTGCCGCGGCTGCATGTTTGCCGTTTTGGAACTTTGCAAGATGAGCCGGACCGATCCGCAAGCGCGGCTGTATCGCAAATGCAGCGCGGGAGCCGCCGAACCATGCTATCTGGGACACGTGCTCACGGAAAACGATCACGGATTGATTGTGGCCGCCTGCGTGACCGAGGCGGGCACGCGTGCCGAACGGGAAGCCGCCCTGGCTTTACTGGATGGGCGGGCGACTGGCCAGCGACGGACGTTGGGTGCGGACAAGCAGTACCAGGAACCGCAGTTTGTGGCGGCGCTGCGGGCGCGCGACATCGTACCGCATATTGCGGAGTACGAACGCGGCAACCTGCAACGGAATAGTTTGCGTGCGGAAGAGCGAAACAGCCCAGGGTTTGTGCAGCGCCAGAGGAAGCGAAAGCTGGTGGAGCAAAGCTTTGCCTGGATCAAACACTGGGCGGGATTCCGGCAGGTGAAGTTGCGCAGCCGCAGGCGAGTGGAGTGGCTGTTTCAAATCGCAGCCGCAGCCTACAACCTGGTGCGCATGAGCCGGCTGCGAGCGGTCCTAGCGTGAGCGGATGTGCCCTCGACGCTGGTTGAGGCCCTGAAACAGCGGAGCAGGACGAGCCTGCCAGCAAGACAAACGGATCACCGGAGGCATCCTAAACTGCAATTAGTGAGTTTTTCAGCAAACTGTTCAGCCGCACCGTACAGCCACTCCTCTGCTGTCATCCCGAGGAAGCGCGACGTGAGCTCGCGAACGGAGCGCGACGAGGGATCTTGGTTTTCCGGTGCACCATTCCACGTCAAAGCAAAACCAAGATCCTTCGCTCGGGTCTCCCCAACTTGAGAAACCGTTGGGGGCCCCTCCCTCGCTCAGGATGACAGGGGGTTGATTTTTGTTTGTGGTGTGGCTGAAAGCCGTGCCTCTCCGAAAGAGTCCCCTAGCACGCTCCTCTGATCATCCGGTGCGGACGGCGCCGGCGCACCACCGCATCTTGCGCGGCGGCGGATGAAGGTTGCTCGTCCGGGAGGCTGGCCTTGGGAGGCGCAGTCGCAGAGGCAGCCAACCCGAGCCGCTCACCCATGCCGGCCAGGCGCTCCAGCAGATCATCGGCGCCGTTTCCGGGACGCAGCCTCGCCTGCACGGAGATCGCCTGCACCAGCTCGTAGTAAACGTTCTGCGAGTTCCACAGATTCACTTCAAAGGGGACGACCCGCGCCACCGAGGCCACCGACTCGGCCAACTCCAGCAAGTGCAGGTCTCCGGGCTTGCGCGCCCACTGTTCCACCACCGCATTCAGACGCTGGCGCAGGGCGACCTCCAGGCCGGCGGTATCGAGGTTGATGTGCTGGCGCGCGGCGGTGTCGAGCAACCCGCGTACGCGCTCCAGATCCGGCTCTGGCTCGGCCAGCGCACGCTCGACCGAATTCGAGAGAACAGCTTCGGCGGTGGAGCGCAGCAGGCCTGGCAGGGGCGTCTGCAGTTCCGCGAGGAACGACAACAGCGGGGCGTGGTGCTCGTACACGTGGCGGCAGGCGGCCTCGGCGTCGCCCAGGGTGGTGTCGACGATGCGGCTGAGGATGCGGCGCTGCTCGTCGCGGAAGAGCGACTTCAAGGAGTAAGTCGCGCCCTGGAAACGCTGATCGATCACCTGCAGGCACTCGGTCAGGTCGCCGCCCAGGAAGGCCTGCGCGGCTTGCTGGACCATCGCGCGAAAGGTGTTCTCTCCAGGAAAGGGGGAGACGCCAGCCCGGAGGTTGTGGTCGCCGAAGTGAAGCACGGCGAAGCAGAAGGTGAGCCGCTCGCGCGTGGTGCGCGAGGTCATGCGGGCGCGCCCCAGGGCGAGCCGGGCCTTGCCGGATTCGAGCACGCGCGATTCCTGCAGGTCCAGGCGGTAGCAATAGGTGGAGGTGCGTCCGCGATAGCCGTTGAAGAGTGAGCTGATGGCGTAATGCGCCGCCACGCCCGGCAGGTTCACCATGCCTGCCCGCACGAAGCGTTCGTACACATCGCGGCCGTTGCCCATGCCGGAGATGTTGCTCCACGTCTGCTCCAGGCGTGACAGGAACCGCTCTTCGATGGGCGGCCCGAACAGGTCTTCGGCGAGCTGCACGGCGCGGCCCGCGTAGCGGAGCACCTGTACGGTTTCAAGGCCTGTCAGCTCGTCGAAGAACCAGCCGCAACTGGTGTACATCAGCATCAGATGGCGCTCAATCTCGAGAAGCTTCAGGGCGCGCACCTGGTCGTCGGCATCGAGTTCGCGGGCCGCATGTTTGGCGAAGAATGCGTTGACGCTGGCCGGCGAGCGGTCGAGCACGGCGGAGATGTAATCGAAGCACGCTTCTTCGAGATCGCGTACCAGCTCCCGGGCGGCCAGCTCGCAGCGAGGGGCAAGCTCGTCGCGCAGCCAGTCCAGGGCCTCGCGCAGCGGGCGGCGCCAGTGCTGCGCCCACTGCGGATGCTCGGTGGAGTTGCAGCCGCAATCCTGCTGCCAGCGGTCCAGGCCGTGCACGCAGCTCCAGGAAGTGTTCTGGACGATCTCCACTTCCTCGGTGGGCGGATGGCCGGCCAGATACTCGCCGTAATTGGTGATGCGCGCGAGCTGGTTGCGTTCGATGTAATCCAGCGCGTAGGCCAGCGCCATGTCGCCGTGAGAATGGTGATGCCCGTAGGTCTCGCCATCGGTGGCGATGTGCATGAGCTGGGCCCAGGGACGGCCGTCGTTGAAGCCGCCAAGCAGCCGATGGGCAAAACTCTCGCCGTTCAGCAGCAGCTTCTCGAAGGCGACCGCGCGCGAGATGGGGCCATCGTAGAAGAACAAGGCCAGCGAGCGTCCGGAAGGCAGGTTGCAGCGGTAGGCGCGCGTGGGATCGATCCCCGCGTGGTCGAGTTGGACCCAGTCTGCCCAGGGCCGGTGGCGGAGGCGCTTCGCCTGGTGCGGCGCCAGGATGGTGAACTTGATCCCCAGAGAGCTGAGGACCTCGAGGGTCTCCACGTCCACGGCCAGTTCCGGCAACCACAGCCCCTCGGGATCGCGGTTGAAGCGGTGCTGGAAATCGCGAATGCCCCAGAGGATTTGCGTGTACTTATGGCGCGAGCTGGCCAGCGGCAGGATGATGTGGTTGTAGGCCTGCGCCAGCGCCGATCCGTGGCCGGAGAACAGCTCCATGCTCTCGCGGTCGGCCTCGAGGATGCGCTCGTAGGTGCGGGGCGCGTGCTGTTCCAGCCAGGAAAGCAGCGTGGGGCCGAAATTGAAGCTGATGCGGGCGTAGTTGTTGACGATTTTGGCGATGCGCCCTTGCCCGTCCAGAATGCGGGCGGCGCCGTTGGGCACGTAACACTCGTTGGCGATGCGCTCGTTCCAGTCGTGGTAAGGCGCGGCGGAATCCTGCAGCTCGATGGCTTCCAGCCAGGGATTCTCGCGGGGCGGCTGATAAAAATGCGCGTGGATGCACAGATAACGGTCCATGGGTCAGGGGTCTCCGGGAAGCCGGAACCAACGCGGGCACAGCCGTGGGATGAGCGCAAATCTACTGGCGAATTGGCTTCGCTGTGCTGCCTGGTTCACTGGTTCGCTACAGGGCTGGCGGAGGGGACCGACCGGCCGTGTCTAACGCGAGCAACATATCGCGATCCGATGGCCAGGGGGGAGAGACAGATTTGGTACATGCGGTTGATTCTGGGGGGGACGCCCACTGCGGAACGGGCCTAGACGCTTCCGGTTCACCGACTCATTCATTACCGCCGCCTGCGATGGTCGCGGTGGGCTCGCTGGCGGCAGCCCCGCCACGGGCTGTGGAAACCGAATTTGTCGTGCGAGCATCCTGCAGGAGCGCCCAGTCTTCCTGGAATTCCAGCATCGTCTCGCGGCTATGCCTGGGACTCTTCAACACCCGGCCCACGCGCGCCAGAAGCAACTCGTCCGCCAGCCTGGAGTCGGAATCCGCAGCCAGAACATTGCTCACGCTCAGGCCCAGCCGGGAAGACCCGTTCGAGTCCGTGACTTCCACCCACAAAGCGCCCCTCTCGTCGGCAAACAAAGTCCCCGCTTCCTCCAGACGCTTAAACACGCCGGCCAGGTATTCGCGGTCCGGGATGGTTCCGCTACGGACCTCATCGTCAACGGCCGCGTCGAAGGCCTGGCGATAGAGCTTCCATTCCCTGGGAGTGCCCACCACGTCGGCGCGTTGCTCGCGCTCAAGCGCTGCGAGCTGCGTGGCGCGCGCGTTCTGCTTGTCGGCCCTGGCGAGCCGGATCTGATGGCTGGTCTCGGTGATTTCGGCGGTCGGGTATTCCTCCGATTCCCGCTCTGGGTTGAACCGCCCCGTCAGCAGGTAGGAAGCAGCTACGACCGGCAACGCGTGTTCCGCGAAGATGAGCATCGGAACCAGAAGTTTCTTGGAGTGGTACAACTGCTCGGTTCCGTCGCGCGGCTCGCTGCTGCGCTTGATGGTTCCGGGCGCCTGGGCAAAATGCAGCACGCGGAAGTGCGTTTCCGGGTGCCGCAGCGCGTAGCGAGTGAAGGAGCGCGCGATGGCCTTCGGGCTGGTCATCCCGAAGTCGTTGATGTAATCGGGGCTGGTGGCATGGGGAAAGTAGGTGTTGATGACGTGCCGGGTGAAATCCGCGCAATTCCGCGTGACCCCGTTGAAGTGGTTCACGTTGGGAAGAGAATTGAATTCCGCAATCAGCTTGCGGTCCTGCTCCTCCGTGGTTGCAGCGACAAAAATGTAGATGCCACGGGAAAGGCTGGCGCCGACCATCTCCCGCCATTCGGCGCTGTTGCTGGTCTGGCAGGATCGGGTGGTGCAGTAGGCGTCTAGATACTTCGCCCGGTAATGTTCCTCAAGGACGCGCTTGATCCTGGGTGAGCCGAAGAGCGGACGGTTACGCGGGTCATCGACGCCATAGAGATAGACGCTTAGCGGGACCGCGTTCCACTCGAAGTGCTGGTCTTCGCCCAGCGTGGTGTAGGTGCTGACTACGGAACCCTGCTCCCCGGGGCCGCAGAGGCGGAGCTTGACCGGCGAGTCTGGGCAGATGCGGGAAAAATAGACGGCGCTGTGCCCCGAGCCGGTGATGCGCTCGACACTGCTGTCCAGCGACTCGTCAAGGACCACCCCGACGTCGGCGCAGGCTTTGGGACAGAACAGGCAGTACAGGACGAATGCAAGGACGAACGAAAGCGAAACGGCGGCGAGCGCGCGTCGGGTCAAGACTTTTGGGAGTACAAAGCCATTAAGGCGGCGCAAACGTTCTCCGTTCCTCTCCTAAGTTCGGATGCGAGGCAAGGCTGGTCAGTTGCATCCGCGCATCCCGGTAAACCGGCCGCATGGCCTGCAACTCGTATTGTAATCTCCCCGCGCATTTGATATCGTGACGCTCCGCTACTCGGGGTGAGTGCGCTTCGGAGCCAGTTCCTGATCGCTATCTGTTCCCGCCTGATCGCTGCCGCTGGGGGTGGCACATGAAGAAAGACATCGCAATCAACCTCAATGGGGTCGAGCATCGTGCAGAGGTCGAGCCGCGCCTGCTGCTGGTGCACTTCCTGCGCGAGACTGCCGGGCTCACCGGCACCCACATCGGCTGTGAGACTTCGTTGTGCGGCGCCTGCACCGTGCTGCTCGATGGACGCGCCGTCAAGTCCTGCACCGTGCTGGCCGTGCAAGCCGATGGGCGCAGTGTCACCACGATCGAGGGCCTGGCGCAGGGCGGCCAATTGCATGCCATCCAGGAAGGCTTCTGGGAGCAACACGGCTTGCAGTGCGGATACTGCACGCCGGGCATGATCATGTGCGCGCACGACCTGCTGGAGCGTTCCGCCACGCCCACCGAGCAGGAGATTCGCGAAGCCCTGGACGGCAACCTGTGCCGCTGCACCGGCTACCAGCACATTGTCAACTCCGTGCAGGCCGCGGCGCGCAAGCTGGGCAAACGCAAGGCCACGCGCGCGGTGGCGGCGGACTGAGAGGAGGTGAGCCATGCCACGCAACGGAGAATCCAACGGCAAGACGAATGGCAAAGGCAACGGCCACTGGATAGGGCAGCGCCTCAAGCGCAAGGAAGATCCGCGGCTCATCCAGGGCATCAGCCATTACGCTGACGACCTGCGCCTGCCCGGCATGTTGCATTGCGCCTTCGTGCGCTCGCCGCATGCGCACGCCGTCATCCGTTCCATCGATGCGGCTCCGGCGCGCGCCGTGCCTGGTGTGGTCACCGTGATCCTCGCCCAGGACTTGGAAGGCGTAGGCAACGTCCCCTGCGCCGGCGTCCTCCCCGATCTGAAGACCCCGGCGCATCCTCCGCTGGCACGCGAGCGCGTGCGCTACGTGGGCGAGCCGGTGGCGGTGGTGGTGGCCGAGGATATGTACGCTGCCCGCGATGCTGCCGAGCTGGTGCAGGTGGAATACGATCCGCTGCCTGCGGTCGTGGACATGGAAAAAGCCACGGCCAAGGATGCCGACTTGGTCCACCAGGAATTCAGGACCAACATCGCTTACGTTCACCCGCTGAAGAACGGCGACATCGCCGGCGCCTTCAAGCGTGCCGACCGGGTGGTAAAGGAACGGCTGGTAAACCAGCGGTTGGCGCCGGTCTCCATGGAGCCCCGTGGCGTGGTTGCGCAATATCTGCCGGGCGAGCGCACGCTGACCGTGTGGTCCTCCACGCAGATTCCCCACCTGCTGAAGACGCAAATCTCCCTCATGCTCGGCCTGCCCGAGACCTCGGTGCGCGTGGTGACGCCGGAAGTGGGCGGCGGCTTCGGCAGCAAGCTGAATGTTTATGGCGAAGAAGCCGTGGTGCCGTGGCTGTCCATCAAACTCGGTCGCCCGGTGAAGTGGATCGAGACGCGCCGCGAGAACATGCAGGCCACCATCCACGGGCGCGACCAGATCGCGTACCTCGAACTGGCGCTCAAGCGCGACGGCGCCATCCTCGGGCTGCGCGCGCGCATCCTCGCCGACCTCGGTGCCTACTACCAGCTACTCACACCGATCATCCCCACGCTCACGGCGCTGCTGATCACCGGCTGCTACAAAATTCCGGCAGTGGACATTGAGATCACCGGCGTGCTCACCAACAAGATGTCCACCGACGCTTATCGCGGCGCCGGCCGCCCCGAGGCCACCTACGTCATCGAGCGCATGGTGGACGTGGCGGCGCGTGAGCTGAAGATGGATCCGGTCGAGATCCGCCGCAAGAATTTCCCCAAGCCGACCGAATTCCCCTACAACACTTCCACCGGCGTGATCTACGACTCGGCCAACTATCAGATGAGCCTGAAGCGCGCGCTCGAGCTCGCCGGCTACAGCAAGCTGCGGGCGCGGCAGAAGGCAGGATGGAAGCAGGGCAAGTATTACGGCATCGGACTCTCGACCTACGTGGAGATCTGCGGCATGGGGCCGTCGTCGGCGATGCCCGCCGGAGGCTGGGAGAGCGCCACCGTCCGCGTCGAGCCTACCGGCAAGATCACCGTGCTCACCGGCGCCTCGCCCCACGGCCAGGGGCAAGAGACCACCTTCGCCCAGCTTGTCGCCGACCAATTCGGATTGAAGCCTGAGGACGTGAACGTGGTCCATGGCGACACTGCTGCTGTTCCCTATGGCATCGGCACCTTCGGCAGCCGCGCCACCGCCGTCGGTGGCACCGCCGTCTACTACGCCACCGAGAAGATCAAGACCAAGATGTCAGCCCTCGCCGCTCACCTGATAGGCGTCAAACCCGACGAGCTAGCCTTCGCCGGCGGCAAGATCACTACCAAGGACAAGAAGAAGTCCGTGGGCTTCGGCGAGGTCGTGTCGGCGGCTTACATGGCGCGCACGCTGCCGCCGGGGATGGAACCTGGGCTTGAGGCGACGCACTTCTTCGAGCCGTCGAATTTCACGTATCCCTTCGGCGCGCACATCTGCTCGGTGGAGGTTGACCCCGAGACCGGCGAAACCAAGATCGAGAAGTACGTAGCCGTGGACGACTGCGGCAACGTCATCAATCCGCTGCTGGTGGAGGGTCAGATCCACGGCGGCATTGTGCAGGGCCTGGCGCAGGCGCTCTACGAGGAGGTCATCTACAACGAGGATGGCCAACTTGTCACCGGCTCGCTCATGGACTACGCCCTGCCCAAGGCGGTGCACCAGCCGCAATTCGTGCTCGACCGCACGGTGACGCCCTCACCCGTGAACCCGATGGGCGTGAAGGGCGTGGGCGAAGCCGGCACCATCGGGTCCTGCCCGGCGGTGGTCAACGCGGTGTGCGATGCGCTCTCGCCGCTCGGTATCAAGCACATCGACATGCCCTTGAAGCCGGAGAAGGTCTGGCGCGCCATCCAGAACGCTCAGACTCCGAGTCCGGCGGGCAAGAGAGCTCGCGCCCAGCATCGGGCAAGGAGGACGGCATGATCCCGGCGGCTTTCAGCTACGAGTCTCCCCGCACCTTGAACGAGGCGCTGGCGCTGCTTGAGTCCAATCCCGAGGCCAAACTGCTGGCCGGCGGTCACAGCCTGCTTCCGGCCATGAAGCTGCGCCTGGCCACCCCGCCGGCGCTCATCGACCTGGGCCGCATTCCCGACCTGGACTACATCCGCGACACTGGCGGCCACGTGGCCATCGGCGCGCTCACACCGCATGCTGCCGTGGCATCGTCGGAGTTGCTGCAGCGGATGTCACCGCTGCTGGCCGAGGCTGCGGATTCTATCGGCGATGTGCAGGTGCGTAACCGCGGCACCATCGGCGGAAGCCTGGCTCAGGCGCATCCCAACGCCGATTACCCGGCGGCTATCCTGGCGCTCGACGCCGAGATCGTTACCCTCAGCCGCACCGGCGAACACGTCATCCCGGCGCGCGAATTCTTCACCGGGATGTTCACCACGGCGCTGAGCGCGAATGAAATCATCACCGAAGTGCGCGTGCCCAAGACCACGGGCGCGGGTGTGGCGTACAAGAAATTCGCTCACCCTGCCTCGGGATACGCCGTGGTCGGCGTGGCCGCCGTCGTACGGAAGCAGGGAAACACCATCGAGTCGGTTGCGATTGGCATCACCGGCGTTTCGGGAATGCCGTACCGAGCGACTGCGGTCGAGAATGCCCTGCGCGGAAAGCCGGCCACCGCGATCGCTGACGCTTCCCGGCACGCGGCCGACGGCATCGAAGCCCTGGGCGATACTTTTGCCTCGCCCGATTACCGCCGCCATCTGGCTACGGTGTTCACGCGCCGTGCGCTGGAGACAGCGCTCGGGCGGACGCACGGGAAATAGCCAGCTTGTAGCGCCGGCGTCTTTGGGTATCTTGCCTCCTGCGGGCCGCCCACATCGGCTCGCGCTCTGGTATCCTTGCCGGTTGAAATTCCCTGAACGGAGTGAGCTATCGTGAAAGGTGATGCGAAGGTTATCGTTGTGCTCAACGAAGTGCTGAAGGCCGAGCTGACGGCTATCAACCAGTATTTCCTGCACGCCGAAATGTGCGCGAACTGGGGCTACCATTGCCTGGCAGATGAGACCAAGAAGGAATCCATCGGCGAGATGAAGCACGCCGAGATCGTGATGGAGCGCATCCTCCTGCTCGACGGCACCCCCAACATGAGCGCCTACTTCAAGATCAACATCGGGCAGAACGTCAAGCAGCAGTTCCAGAACGACCTGCAGCTCGAGCTCGACGCGGTAAAGCGCCTGAACGCCGGCATCAACACCTGCGTCGCCGCCAAGGACAACGGTTCGCGCGAGCTGCTGGAGGAGATCCTGGTCGAAGAGGAAGAGCACATCGACCACCTCGAAGCGCAACTGCACGCCATCGAAGAGGTCGGGATCGAGAACTACCTGGCGCAGCAGTTGCACGAGGGCGAAGACTGAGCCCAATCGCGCGGTCTTGCTGGTCCGATCTCTCGCTCCGTCGCGCTACTCCTCGCTGCAAGAACTCCGGACTGCTCCGTTCTTACGCTAAAGAAAGATTCGACCGAGGAAAGCGACATGACCTTCACCTTCCGATCCATCCGCTCGCCCTTGTCTTGGCGCGTGGCAATTCCAGTGGCAATTCTGATTGGCGCGGGGCTCGCCTTCCCCGCCGCCCCTGCGCCAAGGGCACCATCGCCGCAAGAGAGCCGCGCTGCCGACGGCGCTCGCGAGCAGAGCACCAGCCTTAACGACCAGACCGACCTGGCGGTGACCGTCTACAACTCGAATATCGCTCTGGTCCGCGACGTTCGCCAATTGAGCCTGCCGCGCGGGACTTTTCGCCTCAAGCTGATGGACATCGCCGCCACCGTCAACCCAGCAACCGTGCACTTGCGCTCGGTCAACGAACCCGACAAGCTGGGAGTCATCGAGCAGAATTACGAGTACGATCTGCTCGACCCCAACAAGCTCCTGAACAAATACGTCGGAAAAGAAATCACGCTGGTTCGGCTTTACACGGATAACAACGGCGCCCTCAAGCGGGAAGAGACCAAGGCCACGCTGCTCGCCAACAACAACAACAACCAGCAGGTGTGGAAAATCGGCAACGACATCGTCACCGGACTGTACGGGCAAAGCTATCGCTTTCCGGAGGTTCCCCCGAACCTTTACGACCGTCCCACGCTGTTGATGTCGCTGGAAAATTCGGGATCGCAGCGGCAGCAGGTAGAAACTTCGTATCTGGCATCGGATTTGTCGTGGAATGCGGATTACGTGCTGACCGTGGCCCGCGACGACAAATCCGCCGATCTGGACGGCTGGGTCACGGTCACGAATAAAAGCGGCACCGCATTCCGCAATGCGCGCCTGCAACTCGTGGCCGGCGACGTGAATAGGCTTCCCGTTCCGGAGAAGGCCATGAGGATGCAGGTTACCGGTGCCAGTGCCGGAGCCGCCGCAGCGCCGCAATTCGCGCAGGAAAATTTCAGCGAATACCACCTCTACACGCTCGGCAGAAAGACCTCCGTGGAGGACAAAGAAACCAAGCAGATCAGCCTGCTGCTGCAGGGGAGCGGCGTTCCGGTGGACAAGGTCTTCGTCGTGAACGGCCAGAATTTCTACTACCGCAATTCGATGAGTCCCGGCTCGCCGCAAAAAGATCCCGTAATGGTCTTCTACAAATTCAAGAACGAGCAGAAGACCGGCTTGGGCATTCCGCTGCCGGCCGGCAACTTCCGCGTGTATCAGAAGGACTCAAAGGGCGGCATTCTGTTCGTCGGCGAAGACCGCATCGCGCACACGCCAAAGGACGAGACGATCAGCCTCCACATCGGCAACGCCTTCGATGTCGTCAGCGAGCGCAAGCAGACCGATTACAAGCGAATCGATACCCACACCTGGGAGATGGAGTTTGAAATCACCTTGCGCAACCACAAAGACGGGCCGGTGACCGTTGAGGTCAACGAGCCTATCGGTGGCGACTGGGAGATGCTTTCGTCTACTTACAAGTACACCAAGACCGCCGCATGGGCCGCGCAATTCAACGTTCCCGTCGCCGCAAATGGCTCTTCGGTACTGAAGTATCGCATCCGCGCCCACTGGTAGGGGCACCGTGGGCGGAATTCCGAGCACTGCACGCCCGCTAAACGCCTCAAGTTGCGGCCCTGCTCCCGCGGCCCTACAATCGAAGAGGCTGCCGAAAGCCCGCCTGGTCCTGCCGCTAATTCGTGTCCGGAGAGATGGCCGAGTGGCTGAAGGCGCACGCTTGGAAAGCGTGTATACGGGTAACCGTATCGTGGGTTCGAATCCCACTCTCTCCGCCAGCTCGTTTATTTTCAATTACTTATATACATGTGGTACCGCTGGTGGTACTCTTTTCACCATGAACAAAGAAGTCAATCTGGTGAAGAGAGTCATCACCGCGAACGGGCCGCGCTGGTGCAGGGTAGTGTTGGCGGACAACGGGCGCGTCAGAGAGAAGGGGAGGGCATGCATGAGGACTTTGACGAACGCCCTCACCTGATTTAGCCAGCAGGCTGTTGGTCAGCGTCGCTACGAGCGGGTCTGCTGAGGATCAAATCGACTGCCTTCTGGGCCTGGCCGGCGGCTACAAGTACGAGTCGGGAGTCGCTCCGGAGAACCTGCAGCCAGGACTGCAGATACGAGCTGCTGTTGTTGATGGTCTTGTTCTCGATGCCGGTGATTCCGCACAGGAACGCAGCCCCCAGCTCCGCAATGAGCTCTTCGCGGCTGTAGTTCTCGTCTCCGAACGACTCCGCGTCCATGAGCGTTGAACGATTCAGCCGGCTTGGATGACCGGTGGAATGGGTGAGCTCGTGGAAGAGCGTGGAGTAGTAGGCCGCGCCATGGTCGAAGTCAGCCATCATCGGCATCCGGATGCAATCCTGGAGCTTGTGATAGCTGGCCCGATCTCCACCGTGCTGAATGCTCGGCTTGGTGGCCCATCCGTCCACGATGTTCGCGCAAGCCTCGATGGGATCGAGATCCGGCGTTGGTTCTGGGTATTTCTCTGGACTGGTTATGCCCTCGCACTGCTCGAGGTTGAAGACCGTGTAGTAGCGACAAAGCACGGACTTCTTCTCGATGATCTCATCCCTGTCCTGGATCTCACGTGTTCCAAACTTCCAGTAGACAACCGGAAAGCCAGTCTCGCCTTGGCGCACGTGCCCGCCCAGTTCTCGAGCTTGGCGGAACGTGAGCCAATACGGAGAGTTGCACCCGCAACTCATTAGAACCCAGAGATTTATGCCCCGGTATTCGTGACCGGTGATCAGATTCCGCGGGAGAGCACCTCTTCCGCGGGCTTTCCATGGCTTGTGCCAGGGGGCCGTTCCAGATTCGAGTTGTTGGATGATTCGTTGAGTGATGACTTCGTAGACGGTTGACATGATGGTCTCCTTTCGAGTGGTGAGTGATTTGGGACAGGAAAGACAACGGGCGGCATAGCGTCGCCTCGGCCGTTCAATACTGACAGTCAGTTGTTACTAGGGCTAGATAAGGGCGTTCAGGGGAAGGGCGTTTCTGGCGGGGCCAGAATGGCTGTGTTGGGCTACTCATGCCTGTGACTGCACCGAGCAGTCGAGCTGTGGGGTGATGTGTTCGATCTCTTCCCACTTCACCACGTGGCAGCCGGCGTGAACCGTGCCGTCCGGTTCAATGCGGTCGATAACGTAATGTCCAAGATGGATTGTGTGGCCGTTGTGGACGTACTCCTGGCCCGACTCTCGTACCCTGCGAACGAAGGTCAGCGCCCGTAGAGCATGCGATACAGGGAAGCGTGCTCCCAGCGAGGTCTGCACTTCGTCACCGACGATGCGAAGCATGGGTGAGACGCCGGGGATGTAACTGACGTTGGGATCACCAGCCCGGAACCGCTGGATTCGATCTGCCTGCTCTCTGCGGTGTTCTTCCTCAGCGAGCCGTGCCGCCTCTTCTCGGCGTTGCCGTTCTTCTTTTTCGTGCCCCGCAATCCATGATTGCAGTGCATCAAGCTCGTCGCTTTCAGGGACAGCGACATCGCTCAGGTCGAAGAACGCCACATAGCCCTGCAACTGTTCACGCAGCCCGAGCGCTTCCCGCTGATACCAGTCACGATGTACACGAGCACGCTTCGCCTTGCCGAGCAGTTCCGAGATACGCCGAACATAGCTCTCTACGTTGTCGGCGTGGTTCGGTAGGTCACCCCAGCTATTCCGTACGTGGGGCACACGGAACACTGGGACACCCGACGGGATGGCACTCGCCACGGCCGAACAGTGACCGGAAGTGGTAACGGAATGGTGGGCGGTAGTGAACAGAATCGCCCGCTCGCCGCGTTCATTGGTAACATGGCGAGCGATAGGGAAGTGAGAGCCATAACTGTAGATAATCGGCCCGTCAAAATATAAAGTTCCTGTGGAGTTGCGCGCTTCGTCCTGCGACTGATGCGCCCAAAGATGTGGGATTTCCGAGTTGGTGAATACGTGACGCATGGTAAGTCCTCCAATTGTGGGATTGACCGCATAGAAAAGGCCCGGAACCGTCGCCGATTCCGGGCCTGTATTGTTCGGGCCGAGCGAATGCCCGGTCCTACTTGTGCTCAGCACGCAGGCGGATCCAGCAAGTTCACGGGGTGACTGTTGCCGACAGTGAGGTGCCGATTGGGCAGCCGATATCCGGCAAAGAGGGTGGTTGCTAGGAGCTGGTGGGAAGAGTTACTTGAAGCAGATTCGAGCGGCTGGGTGTTGGTCTTGCGGTGGGAGCTGCTGGATTGTTTCCGTCATTGCCCCAAGGTTCGGGACCTAGAAGGCATCCACGTAGAAGTGGAGTTCTCCGCGGGAGCCAATAGCCCTACGCCACTTGCGGGATAACGCTTTCATGTTGCCGATTAAAGGCTTGAGGGCTTCTGCCTTTAGCCCGATTAACGCAGCCACATTGTGCGGAGTGAAACGTCGGCTTTCGAGGTAGTCGAGCAGCTTGTTCCCGTCCTCGATCCACACACTGACATTGTCCGCGTAGTTGTGGTGCTCCGAGGGGATACCCAGGACTTCGGAGACCCTTCGGAGAAGCCTGACGACTTCATCGGCATCAATAAAGCAGGAACAGGCCTCACCCCATTCCTCACGCACTGGCCTAAACGATAGACTCATAAAGTTCCTCCATGGGCTAGTTAGCCCGATTGCCTCACTCCCCAGAACCGCTGTCCAGAGTGATTCCGGTTAGAGTGTAGTCGTCCCTCCACGTCCTATTGCATGCGTAGCAGTCGATTTCCTGCCATGCGTACCCGTCGCCTACTTCCACGTTCTGACTGCCCCTGATGTCGGTACTGAAACAGAAGGGGCAAGTCGAACCACGGCATTCAAGATAAAAAGCTCGGCGTTCGTCAGTGAGTTGTGAACAGTTGGGGCATGGGATGTTTCCTTGATAGATCTCACCCTCCTGCTTGGGATCAGGTACGAGACGAGAACTCTCGCAGACTGAACAGTTATCAATTGCGGATCGCAATGTTGTGTGGTTATCCATCATTTGTTCTCCTCCCTCACGACGCGAAATAGCTCCGCGACGCGCTTCGGCATTACTTCCACTACTTCTTCAACTGTGTAGGCCGGTTCCATACTGGCGTCCGGAGTTTGTGGGATTTGTGTAAGGCGGTCTTTTTCGATACCCTCGACATCGTAATCGATGACTATGGCATCAATCGGCACGTCACACAGAATGTCCTGTACGATACCGCCATCCAGGGTGATGACAACTTTCGGCTTTTTCATTGTGCCCTCCGTGGAATACGCTCCAATCGTCTCCAGATATTACGACCTTCCGCCAAGGTCAGCTCGAAATCGTAATGTCGCGAGACGTACTCGCACAGTGACACGACATCATCGAACCGGCGCAACGATCTGTCCGCGTATTGATATGCAAGCAGGCTGCTGATTTGCTGGCGAAGACTTGCTCTTTCTGAGCGTTTCATTGGGACCTCCAATTTTGTTGGTTGATGTTACGTTTCATTGATGTGACCGTTAGCCTCGCTTCAGGTGCGCGAGTCGTTCTCCGTACAGCGCCCCTCAGCCTGGGCGAGCTCTGAACGGTCTTGCTGGCGAGCATGCGCTCTAGCTGCTCGATGGTGTGCCTCATCGCTCGCCCTCCTTCCACATTTCGCCGTCGCGGTTGACTAGAGTGCCCAGAGTTCCGCCAGCCTTGGCGGAACGATAAGCCCGCACCATGATTCCGAGAATGTCTTCCCCGGTAGCGGCGGGTGCATACTCCGCGACCAGCTTCTCGAAAGCGAGAATGGCGTTGTCGTAATGGCAAGGACCGCCCAGTGCGTTGAAGAGATCGGCTGCGCGGTTGCGAGCGCCCTTCCTGACGTGAACAATCTCGAATCCTTTGAGCTCTGTCCCATCGGATTCGGGCTCACCCTCCACCGCATCTTCCAGCCGTTGGCCCAAGATCGAGCGAGCGATGGCTATTGCTTCTTGCTCGTTCTTCGCTTTCATCATGAGTGTGACTGTGAACGTTACATTCTTAAGCATGGTGTCCTCCGTTGTCGTTGAGTTGAACAGCCGTGAAACAATCAGCGTCTGGACCCTTACCGCGCAGTTCCCACACTCGCGTCCGGGTCTTGACGGTACGGGCGCCGTGGGCTTCATCTCCGAGGTAATGGGAGACCTCCAGCACTGCCCAAGTAATGCCGCAGGACTGGAAATCGCCATCGTTTGTCAGGTGGAGCAGGGCATCACGCAGGCACGTGATCTCCATGGATCGCGGCGCAATGCCCGGGTAGGTGCGAGTGGTGCTGTGGCGTGGAATACGCGTTAGTTCGAGGCGGAATTCCTTGGTGCATTCAACGGCAGGCATCCAGATAGTGCCTGCCATTTCCCCGTACAGCGTTATCGTTTTACGCATGTCAGTTTCCTCCGTAATACTGGTTGTTAATGCAGTCACCGCAGACATGGAATTCGAACAGCTCTCTGTCTTCCAGGCTGCGGTAACCGTGTAGGTCGTAAACCTCTGCTCCGAGTCCGTCTGCGCAATGCTCACAGCCTTGCCAACTAAAATAGGACTCATCGTCAAAAGAGAAGAGACCAGAACCGATCACTTGCTCGATCAACTCTGGCGTGCTCAGATTGTTTTGCAAGTTCGACATAAAGATCTCCTGTTGGTTCGTGTGTGAAGTGAGTGGAACTGACGTGAAGCGTTACTTGCTCCAGAAATGAAAAAGGCGGCTTGGGGAAGCCGCCCTGATCACGATTACGTGCTGAGTGTGAGTTAAGGCTGTAGGTTGAGCGCCGTACGGCCTCGCTTTGCTCTTTCCCGCATGGGAAGCAGCAGGAAGATCACAAGCACGTTGACCAACGTCCCGGCCAGGGCAAAGGTGACCCCCAGCGGGTCGCTTATCCCGTGGGTGCCGTAGTTGAAGAGCTCTGTTCCCAGGAGGGAAGTGCTCTTGTGGTTGCGGATCCAGTGAAGGCATCGCTCCGAGCTGACCCAGCGCTGGAAGCCGCCGGCTGCGGCGATCTCATCAGCCTTGAACAACGCAGCCCAGAGGAGTACCCACAAAAGAAAACCAGAGGCAAACGCCCCTTTCATAGACGGAGTGAAGTTCATAGAGTTACCCCCAAGTTTGAAATGGAAAGCTTTTGACGACGTTTATGGGCGGCCGTTCGGATCAGGTGCAAGAGCAGATATTCGAACGACCGTGTGTGAACTGCTAGGCGACAGACTTCTGCGAGTTTCGAAGCAACGAAGACCTGGACTCTGCTTGCCCCGGCGGTCTTCCGCTTGAGGTATTCATCCACAAGCGGCAGAGCACGGAGCGAGTCCACGGCGTTGCCCATCAGCACCTGCTGTCTCCGGGCGTGGCACCGTTTGGCCTGGGAAGCGGAGAAAAGCGTTGCTTCCGCAGCGGCGATAAGCGCAATGAGTGCCATGGCTATCGCCCTCCTACCAGGTGGAATCCGACGTTGAATAAGCCGACCACTGCTCCCATGAGGAAGAGCACCAGGGGGACGGCGACCATGGCGAGGCATGCTAGCCGGGCATAGTTCTTCGTCGGTGGAGGAACTGCGAGTCCCTCCAGTTTGGCCAGTCCGGGAATCCGCGCCCTAAGCAGGTCAACGTCGAGTCCCCAGCGATCGGCGAACTCGGCGACGACCTTGTCTGCTTCAGTGCTGAGCAACTCGTACTCGTAATCGCCCGCTGGCAACGAGTTCCCTTCGTGACCGGCGGCGGCCCGAAGAATGCGTTCGAGCTTTGACTCGAAAGCACGTTTGTCGAAGAACAAGCGAATCGACCTCCAGTTGTGGTTGAGAAACCCGGTCTCATTCGAGACCGGAGTGTTGGGCAATCGGGTGATTTCTGACATTGGTAAGCTCCTTGTTGTGAATTGAGGCGTGTGAGGCGTACGGAAAGTGACCCCGTGGGCTCTAACCGACCCAAGGGATCGCTCCCGTGATTCACACACCTACTGCCGCTATCCGGAGGGAGTTTTGGCTTCGCGTGGAGGTTGAAAACAGGGAGGAAGTGAAATGCTGGAGCTAAGGAAAGGATGTTCTTTGACTCAAGAAGGGATTAGTTAATCACATCAGGGGGAAACTGAATCGAGGTAGCTACTCGATCATGACTCATCGCGTTGGGGAGTATGGCAGGCGGAGCGTCCGCCGCCGGGCGGCTTTGTTCAAACGTGGCAACCGGACTTTTTCGGGATGCAGCAGCATGCTGAGAAAAGGTCGGAGGTGCCCCGCAGGTCTCCTTGACGGCACCCACTTCGCCGCATACTATCAACCGGCTAATATGAACCAGGATGCCCTCATCGGCCAGTCCTTCGTGCATTACAAGATTCTCCGCAAACTGGGCTCGGGTGGCATGGGTGTGGTGTACGAAGCCCAGGACTCCCAGCTCGGCCGCCGCGTGGCCCTGAAGTTTCTTCCTCCTGAAATGGCCCAGGACAGCCAGTTACTTGAGCGATTCCAGCGCGAGGCGCGCTCCGCTTCCTCCCTCAATCACCCCAACATCTGCACCATCCACGCGATTGAGCATCACGAACGCCGGCACTTCATCGTCATGGAGCTGCTAGAGGGGGAGACCCTGGCGCAGAAGATGAGCCGGCAGCCCGTGGAAATGGACAAGCTGCTGCCACTGGCCATCCAGATCGCCGATGCCCTCGAATCGGCCCACTCCAAGGGGATCGTGCACCGGGACATCAAGCCGGCGAATCTCTTTCTTACTGAGCGCGGACAGGTGAAGATTCTGGACTTCGGCCTGGCGAAGATGAGCCATGGCGAGATCGCGCAGGGAGATTCGGCTGAGCAGGGGGAGACCCTGGTCTTCAGCAACGAACTCACTTCACCGGGCGCGGCCGTCGGCACGGTCTCCTACATGTCGCCGGAGCAGGCCCGCGGGCAGCTCGTGGACGCTCGGACGGACCTGTTTTCCACCGGCACGGTGCTCTACCAGATGGCCACCGGAACGCTCCCCTTTCAGGGAGACACCTCGGCCGTCATCTTCGACGCCATCCTGAACCGCGACCCCAGGCCGGCTGCCGTGCTGAATCCCATGCTGCCCGCCGATTTTGTGCGCATCCTGGAGAAGACCCTGGAGAAGGACCGCAATCTGCGCTGCCAGACGGCCACTGAGCTGAAAACCGACCTCGCCCGCCTCAAGCGCGACCTCGAATCCAGCAAACGGCGCGCGAAGGAGAAGACCGATTCGGATCCCGGCGTCCAGAAGCAAACGGGAAAATCCGTGGCCGTTCTCTATTTTGAAAACCTAAGCGGCGCCAAGGAAGACGAATACCTACGCGACGGCATCACCGAGGATGTCATCACCGAGCTCTCCAAGATTCGGGGACTGAACATCTTTTCGCGCCCCACCGTGCTGGCCTTCCGGGACAAGCCGGTGACTCCGGCGCAGGTCTTCCAGCAGATCGGTGCAGCCTATGTCCTTACTGGCACCTTGCGCCGCGCCGGTGCCCGCCTTCGCATCAACGCCCAACTCCTGGATACGCGCACCGATTTTCCGCTCTGGTCGGAGCGCTTCGACCGCGAGATGAAGGACGTTTTCGAAGTTCAGGACGAAATGGCCCGCAAGATCGCCGAGGCCCTACGCGTGACGCTTTCCCCGGAGGAACTCGAGGCCTTGGCCGTCAAGCCCACGGAAAATCTGCAGGCCTACGACCTCTACCTGCGCGGCAAGCGCTACGCGCGGCGCCAGACCCGCCAGGACCTCGAGTTCGCCCTGCAGATGTTCGAAAACGCGGTGGCCATTGACCCCAGCTTCGCCCTTGCCTACGCCGCCTGCGCCAACGCCTGCGCCATGTTCTACTGCAACTACAGCCGCGATCAGGTGTGGGTGGAACGCGCGCGGGAGGCCTCCGGCAAGGCCGTGGCTCTGCGCTGGGACCTGCCCGAGGTGCAGGTCAGCCAGGCCTGGGTCCTCTACGCAGCCGAACTCCATGACGAAGCCGTGCGCATGGTCAAGAAGGCCATCGAGCGCAAGCGCGACTGCGAGGGTGCCTATTACCTGCTCTGCCGCGCCCTGTTCGCCGCGGGACGCTACCAGGAAATTCTGGACGTTTCGGAAGCCGCCATCGAAGCGAGCGGTGAGGACTACAACGCTTATGTGCCCATCACGAACGCTCTCGGCGCCATTGGCAAAGAAGAAGCCAAGCGGAACATGACCCAGCGAAGGATGGCGGCGTTCGAAAACCACTTGAAACAGGTGCCCGAAGACGCGCGGGCGCGCATCCTGCTGGGCGCCGACTACGCCTACTTGGGACGGCCGGACGACGCCTTGCGCGAACTCAATCTGGCTGTTACCTTGCGCGCCAACGAAGCCTCGATTCTTTACAATGCAGCTTGTGTGTACTGCGGCCTGAAAAGAAAGCCGGAGGCCCTGGATGCCCTGAGCAAAGCCTGGGAAGCGGGCTTTAGGGACTCGGTGTGGGCTCGCCGCGACCCGGACCTCATCCTTCTTCATGACGAGCCGGAGTTTGACCGCCTGTACCCGGAGAAGCCCGCGTCACCGCCCGCCTCCGGTTCCCACTAGTTCGACGTCTTTCGAAATCCATACCCAGAAGGCCATGAGGATGGATACACAAAGATATTAAGAACAGCCAGGAATTGAAATGCTGGAGCTACGAAAGACCGTTCTTAGAGCGTCCCAAAAAACCTCACCCGCAGGTAACTCCAACAAAAACAATGCCGTTCGCCATGAGAGCCCCTCGTTGACTTTGTCGAGCCGTGCCGACTAACATGCGCGTGCATTTAGGTGTGGGCGCCTACGCCGTGATCGGCCAGACCATTTCGCATTACCGCATCGTCGAGAAGCTGGGCGGCGGCGGGATGGGTGTGGTTTACAAGGCCGAGGACACGACCCTCCATCGTTTTGTCGCTCTGAAGTTCCTACCCGAAGACGTGGCCCGCGACGAGCAGACCCTGGAACGGTTCCGACGCGAAGCCCAGTCGGCATCGGCGCTCGACCACCCCAACATCTGCACGATCTACGAAATCGGACAACACGACGGCCAGCCTTTTATCGCCATGCAGTTCCTCGACGGCGAGACGTTGAAGCACCGCATCACGGGGCGGCCGATGGACACCGAGACCCTGCTCGACGTCGGCATCCAGATTGCCGACGCGCTAGATGCGGCGCACAGCCATGGCATCATTCACCGCGACATCAAGCCGGCCAACATCTTCATCACCAAGCGCGGGCAAGCCAAGGTGCTGGATTTCGGGCTGGCCAAGGTCTTGAAGCCCAAAGCGCAAGCCGTGGGAGTGGACGCCACCGCCGCGACAGCCGTAAGTCACGAGCATCTGACCAGTCCCGGTAGCACTCTGGGTACGGTTGCCTACATGTCGCCCGAGCAGGTCCGTGGCAAGGAACTGGATGCGCGCACTGACCTTTTCTCCTTTGGCGTGGTGCTTTATGAAATGGCAACAGGCGTTCTGCCCTTTCTAGGAGACACTTCGGGAGTGATCTTTGAGGCCATCCTGAACCGCATGCCAGTTGCCCCGGTGCGCTTAAACCCTGGCCTTCCCGTGAAGCTCGAAGAGGTTATCAGCCGCGCGATGGAGAAAGATCGCGACCTGCGCTACCAGAGTGCTTCCGACCTGCGCGCCGAACTTAAGCGGCTGAAGCGCGATGCCGAATCGGGACGCTCGTCCGCCGTCGCCGTTGCCGCGGAACCGGGGCCCCCAGGGGCGAGCAGCAGCGCGGGACGGATTCAAATATCTCCAACAAGTGCCACGGAAGCCGTAGGAGCTGCGGCGTCGAAATTGCCCAAGCGCTGGGTTGCCCTTGTGGCCGCTGTGGTAGTTCTTGCCGCCGCAGTGGCGGCGGTGATCGTCATGCGCGGGCGCGCGAGCGGACAGATCGACTCGCTCGCCGTCTTGCCGTTCGTCAACGCCAGCGCAGATCCCAATACCGAGTACCTGAGCGATGGCATCACCGAGGGCGTGATCAACAGCTTGTCGCAACTGCCGCAGATGCGGGTCATGGCACGCAGCACCGTCTTCCGCTTCAAAGGCAAGCAGGACGACCCGCGGCAGATTGGGCAGGCGCTCAACGTGGCCGCGGTACTGACTGGAAACGTGAAGCAGCGCGGAGACGAGATCAACATTCAGGCGGACCTGGTCCGGGTGAGCGACGGGTCGCAGATCTGGGGTGAGCAATACACGCGCAAACTGGCGGACGTTTCCGGCCTGCAAGGGGAGATCGCGCGAGATATCTCAGCGAAGCTGCGGTCCAGGCTGACAGGCGAACAAACGAAGACTCTCGCTAGCGCTAGCACCGGGAACTCGGAAGCTTATGAGCTCTATCTCAAAGGACGTTTTCACTGGAACAAGAGAACCGCGGGCGATCTGCGCCAGAGCGTGGAGTACTTTCAGCGCGCGGTGGACAAAGATCCCAATTACGCCTTGGCTTACGTAGGTCTCGCGGACGCCTACGGAGTCAGCACCGGGTACGGTGTCTACTCATCGCAGGAAGCCTTACCCAAGGCGCAAGAAGCCGCTGCACGAGCTCTTCAGCTTGCACCCGACTCGGCCGAGGCGCATACATCTTTCGCCTACGTTTTGGCGGAACAACGCCGCTGGGAGGAAGCTGAAAAAGAATTCAAGCGCGCCATCGAACTCAAGCCGGGATACTCCACTGCGCACTATTTCTACGCATTAAGTCTGCTGGTTAGTCTCGGCCGGATGGACGAAGCGATCCGCGAGTTCAAGCAGGCCCTGGAAATCGATCCGCTTTCAACCATCATCATCACCAACTACGGCTATGTCTTGTATGTGGCCCGCCGCGAACAGGAAGGGGTGGAACAATATCGCAAGGCACTCGAGCTCGACCCCAATTTTGGCGTCGCCCACCTCTATCTTGGGTTCTCCTTCCTCTGCAGTGGAGACTACCAGCGAGCCAGGGAAGAGATCATGAAGTCAGATTCCAGGCTTGTGGGTATTCTCGATGGCTCCAGCCGCGAGGCGCTGTTGAAGTCATTAATCCGTGCGCATACTTCTGTCACGCGCATTGCCGAGACCAAGCCTTACTATATCGGAGGGTTGTACGCAGACATGGGAGAAAAGGACAAGGCGTTCGAGTGGCTCGAAAAGGCCTATCGCGAACAGGACCCCCTCATGCCTTCGTTTATCCGCGGTTGTGACTTCGCCACTATCCGCTCCGATCCCCGCTATACCGACCTGATGCGTCGCTTGGGCGTGCCGCCGTAGAAAGCAGTGTTTTGCAACAGAATTCGAAATCGTGACCCCTATCCCCTCGATGTCTGCTGGCTGCCGATTTCCGGCAATAGCAAGAGATGATTGTCGAATGCTGTCGGAACCGACCAAAACGGAATCATCCCTTGCGGCAGGGAGAGCTCCATGCGCCTGCTCGTGTTAGTGCTCGTTATCCTGGTTCTTGGCCTCAACGCGCAGCAGCCGAGCCCGGAGATGCCACCCACCCCGAACGTCCCGGGCCTGACGGCCGCTGCGGAACAATCCCTGCGGGCGATCGATCCCGGCAAGATCCGCGCGCATGTTCGCTTCCTCGCCAGCGACCTGCTGGAAGGGCGCGGTCCCGGCCAGCGCGGAGGCAAGCTTGCCGCCGAATACGTAGCCACCCAATTTGCACTCTATGGCCTGGAGCCCTTCGGTGACAACGGTAGCTATTTCCAGACCGTGCCGATGGTCAATCTCCGCACCCTTCCGCAGACGACGTTCACGCTTACCGCCAAGAACGGTAACACGCAGATGCTGCGCGGCGGCGAGGATTATATCGTCACCAACCAGACACTTGCGCCGGAGGCCGACGTGGAGGCGCCCGTCGTGTTCGTCGGCTACGGCATCAACGCGCCCGAGTACAAGTGGAACGACTACGCCGGCGCGGACGTGAAGGGCAAGGTGGTGCTGATGTTTGTCAACGAGCCGCCTTCGCCGCTGCCGGCGACCGACGAGTCGTTTTTCAAGGGCAAGGCGCTCACCTACTACGGGCGCTGGACTTACAAATATGAAGAGGCGGCGCGTCAGGGGGCGGTGGGCGCCATCCTGATCCACCAGACGCAAATGGCGAGCTATCCCTGGACGGTGCTCAGCCGCGGATGGGGCGCGGAGCAAGCGTTTCTGCGGGATGATCCCAAGCCAAAGCTGCAAGTAAGGTCGTGGATCACCTTTGACGTCGCGCGCAAGCTGTTTGCATCGTCCGGGCTCGACATCGAGAAAGTTATGGAGCAGATGCACCAGCGGGGTTTTCGTCCCCTGCCGCTGGGCGCCACACTGAAGGCGCACATCGTCAGCAGCGTGCGGCAGTTTGATGGACAAAATGTCATCGCGCGTCTCCAAGGCGGCGATCCAGCGCGGGCCCGCGAAGCAGTGCTCTACACCGCCCACCACGATCATTTCGGGGTCGTGCCTGGTAAGGCCGGCGACAACATCTTCAACGGAGCGATCGACAATGCCACCGGGGTTGCCATGTTGCTGGAGGTGGCGCGCGTGTTCGCCGCGTCGCCTCCCGCGCGCAGCGTCGTGTTCGCCACCGTGGAGGCCGAAGAGCAGGGCCTGCTCGGGTCGCAGTATTTGGGCGAGCATCCGCCGCTCCCGGCGCGCGACATCGTACTCGATCTAAACTTCGAGGGATTGTTCATCATGCCCGTCGGCGTGCCCGAGGAGTTACAAGTTTCCGGCGCCGAGCGCACCACGTTCTACCCCGAGGTCGAGCAAGTCGCGCGCGCATTTGGCATGTCCATCAAGCCCGATCCCTTCCCGGAGGCCGGCTACTACTACCGCTCGGATCACTTCAGCCTGGCGCGAGTCGGGGTGCCAGCATTCTCGGTGGCATCAGGAAACAAGTTCATTGGGCACGAGGAATCCTGGGGAGAGGCCCAGGCCAAGGACTACGTCGCGCACCGCTATCATCAACCCAGCGACAAGTACCATCCGGAGATGGATTTCCGCGCTAATGCACGCATCGCCCAGGTCGCATTCGCACTCGGCTGGCGCGCCGCGCAGCCTTCGGTGGGCGTCGACTGGTTCCCAGGGGACGAATTCGAGAGGGCCCGAAAGCGCTCCCAGCAGGCGCACTGAAGGCCTTGGCCGAGTGGACCCTGACCGATCGCCAGTTCGGCGTGGAAATGTTCGATCGGTTCCTGCATGCGCTCGAAGGCCAGTCCGCTCAACCAACGACCGCTCTTACATGAACGAAGTAAAGCTCGTATGCGAATGGTCGCCCGCGTTGCTGGGTCTCATGCTGCTTCAGGGAATGGGAGTGCGCCTGGTTGCGTGCCGGACCTGCCTGGAGCACTTTCAGGGGGTGGACAAGGTCGCGGTGGGAGAAGTGGGCGGAATGAACGACATTCGTGGTGCCGCTATCCGGAGAGAGTTTTTGCCTCGTGCGGGGGTTGAAAACAGCGAGGGATTGAAATGCTGGAGCTAAGCGGCTGGAGCGTGACGAAGGTCTCAAATCGCTGGCAAGAAGGGGGAGGGTTGCACCGGCTATGGGTCACTTGTGAGAAGCGATTTTACGCCCCAAAAAACCCGAAGTTGTTCTCCTTTTAAGGAGCTTCCGCGGGTTCACTCGCCAACCGTGCTGCCCTCAAATGCTGGAGTTCGTTTTGGATTCTGTCCCTGGCTTTACGATCCTGCCGGCTGGCGTAAGGTGCGGCCGGATCGCTGTAGAACGACAGGATCTCCGACTGCAATTCGGCGGACATTCCCGCGAAATCGCACCGGGCTAGCCGGTCGAGCAGCGCGGCGTAGGTGTCGTCAGCCAGACGGTACTGTCCCGGCGGAGTCACCGCGCCGACGTCGAAATTGTCGTTGATCAAGACAAGCTGTCCGTGATCAAGATCGGACAGAAGGCGGCGGCGATCGAGCGGTCGATCAAGATGGCGGGAGAAGCGTAAATATCGAATCCGTTGGCGCCGTTGTAAGCGGCTGTGCTTTGGGTAACAAGAGCGTTGGTCGGGGCATCAAAACGAAAGCCATCTCCATAGTTGTACTGCGAAACCATCCCCGTCACTGAAAGGTGGTCACCGCCGTTTATGTAAAGTCCACGGTAGTTGGTACCCTGTGCCTGCAAGCCGGAAAGCGCGATATACGACTTGTCGGTGACGTACACTCCATAGTTTCTCTGGCTGCCCTCGATGGTGTGCCCGCTGGGATTGTCGTAGACATAGGCGCGGCTGTTGGCGGAATCCCACCACCACATGCCGGTGACGAGCGATGACTTGGCGCTGACTGCAGAGAGGCGTTGCTCATCGACAAATACCTGATTGGGCTGGGTAGAGACAGAACTGTAGTAAAGACTCCCCTCTGTGGCCCAACGCGTAAGCAAATCAGCCCCGCTGATGATTGGTGCTTCCCCCGTGCCGTAAGTGCCGAACGTGATAGGATTGGCCGGGCTGCCCGATGACGAGACGGTCAGCTGTTCCCGCCATATGCATCCAGCCTTGAACAGTACGATATCCCCCGGCGAGAACGGCGGCGAGCCATTGACCTTGGCGATGGTCTGCCAGGGCGTGGACATGCTAGTCCCGTTGTTCGAGTCGCTGCCGTTGCAGTCCACGTAATAGGTGGTCGCCGAGAGCGGCAGGGCCAGGAGTATGAAGATGAGGAGGTGCTGGCCACATCCATGACAGCGTGAAGCCAGCCTCTGCCCTAATCTCTGCGAATCCATCTAATCCTCGTCCAACGAGCCTTGGTGTGGAGATAACGTTTGATACACCAGTCGATTGTGCAAAGGGCGACCGGTTTGCGTCGCACGCCGGGTGCAGAAAAAGTCACGTAATCTCCGATCGAGGCCGGGGGATGATCTTCTCCCCGGAATCCCTCGTACCCCGGTCTTCGCACGCCGAACTCAGATAAAATTCCTTGCAAATGATACACCCGCAACCCGTGGTCAGCGCCACATTACAAGTGGCCCTAGGCACGAGGGCCGGTTGGGCTTGTCCTAGAGGGCAGCAAGGCAGTGAATCCAGGTTGCGCGGGAGGCTGCCGGACTTCAGTGGCCACATAGGCTTTGACAGGACCACAGGCGTCTTTGGAAACGATACCTGATTACTAATCCACAGCTCATGGCAGAAGTTGCCTCTTCAACTTGCGGATCTGCCAAGCATTCACTTTGAGAAGCGCGACAATTGTGGGGTTAGCGCAAGTCTGCCGCGCCGGGGCCGTCCAAACGCTCCGAATCGCGCGCTGAAATCCAGCCCGGCTGAGTGCTGATTTCATGACCTGCTGCCCATTGGCGCGCGCTTCGAGGTAATCGTCGACCGCACCAACGCGCAAATTATGCGGGAAACGGATAACTGGCGGGAAATCGACGGAGCAGAGTTGCCCAACTGGAATCGGCATCTCCTCCGTACGGACGCCTCCTTTTTGCAGTTTCCGTATTGGAACGAGGTCTACCGCTTACTGCACTTCAAACCCGTTTATCTGGTGTGGGGCGACGTGCAAGCACCGCTCGCATACGTGTGCATCTTGACCGTGCAACCAGGACTCCGCATCGGTCTTGTACAAAGAGGACCTGTGGAGCTTGTGCGAGGAGCTCTGACGGACGAGGCGGTTAGCAGTCTTTATGAGTGGGGAAGATCGCAGCATTATGGATTTCTGCGCTTCAGCCATTCCGATGCTGACCTGCTAGCACGCCTCGTGAGGATTACAGCGGCCCGGCGCTCTGACAGCTTCCCCCTGCTTCCGGGGTATGGATCAGCGCCACTCGAGCTCGTGATCGATCAAACGGGTGAGGATCGAGCGATGCTAGCGGGGTTTCACAATGAGGCAAGGCGGCAGATACGAAGAGCACTCGAGGCTGGTTACGTGGTCCTGTCGTCGGACAGCCCCGAACAGTTTGCTGAAGCGTGGCGGTTATTCGTCGCGTGCAGCAAAAGAAAACAGTTCACCATGAATCGGCCGGTGGAATCGTACCTTGAAATGATCCGCTTGGCGCATCCGTACGAATGCGCGCGCACTTATACGGTGTGTTCCGATGGGCATACAATCGGGGCAGTCTTTGTGGTGCGCGACAGAGATACTGCTGTCGCGCTAAGTGCGGCGGTCGAGTTGAGGAAGCCAAGCTGCTCAGCCCTGATGCACTGGGTCGCCATGCGAGATATGTTCCGCGCCGGCGTCCGTAACTACAGTTTGGGGCCGGATGGTCCGCCGGTTAGCCGCTTCAAAGACCGATTTTCTCCGCGTCGCGTGTTGTGTCCTCCGCCGGTGACAGTGGAGATCGCGCCGCGTTTCTGCCGCATTTGGCGCGCGGCACTTCCCACCTTGGTCGCGATCGCGCCAGGGTTGCGATGGCTGGCCCGTACAGCCGCAGGGCGCTGGCCCTCCCACCTAGGAGGAATGAGGGAGCCCGCGGAGTTCAGAAAGTCACCGTTCGTCTAATCTCGGCGTTAATGCCGCTGAAGGTGGGTGCGAGGCGCCCTCTAGACTAACCGAGCTGTTTCCATCCGCGCCCTGGGGCCGCGGCAGCCCATTCTCCATTCCATCAACCGTTACCCCCCGGGTCGAGCCCGCCGTGTACGATCCGGCCAGCCCCTTCCAGCTCCGTGGAGGGAGCGCACAGGCTGCATTTCATTTGGCCCGCTCATGAATTTCTCGGTGACACTTGCAACAGAGAATGATCAGGTTGCTCTTGTCATCCGCGCCCTGATGGCTCCTGAATCGCCTGTGATGAACTTCGACTGCGGAGAGCGAGCCGCAGGACTGGCAGCGCCAACCGTCGCGCTCCAATACCTCTTTGCATAGCTCCCGGTATGCTTCGGCATCCAGGCGGACCGGGGGACGCTTCGGCCGAATCTCGCTCATGCAGCTTCGCTGACCTGTTGGAGGAATTCCTGCCTCAGTGTTGCGGGCAGCAGCCGGAAAAGCCGCATCATAGACAGCAGCAAGATCTTGGGGTTTTCGCCCTCCAAATGCGCCCCGGCCAGGAAATCCGCGCAGATCATCTCTAGACAGTACCCCCGCGACTTGTCGGATCCGAGCATGAGAGCCGCCGTGTCGATCGCCTGTTCGATCACCGGTGCCTGGCTCTTGTAGACCTTGAAATAGATCAGCTCGCTCGGCTCTGATTCCCGTCCCGTTAGCTCCCGCTCCACCTCCGCCTTAAATTGTTCCTTGGGCAACGACCGCGCTTTGTGCAACCAGGTTGCACTTTCGAAGCGCTGCCCGTCCCGGCGCGCAACTTTCACCAGTTCAATCGCCTTGGACCCACAATCTACCGGAACAGTGGAACTGGTTGGCCCACGGAAGGCATACGCCGCGGCGTTCCTTCCAGGTCTAATCCCCAGTCGGGCGGCTCGAATACAATAGCCCCGACGTACACGATAATCGGGCGGGGAACAGCATGAGCGAGGCCTGGAAGCAGTGGGAAGGCCAATCCGTCAATGGGAAATTTCGCTTGCGCCAATACCTGGGTGGCTCTGACCACAGCGCCGTATTCCTCACGGAACTCGGTGAGCAGGAACCTCAAAGAGCCGCCATCAAGCTCATTTCAGCGCATCCAGAGAACGCAGAACTCCAACTCTCCCGGTGGGAGTTGGCTGCGAAACTTTCTCATCCACACCTGATGCGCCTCCTTCAGATGGGGCGCTGCCAGCTTGCAAAGATGGGTCTGCTTTACGTCGTGATGGAGTACGCCGAAGAGACCCTATCGCAGATTCTTCGACACCGGCCGCTCACGCCCGCGGAATCACAAGACATGCTTGCGCCACTTCTGGACGTCTTAGCATACGTCCACGGCAAGGGCCTCGTGCACGGTCGAATGAAACCCGCAAACATCATGGCCATCGATGATCAATTAAAGATCTCGAGCGACGGGCTCTGCGGGGTGGGCGAGTCGAGTGGGAGTCTGGGCAAACCGAGCGTCTACGACCCGCCCGAGACCGCGAGCGGAGGGATCTCGCCCGCCGCCGACATTTGGTCACTCGGCATGACAGTGGTCGAGGTCCTGACGCAGCGTCTACCCGTTTGGGAGCAGTCGAAACAGGCGGAACCAGTATTGCCGGAGACACTGCCTGCGCCGTTCTTTGAGATCGCGCGTCATTGCCTGTGTCGGGACCCTCAGCGCCGATGGACAGTTGCTGACATCGCGGCGCGGCTGCAGCCGACCCCGCTCGTACCCCACAAGCAGGTCACTACGAGGCCGCCAAAGCGGTTGGCGAAATGGCGTTACGTTGTTCCATTGGCCGCAGCCGGGCTTGCACTGGCGGCGATGCTGGTAGCTCCAAGACTGCTCAAACGTCACCCAGAGGCTCCTTCCAGTGCTTTCGAACAGTCGAGGGTTCAGCAAGAACCGGTGCAGGGGCCAGGAACGCCCGAAACTGAACAGCCCGGCGCAGTGGCGAAGACACCCACAGACGGTCTTGTTCAAGGTGCAGTCGTCAGTAAAGTCCTACCCGACGTGCCCCAGAGGGCAAGAGACACCATTCGAGGCACGGTGAGGGTCGGCGTGAGAGTCGCTGTCGATCCCTCAGGCAACGTGGTGGGGGCGACGTTTGATTCTCCGGGACCGAGCAAGTATTTTGCTGACCTGGCATTGCAAGCTGCGCGCCGTTGGAAATTTGTACCGACGAAAGTTGATGGTCGGAACATTTCGAGTGAATGGATCCTGCGGTTCGAGTTTGAGAGAACCGAAACTAAGGTACTTCCTGCGCGAGCGGCTCCTTAGCGGCGCCCTGAGAGCGATGCGACAGACTGATGGCTGGTCTTCGTTTTCTCCACTCCCGTCCTAATCCATTGCCACCGCACTAAACCTCGCGTTTGTGGAGTACTGCCGACGACGTTAGCGGCTTGCTTCCGGGGACGGCAGCGTCTAGTCGCGCCGCAACCGGATGGAATGCCGGCGTGGGTCCCTTCCACTGCAACTGGTCCACAGAGTTGAATAGAGGGATGTCGGTTCGCAGTGTCGCCAGCGTGCGAAACAGGAAGGCACGATCGCGCTCCCGGAGCAGCGTGTTTGCCAGCACGCCCGGCTTTACGACCTTGACGTGCCACTGACGCCAGTCCTTCGGAATCGCTTCGAGGTGGCCGTAGCGGGCGAGGACGGCCGCTGCGGACTTCGCGCCCCAACGAGGCAGTCCGGGATACCCGTCCGCTGCGTCGCCAACCAGGGCCAGGTAGTCAGGTATCGAAACCGGCGGAACGCCGAACTTTGCGACCACCCCGGCTTCGTCCCGAATGGTGCGCTTCCGGCGATCCATCTGCACGATCCGTGTGCCACGCACGCACTGGGCGAGATCCTTGTCGGGTGTGCAGATGATCACGTGTTCAACACGTTCGTCGCCAGCCGCCGCAACTGCCGCTGCCGCCAACGCATCGTCCGCCTCGAACTCCACCATCGGCCAGACCACGATACCCAGCGCGGAGAGCGCCTCTTCGAGCAGCGGGAACTGGGCCAAGAGGTCGGGTTCGATGCCTTCGCCCGTTTTGTACTCTGGCCACAGTCGATTGCGGAAGGATTCGATGACATGATCTGTGGCGACTCCGATATGGGTGGCACCGCCACTGATCATGCCGAGAATCGATGCGACCACGCCCCGCACGCCGGCGACCTCATGGCCATCGGCATCTCGGGATGACGGAAGCGCGTAGTAGTGCCGGAACAGCTCGTACGTGCCGTCGATGAGGTGGACTTCCAGCGTGACGCTCCACGAAAGACTATAAGTCCTCCGCAGATCATCATGCGAAAGGATTGCTGCTCCAGCCCGAGTCAGGGCCCACCCGGCTAGCTCGATTGCCGTCGCTCACGGATTGCCCCGCTGCACTTCCCGCATCACCATCCTCGCCAACTGCACCGATTCGCTGATCGTCGCCGTGAGCTTGGGCGAAAGTCGACGGGGAGACCTGGGCAAACAGTGAACTGAGCCCAGGTTTGACAGCATTGAAACGACTTGGTCAAATAGAAGAATGCACTGAGCGGCAAAAGCCATGTGGATCGAATCCGTAATATCATCTCTAGCACGCGCCACATCGAGGAATCCGGATCCGGGCATGGTCGGCAGCGTCATGCCCACGTTTATGGACCGCTTGCGGAATCCGGATCCGGGCACAGTCAGCGGCATGGTCCTGGGAATGGACGCCCTGCTGCGGCGCGAGAGGGAACACTCGCTACTACATCCGGCTGCGCAGCCTCACACGGATGAACCGGCAGTCGCCGCCCGGTCCCGCCCAGGGAAGGAATTCAGCGACCGAGCGTCGCTGAGTCCGACCACGACCAGTTCGACGGGCGCGCCTGCTCTGAAATCGCCCACCGTTACGTTGGGCAGAAAGCAAAATCCTTTCACCGAATCTCTGCGTCGAGATCGCGCCGAGACGGTCGGAAAACTTATCAAGGAGCTGAACATTCTGAAGCCCTTCATGTACCCACAGGATTACGATGATCTACGGCGTGAACATCCGGATTTCCTGTGCTTTCAGATTGCCAAGCGCTCTCGGAGGCTGCGACTAAAATTGGAGTATTTGCGCGACCATTTTAAACACGTCCGTTTAGCGCAGGAACTCGCAGCAGCAAGACACGGCGTGCAGTGGTCGACAATTCAGAAGGACTGGAAGCTATACAAACCGAAGGAGTTCCGGCGCCCGCGAGCTGCACAAGAATTGGGCTGATTAAGTAACGGAGACACACGCCCGCCCAAGGCCGATCCCCTTTTCGCCCCAGATTCACCCACCTAAATACCCACAAGAAACCCCCATTGGCCAATTGCAGAATCGCCCCAGTGGTTCGGGGAGATCATTATGAGCGGCCCCTCGGAAAACGCGAGCGTGCACGCCGTGGATGGGCGTACTATTGCGCCCGAGGCGAACGTCGGCCTTCCGCTGAAGGGAGAATTAGAGCGGATGGCCCGGAGACGTTTTCAGGATCCCACGCCGGTGCGGCGCGGAGAATGGTGGACCATCCAAGTTCGGCAGGATGTGTTCATCGGGGAAAAACGCAAGCGCAGCAACAAGCGGGTACGGTTGGCGCCGGCCACCATGCCCGAACGGGAAGTGCAGAAAATCGCGGCCGAATATCTCCGGCCTCTCAACCAGGGACTGGAGAGCATTGGCAGCGCCACCAACTTCACCAAGTACGTGAACGAAACCTACATCCCGGTTGTGATGCCGCTCTTGGCCAAGAGCACGCAGAATCGCTCTGAAGGTGTGATCAGCAATTACCTGATTCCCGCCTTCGGAAAGTTGTGCCTTCGCGACCTGACGCCCTTGACCATCCAGCGGTATTTCTCCGAGATGTCCAGCTCCACGCTTTTGCACGAGTCACGGGACAAGATCAGGGACGTGCTCGCCAGCATCCTCAAGTCGGCGGTGGAGTACGGCCTGCTGATCAAGAACCCTGTGGAATCCGTCCGCCTGCCCAGGCCAAAGGGCAGGCGCAAATCCAAACCGTTCGTATCACCGCAGCAGTTCCTCAAGCTAGTGGAGGCGATCCCTGAGCCCTATGCCACGATGGTGTTCGTGGCCATCTACACGGGATTGCGGATTTCCGAGCTGGCTGGCCTGCGGTGGAACGATATTCACGCTGATTCCATCACCGTTGATGAACGGTATTGCCGTGGTGACTGGGGCGCACCTAAGTCGGAAGCCTCAAACGCTACCATCGGCGTGAACCGCTGTGTCATCGAGCGCATTCACCGGCTGAAGCTGCTGACGGTCAACGTCAGGGCTGGCCGTGCAGTGCGCAAGTATCGGGTGGTGAAGTCGGACGGTTACGATGATCTGGTTTTCCAGTCAGTCCAGGATGGGAAGCCAATCCGGGACAATAACATCCTCACGCGCTTCCTGAAACCCGCAGGGCGGGAGTTGGGAATGCCCTGGGTCAACTGGCGCTGTCTGCGAACGTCTCACGCAACCTGGCTGAAGATGGCCGGGGCCGACGTGAAGGATGCGCAGGCGCAGATGCGCCACAGCCGCGCCAGCACGACGCTCGACATCTACCAGCAGTTCGTGCCCGAGTCACAGATGCGGGTGGTGGAGAGGTTGTCCACGCTGGTGAATTGAATTGCAGCCAATTGCAGCCAAAGACAGGAAATCGAGCCGTGCAAGTGATTGAGAAGATGGTGGCCAGGGACGGAATCGAACCGCCGACGCCAGCCTTTTCAGGGCTGCGCTCTACCATCTGAGCTACCTGGCCACGCGCCTGAGCCGCAGGCTTGGGCGCCTCTCGCACCGGCAACGGCACGCGCAAACCCGCGCCGCTTCGGCGATGCAAGCAGGCAATTATAGCAATCTCCTTCGCCCCTCTCCAAAACTGCGCGTCGCCCGCGCCCGCGCTTGCCAGCCGGCGGTGGGAAACGAACCTTGCGAGGCATCCGAAGTGCACCCCACATTGTGCTACACTGCCCGCAATGTTCGAGGTTGAGGACGGACTGATGGCATTTGGAAGATTCGTCTGTTTTACCCTCCTGATTGTTTCCCTGGTTTTCACCATCGATGGACAAGCGGCGGCGCAGAATACTCCGACGCCCGCACAGGTAGCCGGCTCCTCCGTGCCGCAGGCCCGTTCTGCCGGGACTTCCGCGGTATTGGGCGATAGCGCGCTGAAGGAAACCGCGGCTCCGCTCGAGTCGGGCGCGCCGGCGGCACCCGACGCCTCGGCCGTGGCGGTGCGGATCACGGGTAGCGACCTACTAAGTTTCAGCGTTTATGGCATACCCGAACTGGCGCAGGATATCCGTGTCGGCAACGCGGGAGATGTTTACCTGCCGCTGATCGGATACGTACAACTGGCAGGCCTGACGCTGGACCAGGCCCAGACCGTCATCGAGAACCGCTTGCGCGAAGGTGAGTTCGTCAAGAATCCCCATGTCGCACTGTCCCTGAAGGATTATGTCAATCAGTCCGCGATCGTCACCGGCGAGGTCGGTCGCCCGGGCATCTACCCCATCATGGGCTCGCGGCGCATGCTGGAGGTGCTGGCGGCTGCCGGCGGGCTCACCGCGCGCGCCGGCAAGACGGTCACCATCACCCACCGCGACCGTCCCGAGGAGCCGGTGAAGGTCGATCTCCCCGCCGACCTGGCAAAATCGCCCAAGGACAACATCGAGATTCTCCCGGGGGACACGCTGTTAGTGAACCGCGCCGGCCTGGTGTATGTGGTCGGGGAAGTTCAGCGGCCGGCCGGGCTGGTGATGGACAACTACGAGAAAATGACGGTCATGCAGGCCATCGCCCTGGTGGGCGGTCCCACAGGGGTCGCGGCCATGAACGGTGCACGGCTGATCCGCACCACGGCCACGGGACGCGAGGAAATGCATCTCAAGCTGAACCGCATGCTCTCGGCCAAACAAGCCGACGTCGCCCTCCAGCCGGAGGACATCATCTTCGTGCCCGGCAGCTTCGGCAAGAAAGCCGCCAAGCGCGGTGCGGAGAGCGCCATCTCGATCACCCAGACCCTGGCTATTGTTCACCCGTAGTCCCGCTGCCGGGGCTTTCCCGGGGGACGTCTTGCAAGACAAGCGCGCGATGGCGTTCTATGATCGCAGCAGGAGAACGCCATGAAGATCGCGCGCTTTGCAGTGCTGGCGGGAGCGCTGGCCACGGCCAGTCTCGTGTTCGCCCAGGACCGGCCCTCGGTGGCCGCTCCCGCCAATAGTCTTTATGTAGGAGCGGACGGCAAGTACGAGAGCGCTCCTGACACCGCCGTGTTCCAGTTCAACATCTCGGTTCAGGAATCCAAAGCCCAGGCGGCTTACCAGCGCGCCTCGGAAGCCGCGGAACAAGTGCGGCAACTGCTCAAGTCCAACCAGATCGATCCCCAGAGCGCCGAAATCGGCTTTTTCGCACTGCAGCCGGTCTACGACTATCGCGATCCCAAGCGCAAGCTGGTGGGCTATCGCGTGAACACCAGCGTCTCGCTCAAGCTCAAGGATTTTGCCAAGGTCGGACCGGTGGTCGGACAGTTGTCGGATCTGGACGTGACCGAGAGCCAGACGCTGAACTACACACTGGAGAACCTGGACCTCGCGAAGGCGCGCGCGGTCGAGGACGCTTACCACAAGGCGCGCGAGGAAGCACTGACGCTGGCGCGTGCCAGCGGGCGCAGCCTGGGCGAACTCTCCTACGCATCGGTCGACGTGCAACTGATAGGAATGCCCTCGCCGATGCCGATGATGGCGGCTCGCGCCATGAGCGCGGTTGCCGCTCCCGCACCCACGGCGGAGTTTGCGGCGCATAAGATCACGGTCACGGCGCGCGTCAACGCGCTCTTCCTGCTGAAGTAGAGCCGCTTTGCGAGCGTGAGCGAAGCGGGGTCCCCGGCGCGCCCGGTTTTGGCGCGCTGGGGTGCAAGCGGGAGCCCGCAGAGCCGGCCCTGAGCGGGGTCGAAGGGCGAAATCCTGAGCGAAGCGAAGGATCTGTTAACGGCCGGCGAACAGGCGGGAGAGCATGCCGCGAGGTTTGCCGCCGGCAAACGGGAACTGGGTGAGAATGGCCTCCACCTGCGGAGGAGATAGCTGCGACGTGTCTTTGCGCAGGCGCACCATCTCCTGGAAGGTCGTGAAACGATCGATGCAGTAGAAGCAGTTGCTCATGTGCTCCTCCGCCAGTTCCCTTTCCCGCCAGCTAAGCTGGCCGTTGACCAGATTGTTGAAGGTCTTCAGCGAGACGCAGTGCTCGGTCTTCGCCTGCTCGGCCATTTGCATCAGCACCGGCGCGGATAGGGTAAGAGCCTCCGGCGCAGCCCCGGGGCCCCCAACGAAGCCGGTTTTGCTTCGCTGGGGTGGAGGCCCGGGGAGGAGCGCCTGCAGACGCTCGCCGGCGACCCGCTGCACGGCTTCGGCAGTGACTGCGGCATTCATCATGATGGCGGCGATGGGCTGGGCATCGTAGCCCTTGATGAAAAGCCACAACAGCTCGCGTTCCAGCAGCATGAGATCCTGCATGATGGCGCGCAATTGGTCGAGAGCGACGGGCGGCACCGGGGCGCGTTCTTGCTCGCGCCCGTAGGCAAACACCAAGTCGCGGAAGGCCATCATGAACTCGCGCTCATTGGTGAAGCTCAGCCCGGCAAACCAGGAAACGCCGCCCGGTTTTGGCGCGTTGGGGTGTCCGCCCGCCCGCCGGAAGACGGCGACCACATGCTCGTCGAGATCGGGGGGCAGAGTCCGAAAGTAGTGTGCCAGGAGGCTGCGAGCGATTCCGGCGAAATCGCGGACAAACTCCGCCCACCCCAGGCGTTCACCCCGGGCGCAGTCCTCGGCCATGCTGAAGATGGTACGGATCGCCATCGCTCACCCAAGGGCGATTTTAGCAAACCGCGTGACACGTGGCCGCGTCTAGTGCCCTCAGCAAAAACGTTGAGAGCCTCGACTCAGCGCGTGCCTGGCGGTGGATTCATGGGATGTTCGAGCCGCTGTCCCGAGCTGACTGGGATGAGATCGCGGTTGGTGGTGGTAACGCGCGCCTCTTCCAGGATCAGCGCACGCTGGAGTTCCATCTCCAACGTGCTTCCCGCTTCCATGCGGACATCCTGGCCGCGCGAGAGCAGGACGCTGGCCAGACCCACCGCGCCACCCACGCCGGCGCCGATGCCCGCACCCTTAGCGCCGCGCGCCAGCCCGCCGATGATGGTCCCGGTCCCGGCGGTCTCGGCGATGGTGGTCGCATCCTTGCCCTTCTGGCTCTCGGCCTGGATGGTTCCCTCCTGGTCTTTCACCTTCGAGTTGTCGGCTCCGGGGACTCCTTCGACCGCTCCAGGGAACGTCACCGTGTAGCCATTCGGGTAGATCAGGGTGGTGAAATGCAGGAGCAGTTCCGCGCGGCCTTTCACCCGGCCCGGGCGCTTGACGCTGTCCACCACGCCCTGCACGTACGTCCCCGCGGGGATCAGAATGCGGTTGTTCTGCGCCACCGGGAAGCTGGTCTCCAGGTACACGGGATCTCCCGGACGCACGCTCTTGGTGCTGATGGCATGCTTGAGCAGCAGCGGAATCCTGGTTCCGGCAGGTACGGTCAATCGGACGGGAGCGTCGGAGGTCTTCTGCGGCGCCTCATCCGCCGGCGGAGCGGCTTGCGCCATTGTGAGCGCCGCGCACAGCAAGAAAACAGGGAGGAAACGCACGTCGGCCTCCTGCCAGGATACCGTACACCAATCTGGGATGCGCTGCAGAGGTCTTTCAGCCTGTGCGGTTGTTGCTTCTCTCAGTAGAGGAGATACTTCTGCCGCAGCCGCTCGAAGGCCTCGAGCGGCTCGCGCCAGTCCTCGGCGATGCGGCGCGGATCCTCCCCCCGAACGAGCGCGTCGAACACTGCCGGGTTTCCCAGGATGTCGTTCATGCGCTCGATCTTGAAGTCGTTCGGATAAAGGTGGCGCAGGGCTGCAGCCAGCTCCACCCCGAGCTCGGGTGAATCGAGGCCGTTGCGGCGCGTGACCAGGAGGTTGACGCCTCCGCAAAGTTGGGTGGCATAGGGACCGGAGACGGGAGTAAAACGCACTGGCACGAAGCGTACGCCGGCGATCTGCCGCCGGTTCAGGTGATCGGCGAGCTGCCGCGCGTCGATCCAGGGAGCGCCCACCACCTCGAATGGCGTGTCCGTGCCCCGGCCCACGGAAACGTTGGTGCCTTCTACCAGCGCGACTCCAGGATAAAGCGCCGCCGCATTCAAGCTGCGCAGGTTGGGCGAAGGATTGATCCACGCGAGACCCGTAGCGTCGTACCAATCGCCGCGCTGCCAGCCCTCCATGGCCACCACGGTCAGCCGGGCGTGGATCGCGCGCTCGCTGTTGAACAGACTGGCCAGCTCGCCCATCGTCATCCCGTGGCGCACGGGGAGCGGGAAGTATCCTTTGAAGCTTCCGGGCTCATGCGTGACGACCGGCCCATGCACGAACGAGCCGGTAATGGGATTAGGACGGTCGAGGACAAACACTTCAATCCCAGCCTGCGCCGCCGCTTCCAGAAAGTAGCCCATCGTGACTTCATAGCTGAAGAAGGGCACGCCCGCGTCCTGAAGATCGATGACCACAACGTCGAGTTGTTTCAGCACCTCCATGGGCGGGTGTCGCTGCGCGTTGGCCGCGCCATAAACGCTGTAGATGGGGATAGCGGTGGCAGCATCCCGCGTGTTGCCGATCTCGGTGGTGTCGAGTGTCCCCGTGGCGCCGTGCTCGGGGCTGAAGATCGCGGTCAAAGAGACTCCGGGCGCGCGCGCGAGCACATCGATAGTGCGCCGGCCCTGGGAATCGACCCCGGTCTGATTGGTCAGCAGACCGGCGCGGACCGAATCGCGGCCGTGACGCAGAAGAGCGAAGCCTCGGGGCTCGAGCACGTCGATCCCCGTGCGAACCGTGCCATTGCGGTCCGCCAAGCGGCGCGCGCCCGCCAGGGTCTCGTTGTAGCCGGTGATCGCGGCCCAGCGTTGTTCATCCTTTCCGCTGACGTGGAGGTTCAGCCCCGCGGCGACGGCATTGGCCACGCGCGTACGCAGGGACACTTTGTCGTTGTTCGTGCCGGTGGGATGAATTGCGTTCGACAGCAGGATGATGTAGGTCTGGGTGGCGGGATCTATCCAGAGCGAAGTCCCGGTAAAGCCGGTGTGCCCGAAGGACCCGACCGGCAACAGCTCACCGCGGTTGGTGGAATACGGAGAATCGATGTCCCACCCCAGCCCGTGCAGTACGCTGGAGTTGGCCGGCTGCTGGGGGGTGGTCATTTTTTCGATGGCAGCCGCGGACAGCAGGCGACCGTCGCGGTCGAGCAGGGCCTGCGCAAAGCGCGCCAGGTCGTCGGCAGTCGAGAACAGGCCGGCGTTCCCGGCGACGCCACCCATGCGCCGGGCGGTGGGATCGTCCACCACGCCGCGCAGCATCACGCCGTGCTCGTCCTGTGCGGTCGGCGCGATCCGCGGGCGCCACTCAGCCGGCGGATTGAAGCGCGTGGTCTCCATCTTCAGCGGCAGGAAGATGTGCGCTGCCGCGTACTTGTCCAGGGGCATGCCGGAGACGCGCGCCACCAGTTCGCCCAGCACGATGTAATTGACGTCGCTGTAGAGGAAGCCGGAGCCGGGCGGAATCACTGGCTGCGCGTCGTACGCGAGCTGCAGCGCCTGCGCGTGGTCGCTCCAGGATGCCTTCAGATCGAGGTCGGCAGGCAGCCCGGAGAAATGCGTGAGCAACTGACGCACCGTGATCTCTTGTTTGCCGTTGCGGGCGAACTCAGGAAGGTAGCGCGCCACGGGATCGTTCAGGCGCACTTGTCCGCGCTCGACCAGACGCATCACGCAGGTCGCAGTGAGTGGCTTGGTCAACGACGCTAGGTCGAAGATGGTGTCCGGCGTCATCGCTTCGGTGTGCGGTTCGAGCGCCCGCGAGCCGAAGGCTTTGCGATGAACGATCTTGCCGGCATGACCGACCACCAGCACCGCGCCGGGGATCGAGCCGCGGTCCACCGCCTGCTGCACAACGGCATCGACCGTAGAGAAGGCGTCCGCCGGATCAGCTTGCGGGAAGACAGGGGGGCAGGCGACGAAGGCGACGATCGCAACCAGCGCCAGCGCGGAGGATGTCCGTTTGATCACTCCACCCAGTATGCACCAAGGCTGCTGTGCGTAGGAAGTTGGCACCGGCAACGATCAGTGGAGATCGGCTGAAGGCGACTCGGATTTCTTGTGGCGGCTCACCCGAGCCTACTCGACCACGAACGTAGCCGTAGGCGTAATGCTCTGCTTGGAAACCTTGTCGTCCACCTTGATGGTGACCTGGTACAAGCCGGGTTCGACCGCGGCTAGCGGCAGGGTCCTGGCCAGCGTCATCTGGTCGCCCACATTGCCCATCTCCTGCGTCGAGTCCACGGCATGCACGATGGCTTTGTGACTGGCTACGTTGGTGATCTCATACTCCACCGTGGCCGAGGGCTTGTGGGTCTGCTGGTCAATGCCCAGGTTATACACCTGCATCCAGAAATTGACGCGTTGGTCGCGTTTGAAGGTGGCCGGCTTGCCGGCGTCAGGTACCCGCGGCCGCACCCTGGTGTTGCCGATGACGAAGCTGCCGGTGCCAACATTCTTGGTGGGCACTTTCTCCATGTTGTCCGCGAGAATCAGTGACGAGACCGCGAGCCGGTCGTCACCGAACTCCGGCACCATGATCCCGCGGCTCCAATGGCCGATGCGGTCACCGTTGAGGTCCTTGAGCACCACATCCAGCCGGTAGCGCCCGGAACGCAACGGCAGCGCCTTCCAGTAGATGGAGGGCTTCTCCTGCTCTTTCGGAAGCAGTTCCGACGGCGTCTGCACCGTCACTGTATCCTCGAAGGTCTGGGCGATGCGGCCCGTCAGGGTAGTCAGCCGTCCGAAGATGTTGACCACTGCCGTCTGCACTCCCTGCTTCTCGGTAAACGTCAGGTCCCGGTTCTTGACTTGGACCGTGATCGGGACAAGTGCTGTATCGGATGTGACCTTCACGAAATCCGTGATCACATCAAAGGGCAGCAGGTTGTAGCTCAGCTTGTGCGTGACCACTTCCTCCAAGTCCTTGAACTTGATGGCAGGCGGTTTGTTGAGGGCCGCAAAAGTTTGCAGGCGGTCGAACTGTTTGCTCTGGTTGGCAACGGTGAAGGGACCGGCTCCGAGCTGTTCCAGACCGCCGTTGAAGCGCTGTGCTTTGTCCGCCATCCCCATCGATTCCCACTGTGTCAGGCCGGCGCCGGGCACGTGCAGCAGCGCATCTTTTTCGGAGCGGTCCATGGTCATGTG
>JBIOFT010000004.1:0-56735 GCA_044447375.1 Terriglobales bacterium | reverse complement strand
GGGAAGGGGTGGGCGTCCGTAGCGCTCGGCGACGCGGGTCATGAAGTGCTTGAGCAGCAGGGGCACTTCCTCCTTGCGCTCGCGCAGCGGGGGAATCTGCAGCGTGAAGGCGTTGAGCCGGTCATAGAGATCCTCGCGCAGCTTGCGGTTGGCCAGCGCCGCCTGCACGTCGATGTTGGTGGCGGCCAGGATGCGGACGTCGACGCTGATGGTGGAGCGTCCGCCCAGGCGCGAGAAGGTCTGGTCCTGCAGCACGTGCAGCAGCTTGGCCTGCAGCAGGGGCGGCATCTCGCCGATTTCATCCAGCAAAATCGTGCCTTTGTTGCAGAGTTCGAACTTGCCCGGCTTGGCGCGGTTGGCCCCGGTGAAGGCCCCGGGCTCGTATCCGAACAGCTCGCTCTCCAGCAGATCGGCGGGAACAGCGGCGCAATTGACCTTGAGGAAGGTGCGGTGGGCGCGCGCCGACATCTTGTGGATCAGGCGGGCCACCACTTCCTTGCCGGTGCCGCTTTCGCCCAGCATCAGCACCGGCACATCCACCTTGGCCACCTGGGCTACCTGGGTGCGGATGCGGCGCATAGCCGGGCTGGCGGCCACGAAGTAGAGGTCATCTCCCAGCGGCTCGGCTTCCGCGCAGGCATCCTCGAGCGTCTGCTGGTTCTGGAAGCAATGGCGCAGCACACCGTCGAGTTCCGCCTTGTTGAAAGGCTTGGTCAGGTAATCCTGGGCGCCCAGACGGATGGCCTGCACCACTTTGCGCGTGTCGCTCACGCAGGAGAGCATCACCACCTTGAGGTTGGGCCGGACCTCGCGCATCTTTTCCAGCGTCTCCAGGCCGTCCCATCCGGGCATCAACAGGTCGAGGAGCACGACATTCGGCTGGGGATCACGGCGCACCCGCTGCAGCGCGTCCTCACCGCTGGAAGCAGTCTCGACGCGGTGGGAATCCAGTTCCAACAGGGTACGCATGTAGCCCAGCATGCTGGGCTCGTCATCCACCACCAGAATGCTTGACGCGTTGCTCGCTGCCACGGTGTACCTCTCTTAAAACGGGTTGAGGGGGATGAGAAACGAGAACTTGGTCCCCGACCCCGGCTGACTTTCCATCCAGATCCTTCCCCCGTGCGCCTGCACCAGCCGGCGCGCGATGGAAAGGCCTAAGCCCATGCCCTGAGAATTCTTGTCGTGCGAAGCCTTGTCGCTCGAAGCCTTGGTGAAATCTTCGAAGATCTCCTGCTGGAACTCGGGAGCAATGCCCACGCCGGTGTCGGAAACCGAGATGCGCACCGAATTGGGCACCGACCCCGACTGCTTGCGCCGGTCACCGGCGACGCGCTCCGATTTTCCCACCCGCCGCTCCCACACGTGGGGCTCAGCGTTGAGCCACACGGTGCCGCCGCTGGGGGTGAACTTCAAGGCGTTGTCCAGCAGGTTCGACACGATGTGCTGCACCTTGAAGTTATCGAAGGGGAAGGGCTTTAGCTTTTCGTTGGCCAGGAAGTACAGCGCCACGCCTTGCTGGTGGAAGCGATGCAGCCAGAAGCTGCAGACTTCCGAGAGACAGGCATTCAGGTCGGCCAGCTCGAAGCGCATGCTGACGTTGCCGGTCTCAAGCGCGCTGTAGGTGAGGAAGTCGTGGATGAACTGCTGCAGGCGCGAAGCGTTGGCGCGCATGTCATCCAGGATGCGGCGCTGCCGGTCGCTGAGCGCACCCAGCTTGTCGGTCAACAGCAAATCGAGATATCCGGCCATGATGGCCAGCGGTGTCTTCAGTTCGTGGGCGGCGTGAGCCAGAGCGGTAGTTCGCCGGCGGCTCTCGCCCTGCAACTTCTCGTACGATCGCAGCAGGTCTTCGAATTCCTGCCGCTGGGCTTCGCCGTCCTTGTCGGACCAGGAGAATGCAACCGTGCTGTTGAACAGCTCGGCGGGTGAGGCTTTCCCCTCTCCTGCCTCCCCATTCTTGTCGGACATAGGCCTGCCTGCGCTCATAACGAAAACGGACGCCAAGTACGGCTTGTTCCGGGGGATCGACCGCAGTCCCCGGCCCGCATGCGTTCCGGGAAACACGGTCCTTGCAGAGCCCAACAGCTCATGCGCAGGGGAGGTGCGCACACACTTAGCGCACGTTGCGCTTATCCGTTGTCACAGACTCTGAGGGGAGGATCTTTATGCTACGGCCCTGGACTTAGGTTGTCAAGAAAGAAAATGCAAACAATTTGTCCCCGCGATGGCAAGGTCTTGCGCATCGCGTCCCGGTGCATCCATTTTGTAGTTGTCGGAACGCGCTGCAAACGCTAGACTTACTGAGAACTCGGGCGGCATCTAATCGAAAGTTCTAGTACCTTCGTTTTGGCAATCCGAGTGCGGGCCCCACGTCAACATCCACTCCCAGGAGCGCAAGTGGCCCCACGAAGAGCGTTCGTCGAGCGTAGGAAAAACGAACGCGTACCTCTTGCAGTTCCGGTGTTTGTTCGCGGCAAAGATGCCGAGGGCAAGGAGTTCCTGGAATTCGCTACCGCCTTGAATATCAGCGGGGGCGGAGCCTTGCTGGCTACCCGCCGCCTGCTGCCGCGCTTCACCACCATTGCTCTCGAGGTACCCTCCGCACCTATGCCCAGAACCAGGGTGCTGCCACGCGCCGTCCGCCGGCTGCGGGCCCGCCTGCTGCGGGTAACGGTCGTGGATGGTTACCAATTGTGGGGACTTAAGTTCAGCAGTTCCTTGGTCCCCAAGGCCAGTAGACGGAAAGTGCATTCCCTCCAGTGAAAGAGTTTTCCTACGGGGTTCGGCCTCACTAGTAACCTCCCTCCCGGCCAGGCTTGTTTTCGGCTCCGACCGCGACTTAAATTTATCCCCTATGTTAAAGAAAGCAGAGTATTTCCTAATGAGACCTTAGTGCTGGCGCCCGCGGCCACGTTTGGTGCCCCGAGTGCAGGGTAACGGGGCAGTAATCGAGAAGTCATAAGTATGTTCTCAAATTGAGATAGCAGTGGCCGTGTTGTTGATGGAGGCACACGTGACCAATGGCTTACCACCCGAAGAGGTGATCTTCGGGCAATCGGAGGCGATGCGGGCGATCCGGCAGCGAGTAGAAAAGCTTGCCGGAGCCAATATCCCTGTCCTGATCCAGGGTGAAAGTGGGACGGGGAAGGAATTGATTGCGCGCATGATCCACCTGCACTCGCCGTGGGCCTCAGGGCCGCTGGTGAAGGTGAACTGCCCCGCGATTCCCGGCACCCTGCTGGAGAGTGAACTGTTCGGCTATGAGAAGGGCGCCTTCACCGGGGCCAACGGCAGCAAGCCCGGGCGGGTGGAGATGGCCCACCGCGGCACGCTCTTCCTGGACGAAATCTCGGAACTCGAGCCCAGCCTGCAGGCTAAGCTGCTGCAACTTCTGCAAGACGGACAGTTCTGCCGCATCGGCGCGCAGGAGGACAAGAAGGTCGAGGTGCGCGTCGTCTGCGCCACCAACCGCGAACTCGAACACGAGATCGAGACCGGCACGTTCCGCGCCGACCTGTTCTACCGCATCAACGTGGTCAATATTCGCTTGCCGCGGCTGCGTGACCGCAGCCACGACATCCCCGCCCTGGTGGACTATTTCCTCGGATACTACAACGAAAAGTACAACTGCCGCGCGGCGACGCCTTCCACCCACGCCATGGCGCTGCTGGAGCGTTATCACTGGCCGGGCAACGTCCGTGAACTGGAGAACCTGGTCAAGCGTTACGTGATTCTGGGCTCGGAGGAAACCATCACCAGCGAGTTGCTGGCGCACCGTGAGGAGCATTTCGATCCCGAGATTCCGACCACCGATGCCCCCATCGCGCTGAAGAAGGTTACCCGCCAGGCGGTGCGCGAACTGGAACGGAGAATCATCTTCAAAGTTTTGCAGGCCAACAACTGGAATCGCAAGAAAGCTGCCCGCTCCCTGAACATCAGCTACCGCGCGTTGCTCTACAAGATTCGTGAGGCGGGCCTGGGCAGTATGGGAAGTTCGGCGAAGACCGACACGGCCGCTTCGGCGGACTGAGGAGGATTCGCCCTAGATCAAGCGTGCGGCTCTCGTTCCCCGCGCGGCCGCCGCCGAGAATACCTGATCCCTTATGGCTAAGATCGGCGGACAAGTCATTCCCGGCAAGACCCTGTTTCTGCTGACGACGGAGTTGTTGCTCACCGTCGTGGGCCTGCTGCTGGCGACGGGGATTCGGATCCTTTCCCTCAGCGAATGGTGGTCTTTCATCACCCTGCCCGAAAACCTGGCGCGTTTCGGCCTGGTGGTAGTGGTGTGCGGGTTGGCGCTTTACTACTGCGACGTGTACGACCTGCGCGCTTCCAACCGGCGGGCGGTGCTGTTCGTAAGCCTCATGCAGGCGCTGGGCCTGGCCTGCGTCGTCCTGGCCATTCTCTATTACATTGAGCCGAGCTTGGCGATCGGGCGCAGCGTGGCGGTGCTGGCTACGCCCATGATCCTGGTGCTCATCCTGGGCTGGCGCGTGCTGCAGGAATCGCTGGCGCCGCTGGCCAACCGGGAGCGCCTGCTGATCATGGGGACCGCCGGCAGCGGCATCGCCCTGGCCAAGGAGATATGTTCCCGCACCGACCTCAATTTCAAAGTAGTGGGGTTTTTGGATGAAAAAGGCGAGAACATCGGCAAGTCGCTGGTGAACCCGGGAATTATCGGCGCGGCCGCCGACGTGGAGAGCGTCGCCAGCCGTGAAAAGGTGGGCCGCATCGTGATCTCGCTGGCCGACCGGCGCGGCACCATGCCGGTGCGCGAGCTGTTGCATCTGCGCATGTCGGGCATTCCAGTAGAGGATGCGCATACGCTGTACGAGCGCATCACCGGGCGCATTCTGCTGGAGCGCCTCACGCCCAGTTGGCTGATCCTTTCCGATGGCTTCCGCAAATCCGCCTTCGTGCTCACTACCAAGCGCTTGATGGATATCGTCATCTCCCTGGTTGCGCTGGTGGTGGGATTTCCCATCCTGGTCGTGACAGCGCTGGCTATTTTTCTGGAAGATGGGCGTCCCATATTGTTCCGGCAGCGCCGCATCGGCCTCAACGGTAATGAATTCACCATGATGAAGTTCCGCTCCATGCACAAGGACGCGGACAAAGGCGGCGCCAAGTGGGCGGCCGACGGTGACAGCCGCATCACCCGCGTGGGCAAGTTCATCCGCAAGTGCCGCATTGATGAGGTCCCGCAGTTCTGGAACGTCCTGCGCGGCGAGATGAGCCTGGTGGGACCGCGTCCCGAGCAGCCCTATTTCTGCACCTTGCTCGAGGACAAAATCCCCTACTTCGCGCTGCGCCACACTGCGCGCCCGGGGATCACGGGATGGGCCCAGATCAAGTATCAGTACGGCGCCAGCATCGACGAGGCCAAGAACAAGTTGGAGTTGGACCTGTTCTACATCAAGCACCTTTCGATCATGCTCGACTTGGCGATCATTTTTGAGACAGCGAAGGTGATGCTGGTAGGGCGTGGGGCCAAGTAGAGGTACCCGGGGGTTGGAAAGAATTTGTCACTCGATGTGCAATTTTTTGCAGTTTTGACGGTCCTTGGTCGGCGCATCCGGCGGGGGCCGCATTTGCCTTCAGCTACAAGGGGGTTAACAGCCCTATCTTTCAGGTACTTGGAATGGCAGTTGCAGCTTTGGAGATGCCAGCAGGAACGATAACGGGGGTTCAACCTATGTCACGTAAATTGGCTTGCCGACTTTTTCTCATCATGATACTGGGACTGTCCTGTCGGTTGGCTGGATTCGCCCAGAATGCCCTGCCGAAGGACGCCGAGGCTTCGCGGCCCGGTGCTGGGCCTTCCACCACGGACACCCGTAACGGCAAGATGCCGGCCGTCTCGCCGGAATACCGAGTGGGCGAGTCGGACATGTTGCAGATCAGTGTGTGGAAAGAGCCCGACCTGTCCAAGGCCGTGAGCGTGCGTCCCGATGGCATGATCTCGCTGCCGTTGATCGGCGAGGTGAAAGTGATCGGCATGACCTCGGCGGAGATCCAGGACGTGGTCGCGTCCAAGCTGAAGGCGTACCTGTTGAATCCGCGGGTCACGGTGGAGATCACCGAGATTAAGAGCCGGCGCGTGTTCATCACCGGTGAAATCGTTCGCCCCGGACTCTACCCGCTGGCCGGTCCCACCACCGTGTTGCAGTTGATCGCGCAGGCCGGTGGGTTCACCCCCTTCGCCAAGCGCAAGAGCATCGTCATCCTGCGCCAGGAGAACGGCCAACCGCACAAGTATCCGTTCAACTACTCCGACGTCGTGCACGGCCGCTCTGCGGAACAGAACATCGCGCTCGCGCCGGGCGACACGGTGGTGGTGCCGTGAGCTGGGCTTCCACAATCCGCGGCCTGGCGGCGTCCGCTGTCGTGTTGTTCCTGCTGGTGGCAATGTCCTCAGCAGGCCAGGCGCAGCAAGCGTCCGATTCTGGCCAGAGCAGCGCGCAAGCTGCCGCTGCCAGCGACCAGGCTCCACGCACGTATATCCCTTCGCTTTTCGGGCAACAGCCGATCGCCGTGGATATGTGGCAGCCCGCAGTGTCCAGCAATGAACCAGCTCCGGCCGTGGGCGTTGTCGATACGTCCCAGGACTCGGGAGCAGTCGAACCCTGGGCGCCGTATGTGCGCAATCCGGCGCAGCATTACTTGCTCTACGGCTTGAATCTTTCCGGAACCTACGAACACGATGGCGCCGCCGATGGACTTCCGGCTTATTCCGTTGGTCTGCCGCAGGTGGCTCCTTATCTGGGATTCCTGGGCCACACCCGGACCGGCTTCTACGTCCTGCAATATGCGCCCAGCATCGTGCCCTATGACTCGCAGACCGGGCGATCGGTGACGTTCCACAATTTCACCTTCGACGCTGCCGGCGCCTTCACCCGGCGCCTGAGTTGGAGCTTCGACACCCATGCCGGTTACGGGGGCGAAGTGGGACGGCTGACCAGCAATCTGAGCTCGCAAACCGTGGTCTCGGGAGTGTCCGAGAGCGGGGCCAACTACGCTTCCATTCAGCCGCTCACCGGCAATTCCCTGAATGCCAGCACTAGCTACGGGATGGCATACCAGTTGAGCCCGCGGCAGTCGGTTCAAGCCAGTGTCAGTGACACTTATTACTCTTTCTCCTATCAGCCTGCCGGTTCCGTTCCCGGCGTGCATGACAATGCCGTCGGGCTGGGGCTGAGCTTTAACCGGACTCTTAGCCAGACCATGACGCTGCACGCCTACGCGAGTGGGGCGCGTGTTTTCTCCGGCATGTCCAGCTCCTCTCTGCCAACGTGTAACACCTTTGGTGGAGGAGTGGGGCTTACGTATCAGCCGACGCGCACCTTGACCGCCGACGTCGGCGCCGGACCATCCGCCGGGTGTGGCGCCCAGGCGGCTAATTACCATGCCAACCTGGCCGCGGCGTTGCGCAACCACATCAAGGCTTACGTCGGCGCCTCCCGCGAGATGAACACGGCCTATCGCTTGAACAGCATTTGGGAAGACAACGTGGTGGCGGGGGCCGGCAAGCAGTTCGGCCACGCCGACCTGGGCTTCGACGCCGGTTATTTCCACGGCCAGCCGCTGGGACTGGGCGGGCCTTCTAATGGCTATTTCATGTCGCCGCGGGTCAACTACTCGCTGCGCTTGTCGCGGATCTCGGGCATCGGATTTTCCTATCGCCGCTTCCACGGCTCGGCCGGGACCGGCGGTCCGCCCGACCTCAGCTTCGCCATGGTCACGTTGTCGTTTTCACCCGCTCCCCGGCCGTTGGAGAAATGAGCTCGATGAAGCCCGACAGTTTGGAAAACCCGCTGCAGCAGATACGCCTCTACTGGACCACGGTCGTCCACTTCAAGTGGTGGATCATGCTGGGCGCCCTGGCCATCTCCCTGGCCGGCTTCACCGTGATCGCGGTGATGAATGATCACTACAAGGCGACCACCACCATCATGGTGGAACCGCAGAAGGTCCCCGACAAAATTGTCCAGTCGACCATCACCGTGGACTTGCAGCAGCGGCTGGGCACCATCTCGCAGACCGTGCTGAGCACCACCCACTTGCAGGAGATGATCGAGCGCTTGAATCTCTACCCGGAAATGCGCGCGAACACGCCCATGGAACAGATCGTCGATCAGATGCGCAAAGACATCACCATCGAGGTCAAGCAAGGCGCCATCAGCACCTTCGCCATCAGCTATGAAAGCAAATCGAAAGATCTAGTGGCCCCTGTGGCTAATCAACTGGCCGCCCGCTTCATCGAGTGGAACATCGATGTCAGTAATGCTGGGCAAAAAAATATCAATGAGTTCCTGAATAGTGAGTTGCAGGAAGCCAAGCATGACCTGGAAGAACAGGAACACAAGCTGAGTGAATTCAAGATGGCCCATGTCGGGGAGACACCCGAATCGCAGTCCAACAACATGCAGATGCTGTCGCAGTTGAACGCGCAGTTGCAGTCCAACAGCGATGCCCTGAACCGCTATGACATGCAGCGCACCATGTTGCTGCGCGGGTCGGAGCCGGCCGCCACCGCCACAGGCCCGCGCCCGGCCACCGAACGCGGCCGTCTGGAGGCGGAGAAGCGCCAGCTCGAAGATAAACTGGCCGATCTGCGCCGCAAGTACACTGCCGATTTTCCCGATACGGTTGAAGCCAGCCAGCGGCTGGAGCGCGTCAAGGAGCAGTTGCGGTCTCTGCCCCGCGATCCCGATCCCGCGGCCGACAGCGGCAAGGGTGGTGAAGACAACGTCCAGCTCATGGTCATTAACCGCGAGATGAAGCGGCTGAACGAGGACCAGAAGCGCATCCAGGATCAGATCCGCTTGTACCGCGCACGCGTGGAAGTTTCGCCGCTGCGCGAACAGCAGATGGCCGACCTGAGCCGCAACTATGAGGTTTCCAAGGCCCACTACCAGTCGCTGCTGGACAAAACCTTCACCGTCAAAATGGGAGGGGACTTACTAAGCAATCAGCAAGCGGAGCGCTTTACCATCCTGGACACGGCGCGCACGCCGGAGCGGCCCTTCAAGCCCAACCGCATCGCCATGATGTTCATGGTGCTGTTCGGGGCGCTCGCGGCATGCCTGGCGCTGGTGGTCGGTATCGACATGCTGAACCCCGCCATCAAGGCGGAAACCGAGGTCAAGCGGATGATGCCGGTCAACCTGCCCCTGCTGGTGGCTATTCCTTCCATCGAGACTCCGGGGGAGCGTCACCGCCGCATGATGTACACCGCCGTAGCCATCGGGATCGCCGTGTTGGCCTGCCTGTTGGAGGCGGGATTCTACTGGAAAGTTCACCCCTTCTTATGAAGCTAGAACAGACGGAGGCTTGGGAGCAGGGACCGACTGATATGAGCGCAACCACGCAATCACCTGTGGTCGCCGCCGCCCTACGCGAGGCGGCGGCCGAAACCGACAGCCGGCAGGAGGGCCTGTTCCAGTACAAGGACCTGCTCCTCATGCTGATCTGGAGAGACATCAAGATCCGCTACAAGCAGTCGATCATGGGCTTTTTCTGGGCGGTCCTGATGCCCATCCTCATCATCGGCTCGGGCATGATCGTCATGGTGGTGTTTTCCACCATCTCCGGCCACCCCATCAACAAGTCGGATGTGCTGGCTGTCGCAGCCAAAGCCGTTCCCTGGGCTTTCTTCGTGGCCGCCGTCCGCTTCGGAACCAACAGCCTGGTGGCCAACAAGGAACTGGTCACCAAGATCTATTTTCCCCGCGCCATCATGCCCATCGCGGCGGTGCTCGCCAGTTTCTTTGATTTTGCGGTGGCAGAATCGGTGCTGGCCATCGTGCTGATTGTGTCGCGCGTTGGGGTAAGCGTCCAGATCTTCTGGCTGCCGGTGCTGCTGGCGGCTTTGCTGCTGTTCACCGCGGGACTGGCGCTGCTGCTGGCCTGCGCCAACCTCTTTTTCCGGGACGTCAAGTATCTGGTCGAGGTTGTGCTCACCTACGGCATCTTCTTTACCCCGGTGTTCTACTCTGCCGCCAAGCTCGGCAAATGGGGCTGGATCCTGATGTTGAATCCACTGGGGCCGATTCTGGAGAGCATCAGCAGCGTACTGGTGCTGCATCAGCCGCCTTCTCTGAGCTGGCTGGTGTATTCCGTCGCCTGGTCGGTGCTGATCTTCCTGCTTTCCTGGAGGATATTCCAGAAGTCCGAAGCGGCGTTTGCGGAAGCGATCTAAGGAGCGGCCATGGGACATAACGGAATCCAGTTCAGCGGGGTTTGGAAGAAATTCGCCAAAGGGGAGAAATTCGATTCCCTGCGCGACCTGATCCCCTCGATGGCGAAGTGGCTGGTGTCGGGAAATCATCGGGGCGAACTGCGCCAGCGGGAATTCTGGGCCCTCAAGGATGTTTCGTTCGACGTTCATGGGCAGGCCCTGGCGCTCATCGGCCCCAACGGCTCCGGCAAGAGCACGGCCCTGAAGCTGCTCAGCGGCATTCTCAAGCCCGACCGCGGTGAAGTGCACGTCCGCGGCCGCCTGGGCGCCCTGATCGAACTGGGTGCGGGCTTCCATCCCGACCTCACCGGCCGCGAGAACATCTACCTGAACGGGACCATCCTGGGGATGAAGAAAGCCGAGATCACCAGGAAGTTCGACGAGATCGTGGAGTTTTCCGGCATCGGCGAATTCATCGATACTCCCGTGAAGCGATATTCCTCGGGCATGTACGCGCGCCTGGGTTTCTCGGTGGCGGCGCACATCGACCCCGAAGTCCTGCTGGTGGATGAGGTGCTCAGCGTCGGCGATTACCACTTCCAGCAGAAGTGTTTCGACAAGATGCGGGATTTCGTGCGCAAGGGAACCACCCTGGTTTTCGTTTCCCACAACATGGCGGCGGTGAGCGGCCTGTGCAAGACGGCCCTGCTGTTGAAGCACGGCGTGCCCGTGTTCCTGGGGGATGTCGCCGGCGCCATCCAGAAGTATTACTCGTTCTACGAGGAGGAGACCAGCAACGACAACATCGAACTCGCCGACGTCCGCCTGCGCACTGCCGCCGGCGGTGAAGAACGCGACGTCTTCGACCCGGGCGAGAGCGTGGTGCTCGAGGTCAAGCTGAAGGCGCTGAGGGATCTGCACAACGCCCACGCCGCCCTGCTGATTCACACCGCCGACGGGCAACTGGTTTTCGACACCGCCACCAGCCGGCTGCTCAACAACCGGCATCTGGAGCTGAAGAAAGGCGAGACCGCCACCGTTGCCTTCACTCTCGACATGAACCTGCGCAGCGGCGTCTTCCTGATGGGATTCAACATCAGTTCGGAGATTGATGTGCCCGGCCAGTACATCTACTACAACGGCTGCGTCAAGCGCGTGGTGATGAGCCGCGAGCAAAAGGCGAATGGCATTGTGCACCTGAACCCGCGGGCCGAACTCACCCTGGGCTGAACGCGGTGAGCAATCGAGGAGAACTTTGCATGCAAGCAGCCACCGAACAGAAGGCAATCGCGGAGCGTGGCACGGCCGACCCCAAGGTGACATTCATCGTTCCCTGCTACCGGCTGGCGCACCTGTTGCCGGACTGCATCGAATCCATCCTAGCGCAAAGTTATCGCGATTTCGAAATCCTGATCATGGATGACTGCTCCCCCGACCACACCGCGCAGGTCGCCCGCTCCTTCCGCGACCCGCGCGTGCATTACATCCGCAACCCAGAGAACCTCGGCCACCTGAGCAACTACAACAAGGGGATCGGCCTGGCGCGGGGCCAGTACATCTGGCTCATTTCCGCGGACGATCGCCTGCGGCGTCCTTACGTGCTGCAGCGATACCTCGACCTGATGGAGCAGCATCCCGAAGTGGGGTATGCCTTTTGTCCGGGCATGGACCTGGTCGAGGGACAAGAGACCCAGGTGCTGCCGTATTCGGTCCACGGCGGCCGCGATGCCATCCTCAAGGGGCGTGAATTCCTGGCCAAGCTGGTTTTCCGCAATACCATCGTGTCGCCTTCGGGCATGGTGCGCCGCGAGTGTTACGACATCTCAAGGTTTCCCCTGGATATGCCCTGGGGCGGTGACTGGTACCTGTGGTGCCTGTTTGCTTTCCACTACGACGTCGCATACTTCGCCGAGCCGATGGTCTGTTATCGGCGGCACAACGGCAGCATGACCGTCCTTCTCATGGATGATGACCTGCGCGGCTGCTCGAGCGAAGACATCGCGATGCCGTGGCTGATCAAGCAGAGAGCTGAGGCGATGGGCTACCGGTCGCTGATCGAACCGTGCCTGTCCGCGGCGGCCCAGGAATATGCTGACCGGATCGCCTCCAAGCGTTATCGCACCTCGCATTCGCGCCTGACGGTGGAAGGATTCGAAAGGTCCCTGGAGCAGGACACATCGGATGCTCGCGAGAGAAACTACATCCGCACGCGCACCTACGCGGCGGCGGCGGATCGCTACGTTTGGCAGGAAGAATATTCCCTGGCCCGCGAGTTCTATCTCCGCAGCATCCGTTACTCCCCCTGGCTGCTGCGATCGTGGTTCCGATTCTTCGCGCTGTCGATGGGCAACGTGGGGATAGGGTTCAGAAAGGCGTTGTTGGCGGTCCGCCGCCTGAGGGGCGAGAGTGCTTCGAAGGGCTGCCCGTTCGGAAATTGAAGTGCCCGGCCAGTTTATCTGTTAAGCGGTTGTGCCCCCCACGTGTCCATGAGCCGCGAGCACACCGCCCAAGCATCACACCGGTGAACCCGAGAGCAGAGCTCATCTTCGGTTAGATTTCCCGATACTCCCCCGGAGAAGAGAGACGACGTTGTCGGAAGTCAGACTTTCGGACGTTGCGCCCATGAGTGCAGCCGATCCCACGGTCAGCTTCATTGTTCCCTGCCACAAGCTGGCCCATTGGCTGCCCGATTGTGTCGCCTCCATCCTGTCGCAGACCTGCCGCGACTTTGAAGTCCTCATCATGGACGATTGTTCCCCCGACAATACCTCCGAGGTGGCGCGCTCCTTCCAGGACCCGCGCGTGCACTACATCCGCAACGAAACCAACCTGGGCCACCTGCGGAACTACAACAAGGGCATCGGTCTCGCCCGAGGCAGGTATGTGTGGCTGATCTCGGCCGATGACAGATTGCGCCGCGATTACGTGCTGGAGCATTATCTGCGCGCGATGGAAGCTCATCCCGGGGTCGGATACGCCTTTTGCGCCGGAATCGGACTCAAAGATGAACGGGAGACCTCCCTGTTGCAGTCCTGCTACTACGGCGATCGCGACCGCATTTTCGACGGCCGCGTATTCCTAAGCCGGTTGCTGGACGCGCGGGGCATCCTTTCCCCCTCGGTGCTGGTGCGCAAGGAGTGCTACGAAAAAGTGAGTTTCTTTCCCCTCGACCTGCCGCACCAGGGAGACATGTATCTCTGGTGCAAGTGGGCGCTGCGCTACGATGTGGCCTATTTTGCCGAGCCCATGGTCAACTATCGGCTGCACGATACCAGCATGATGAGCGCATTCAAACGCGAGTCACCCGGGGTCATGGTTCGCGACGAGCTAGAAGTGCTCTGGAACACGAAGTGGGAAGCCATCGCTCTGGGCTACCGGCATCTGGCTGGCCTCTGCGATAGTTTCATCGCCGCCAAGTACGCGCATTACATCGTCTCCGGGATGTTCCAGGACAAAAGGGTTCCCTGCGTTCTGACGCTGGCGGAGTGCGAGGACTCCCTCCGCCGCTTCGCCCGCAACGAGCGTGAGCGGAAGCGGGTCCGCGCCAGGGTCTTCGCCACCGTGGGCGACGAGCACTACTGGCACCGAGACCGCAAGCGCGCCATCGATTTCTATAAGCGCGGGCTTAGCGAAGACCCGTGGATGCCGAAAGTCTGGCTGAAACGGTTGCTGCTCCAATCCGGAGGCATCGGCGCCGGCCTTCGGGAATCCGCTTTCGCGCTCCGCCGGCTGGTGAAGCACTGAGCCGGCCCGCCGCGCGGCTACCCGTTGCTCCCCGTTCTCAAACGCTTCATTCGCGCCAATAGCGGCCGGGGAAGGTAGCTGGCCACCAGCGAGCGCAGGGCGCCCGGGTTCCGCCAGTCGTACTGAAGGCTGCGGCGCAGACTTTCCCGGCACTCGGCGGTCTTCCCCGCGTGCAGGCAGTAGTAGCCACGCTCGAAGTACGAATTTGCCAGCCGGTGAAGAATGCGCTCGCGGTTTTCCGCCGAGAGTCCGGGGATCTCGAGCGCCTTTTGAAACAGCTTGATGTGGTACGCGGTCCGCAGATCATCGTTCTCCGTCAGCGCCCCCGCCCGCTGGCGCCGGTTCACCAGCGGCTCCGCCACCAGTTTCACCTTCCAGCGCAGGCAAACCCGCAGCCACATCTCCACATCTTCCTGCGATCGCATGGACTCATCGAACAGCCCCACCTGCTCCACACAACTTCGCCGCAAGATGACGCTGGAGGGAATGATGAACCCGCTCTGCAGCACGCGATCGAACACATAGCCGCTGGCGGCCAGGGACCGGCCGCTCAGAAACGAAGGTACCACCTCACCGTTGTCGTAGACCACGCGCAGATCGGAATAAACCAGGCCGACCTCCGGATCGGCAAACTCGGGAATCTGCCGGGCGAGTTTTTCCGGGAACCAACTGTCATCGGCGTCGAGCAGCGCGATGTATTGTCCGGAGGAGGCTCGGATGCCGGTGTTGCGGGCGCCGGGAAGTCCCCGGTTCTCCTGCTTGATGTACTGGATCTTCGATCCGTAGGGCCGGGCCACCTCTTCGGTGTTGTCCTTGGAGCCGTCGTCGACCACCACGATCTCGAAGTCCCTGTACGTCTGGGCCAGGACGCTATCCACGGCCTCCGCCAGATACTGGGCACAGTTGTAGGACGGGATCACTACCGATACCTTGGGCATCCGCTACTCTCGCCTCCAGTCATTTGCCCCGCGGCCAGGAGATTTTCCCCGAAGAACGAAGTACATCATGGTGTTCTTTTGTAACAAATCGAGCCAACCGAATGCCAATAGCTTCGCAATTTGCACCCAAAATCGCACCTCGGGCGCTGCCACACCGGAGCCCGGAGCGGCCCACTCCAGAAAATAATTTCTTGCCGCGACTGCAAAACTTTGCAGCTTCCGGTGCATCCCCTCAACCGGGCTGGGAATCCGTCTCTATCCCATTGACAAATAAGCATATTGCTCGCATTCCTGTCGCTCGCTGGCACCCCGGTTGCTTGCATATCTGGCAAGTGGTTTTGTGTTCGCGGCGAAGGGAGAGGTCACGGATGAGTCAGCCCGCGATGGGCACGGTGGCGAGCGCAGACGGCATGATACCGAACCTGGGTTCCTCGCGGATTCCGGCGCTGGACGGTCTGCGCGCCATTGCCGTCTTCCTGGTTATCTTCTACCACTTCACCTATGTTTGGGTCCCCGCCAGTCTGGGCGTGCTCGCCTTTTTCGTTCTCAGCGGCTTCCTCATCACCTGGCTGCTGCTCAAAGAGAACGAGAAGACCGGCAGGGTTTCCATCTCCGGCTTCTACAAGCGCCGCGCGCTACGGATCTTTCCGGCATTCTATTGCTATTGGGGCGGCTGGCTGTTCTTGCTGCTGGTCACCGGGCACAAAGTTTCCTGGCCGGACGTGATGAGCGCCTTTTTCTATGTCAGCAATTATTATCAGGGCCTTTTCCATCCCGCCGGATCTTATGTCACTCATACCTGGTCGCTCGCCATCGAAGAGCAGTTCTATCTTCTCTGGCCGGTGAGTTTCTATTTCGGCCGCCACAACCTGAAGCGGCTCACCTGGTGCCTGGCGGGACTGATCGGCTCGGTATGGGTTTATCGCCTGGTGCTCAGCGTGGTCTTCCACGTGAACCAGGCCTATATCTACCGGGCGTTCGACACCAGGATCGATCACCTCCTGGTGGGATGCTTGACCGCCGTCATCGTCAAGCGTGGCGTTCTGCGGCCGCTCTGGCGGGCAATCTCCGCCAAATCCTATTTGCCCCTGCTGACGATCCTGTTGTTGGCGGGCTCAAGCTATTTCACCGTGAGCTCCACGTTGTATCGCGACGTGGTGGGATTCGCCATCGAGCCGCTTCTGGTCGCGGTGCTGATGATCCAATTGATCATCTTCAGCCAGACCACCGCATGGGGTTGGTTCGACTCGAAGCCCATGCGCTACCTGGGACAAATCTCATATTCGCTGTACCTCTACCATCCCGCCATGGGTTACATGGTCTACAAGAGGTTGGCGGGGATCGCCGCCTGGGAAAGAGTAGGTGTCGCGCTGCTGGTGACCATCGCCATGGCCAGCGCTTCCTACTACTTCATCGAGAAACCGTTCTTGCGCCTCAAGGACGGGGCCATCTTCAGCCGCATCGGCTTGAAGTGGGCGGCGCGGCGGCAGGCGACTAGCGAGGGAACGCCAGCATGATGCTCAACACCGGACTCGGCACCCTGATCCCGCTGGTGTTGTATATCGGCGTCCTGCTGGCCACCCTGCTGGCCATGGTATGGAGGCCGATCATCGGCCTGTATGTGCTCACCCTCCTCATTCCTTTGCAGACCACGCGCGAGAAGCTGCAGCAGTTCCCCCTGGGAGATCACGTCATCTACATCCTCGTTCTCGGCGTCATCATCGGCGGCTTGCTGGGCCGTGGCGCCAAGGTGCCCAGAAATTCGCTCAACGGCCTCGTCATCGCCCTGTTCGTGCTCACCTACATCTCGCTATGGCATGGCTCGTTCTACCTGGGTTTCCCGATGCCCCTGCACATGGATTTTCGCATGACGCTGTGGGCCAACCTGGCCTTCATGCCCGTGATGTACTTTGCTGCTCTGTATGCGATCAAGGACGAAAAGCAGATGAAGCTGCTGCTGGTCGTCATGTGCCTGTCCGCCTTCGTGGTGGGATACACCTTTTTCCGCTCCAACTACGGGCGCGACTTCTCCCATTTTTCCTGGGGCCGGCGTGATGCCGGCACCATCGGCTGGGCCGGCGTCAACGGTCTGGGCGCCTATGCCGCTGGGGCCCTGGCGTTCCTGGTGGCCTACCTGAGCTTTGAGACCAGCAAGTTTCGCAAGCTGGGACTGCTGGGGCTGATCGGCGTCCTCATGTACTCCCTGCTGTATTCCTTTTCCCGTGGCGCCTACGGTGGCTTTGTCGCCGCGCTGGTGGTTCAGGGATTCCTGAAGAACCGGAAGCTGCTGCTGCTGGTGATCGTTCTGCTCTGCGGGTGGCGTTTTCTGCTGCCCACCTCGGTCGAGGAACGGATCACCATGACGGTCGGCGACGACGGCAAGCTGGAAGCCTCCTCCGCGGACCGAGTCCTGATCTGGGAGGATGCCGAGAATCTGGTTTTGCAAAATCCATTGTTTGGCACCGGGTTCGCCACCTACGCCTTCATGCACCGCGTGAAGCATTACGAGGACACCCACAATTACTACCTGAAGGTGGTGGTGGAGAACGGCTTCGTTGGCCTGATCCTGCTGTTTTCCGTGATCTTCACGGCCTGGCGGCAAGGCTATCTGCTCTTTCGTTCGGCGGACCAGCCCTTCATGCGGGGGCTGGGACTGGGATTCGTTGCCCTGATCACCTCGGTCCTCGTCGTGAATGTTTTTGGAGATCGCTTTTCATATTTGCAGGTGAACGGGTGTACCTGGGTCTTAATGGCTTGCGTTGTACGCTCGCGCGCATGGCTGCAGGAAGCCTCGGAAGCCCCCGCAGCCGAGCCCAGCTCGCCCATGATGGTTGCCGAGCCGGCACAGCCGGCGGCATGGTAGGTGGTGGAACCTTATGGCAAGTGTGCGGATTGCTGAAATTGGCTTCTGGGTGTCCGTGGCCCTGATTGTTTACGTGTACCTGGGCTATCCCTTGCTCCTGGCGTTGCTGAACCTGTTCAAGCGGTCGGTGAAAGCGTCGCTAGGCTACACTCCGGCCATTTCCGTGTTGATCGCTGCCTATAACGAGGAAGAGGCGATCGGCAAGAAGATTGCGCAGACGCTGGCCCTCGACTATCCCGCCGACAAGCTGGAGATTCTGGTTCTTTCAGACTGCTCCACCGATCAGACGGACGCCATCGTCCAGGGCTTTGGCGATCCACGAGTGCGCCTGGTGCGCATGACGCAGCGCCGGGGCAAGACTCATGCCCAGAATGAGGGCGTCCAGCACGCCCGGGGCGAGGTGCTGGTGTTTTCCGACGCCACCACCGTCTACCACCCCAAGGCGCTGGAATACCTGGCCTGCAACTACCAGGACTCCGCCATCGGCGCGGTCAGCGGTCGCTACCAGTATTTCGACACGGAAGGCAACTCGCCCACCGGCATGGGGACCATCGTGTTCTGGAATTACGAGAACATGATCAAGATGCTGCAGAGCCGCTTGCGCACCATCAGCGGCTGCTGCGGCTGCATTTACTCGGTGCGCAAAGCCGCCTATACCGATCTTGCCGATGACGTGATCAGCGACCTGGTCCAGCCTTTGCAGGTGATTCGCAAAGGCTACCGCGTGCGCTTCGAAGACCGTGCTCTGGCTTATGAAGAGACCACGCGCTCGACGGCGGAGGAATTTTCCATGCGGGTGCGGGTGGTCACTCGCGCCATGCGCGGCCTGCTGAGTGTTCCCGATCTGCTGAAGCCGTGGAAGTTCGCCTGGACTTCGTTCCAGTTGATGTCCCACAAAGTATTGCGCTGGATGGTGCCGATCCTGCTGCTGGTTATGTTCGGCGCCAGCGGCGTGCTGGCCGCACACCCCGGCTTCTACCGTGCTGTGTTCCTGCTGCAGGCGGTGTTTTATCTTTCCGCGCTGCTGACGACGCTGGTTCCCCTGCACCGCAAGTTCAAGCCGCTGGGTGTACCTCTGTACTTTTGCACTCTAAACGCCGCTGCGCTATTCAGTGTGGTCGAGGTGCTGCGCGGCCGCAAATACGTAGTCTGGCAAACCGTGAGGAATCAATCATGAAGATCGAGTTTCTGACCCAGGACGATCCTTTATACATCCTGCCCTTTTTTGAGGAATTCTTTCGCCGCTACGCCGGCGAGTTCGAGATCACGCAGGTCTCCTGCTGCCGCACCATGGGCAAGCGCGGCCGGGGGAAACTGTTGCGGGAGCTGTTGTGGCTTTATGGGGCTCCCGGGGTGGCGCGGCTGGTGGCGCGCTGGGCGGCCTCGCGCGCTATGGCGCTGGCGCCGCGCGGACGGGATGCGGCCCGTTACTACTCCTTCCAGCAGTTGTGCCTCGCCTACAACGTGAAGCAGGAGGCGGTGGCCAATCCCAACGATCCAGATTTCCTGGAGGGCATGAAACTCCGTGCTCCCGACGTCCTGGTCTCGGTGGCCTGCCCTTACATCCTGAAGGAGCCGATCCTGGGCTTGGCTCCGCTGGGAAGCATCAACATCCACCACGCTCCTCTGCCCTTCTACAAGGGCATGATGCCGACCTTCTGGCAGATGTACCACGGCGAAACCAAGGTGGGCCTCACCATCCACTACATGGTTCCCAAAGTGGACGAAGGCGATGCGCTGTTGCAGGACACCATGGAGATCGAGCCCGGCGAATCGCTCGATCATCTGATCCGCCGCTCCAAGCGGCACGGCGCCCACTGCATGGCCCAGGTGCTGCGGCAAGTCGCGGCCAGGAGCGCCACGCCGGTGAAGCTGGATCTCTCCAAGGGAACGTACTTCACCTTTCCCAAGCGGGAGGAAGCGCTGGCCTTTCGCCGCCGCGGATACCGGGCGATCTGAGAAGGGTAGGTTGATGGCGGAATGACGACTGGTGCTACTTGGGCTTCTGGCGGAAGTTCAGCTCTGGCGTCCTCTGGTTGTCGTCGGCGAACTTGTTGTAGCCGCTCAGCGCTAGCCACAGCCGATGATACAGACCGTGCCCGATTAGACCCTTGATCTGCTCCTTGAGCCGATACTTGGCGCGTGCCACCAGGACAGTAGCGCCGCGGGCATTCAGCGCTCGCTCGAGTTCTTCCCCGCCCATGGTGGAGCGCACCATCAGCCGGCCCACGACCTCGACGCCGGTATTTGCGGCGGAACGCGCCCAGGGGTCCGACAGGTAAACCCGGCGATAGCCGGCTCGCGCGCAAGCGTCGAGCACGCGCCGGTCCCAGCGGCCACCGGGCATGGAGATCTCGTCCACCACCGCCCCGAACTTATCCTCCAGCGTGTTCTTGGAACGCCGCAGCTCCTCGTCGAGCTGGACGTCGGAACAATCCGGCAGGTAGGCGTGCGACCAACCATGCGATTGCACGCGGTGTCCCATCCGGAAGGTTTCATCGAGCTGCGCCCAATCCATGTATTCGGGAACCACGCCAATCAGTCCGGTGTTCACGAAGAATGTGGCCGCGACCGAGTTCTTCCGCAGGATCGGCAGCGCATGGCGGTACTGCGACTGCACGCCATCGTCGAAGGTTATCCGCGGCAGAGAGCGTGCCGGCAGCTTCTGTTCTGCGATGACGGCGACGTGCTCAGCGAACTGCGCCGCCGTCACGGTATATGAATAAGAGGAATTGTCCTCGGTGATCTCGTGGTAGGTGGGGATCACCGCCGGCCCGGAGGCGGTTCTGCTGCCCTCAGCTCGCATTCGGAGCTCCTGCGGGCTGCGTTTGCTGGCGCGCTATTCCGGCCGGCGCCGGGCGGTTGGCCGCACCCTCTGCGGCGAGGGCATCTTGAAATCGCCAGAACTTATACTTCCCGAGCAGACGGACTAACCGGTTCTCCATCCGCTTGAGGTTGGTGTAATGGCGGAATCGTGACCGCAGCTTGGCCGGGATGCGCGGTTGTCCGGGATCGACCTCCCAGGGATGCAGGTACACCACCGCGGGCTGCCGGTAATGTTTTTCATACCGCGACATTGCCATATCGGTGTAAGCGAAGGGGAAGATTCGCAGATATCCTCCGCCCGCCGCGGGAAGGTCCAGGCCGAGCAGGCGTACCGTGGCCGGAGGAAATTCCCGCAAGGTCATTCCGTTATTGCAAGTGTGGGTGTAGGGGAAACGCTGGGCGCCGGGCACGCCGTAAAGATCGTGGTGGATCGGATAAATGCTGGAATCGTAGACAAATCCTTCTTCCGCCAGAATATCCAGCGCCCACAGGCTGTCGGCGGTGATCGACCAGGTGGGCGCGCGATATCCCAGAACCGGCACACCGGCCGCCTGCTCGATGGCTTGCTGGGCGGCACGCGTATCCCGGCGAAACTCCTCGGGAGTTAGGCTGTAAACCGTGCGATGCCAGAAGCTGTGGCAGGCCAGTTCGTGCCCGCGGCGATTGATCTCCCGCAGCAGCGCCGGAAAACGCTCGGCAACCCATCCCACCAGGAAGAATGTCGCCTTGGTGCTATGTGCGTCGAACAAATCCAGCAGACGCTCGGTGTTCGCTACCACCCGGCTGGGGTACTGGTCCCAGTTGTCGCGCGAAACCGACCCGGCAAAGGCTTCCACCTGGAAGTAATCCTCCACGTCCACGCTGAGGACGTGCCGGATGGCTGCAGGTTGCATGCTGGAGGAATTCATAGGTTCACTGGTGCGACTTCTGGCATCCTTTAATCTCCCGTGAGGACTGTCAACATCGCTGGATGACACCGATTTCGCCCGCGCAGGAGACGCGAGGTGGGCCACCACCCAGCCCGCACAGCAACTTCCATTATCGGCGCGACCATGGCGGTAAACCACTTTATTTTTCAATAGGATAACCATCCTTGACAAGCCGGCGCCGGCAAAAGTGAAAAAAAGTGCACACCCTCTCGCGAGACCTGCCTTTATGGAACCGAACCTGCCTGCCTAACCCCATCTCCATGCCAAGCGTGAGCAACGCCGGATATGATGTCCTGGAAGCTGCTGTGATCAGCCCTCGTACTAGAAACGTGCCTGAACCCGCTCACGTGCTGTTCATCATCGACGAGTTGTGCCGGCTCGGCGGCGCCGAGCGCATCCTGCTGCGGTTGATTCGCCTGCTGCCGCCGGAAAAGTATCGCGCCTCGCTGGTGACGTTCCGGCTCGATCCCGCCGTGTTCAACGACTTTCCCTGTCCTTTTCATTTCCTGCCGCTACGGCGCACCTATGACTTCAATGCGGTGAAGATGGGTTTGAAGCTGCGGAAACTGATTCGTTCGGAAAACGTAGCGATCGCGCACACCTTTTTCGAGACTTCCGACCTGTGGGCCGGTCCGATTGCGCGGCTCAGCGGCGTCCCCATTATGATCTCCAGCCGCCGCGACCTGGGGATTCTCCGTGTCTCCAAACACCGCCTGGCCTATCGCTTCGTGAACCGCTTCTTCGACCGCGTGCTGGCGGTCTCCCAGGAAGTCCGCAACTACTGCATTGCGGAGGATGGCTTGCCGCCGGAGAAAGTGCTGACTCTCTACAACGGCATCGAGCTGGACCAGATTGCGTCCCGGGACAGCACCGCCGTGTCGCGCGCCAGCTTGGGATGCGCCGAGGCGTCGCATCTCATCATCACCGCCGCGAATATCCGCCGGGTGAAGGGTCTGGACGTTCTGGTGCGGGCGGCGGCCATCGTGCAGCGCGAGTTTCCCCGCGCGAGTTTCCTCATTGTCGGCGGGATTCTCGAGCCGGAATACGGGCGTGAGCTGGAAGAGCTGGCGCGTTCTCTTGCTCTCTCCGATTCCGTGAAGTTTCTCGGCGCGAGGAAGGACGTGATGCCGCTGCTCGCGATCAGCGACGTATTCTGCCTTCCCTCGCGCAGCGAAGGGTTTTCCAACGCTCTGGTGGAGGCCATGGCGTCCGGCCTGCCTTGTGTGGCGACGCGCGTCGGTGGCAATGCGGAAGCCCTCGCCGACGGGCAGAGCGGTTACATCGTGGACTCTGACGACCCGCAGGCCATGGCGGAGCGGATCCTGATCCTGCTTCGCGATCCAGAGTTGCGCCGGCGGATGGGCCAGCGCGGAAAGGAAACCGTGGAGAGCAGGTTTTCCGCTCACAGCATGATCACGCAATTGGTAGGCGTGTACGACGAGTTGCTGGCGAGCCGCAAATAGCCGGCCCGCTGCTATCTCCGTGTGCGTTTGAAGTTTGGGCTGGCTTTGCTGCTGGATTAGAATCCTTGTTGCGGACTTGAGCACCAACGGCCAACGCCCGGTGGTAAGCGTCATCATCCCGGCGTACAACGCTGCCGGATTCATCTCGGAGACTCTCCAGAGCGTCTTCGCGCAAACCTACCGCGACTTCGAGACCATCGTGGTAAACGACGGTTCCCCCGATACCGCGGCGCTCGAAGCGGTGCTGCGGCCATTCGCCGATCGCCTCGTCTATCTCCAGCAGGAGAACCGCGGGGTCAGCGCAGCGCGCAACACCGGCATCCGCGCCGCCCAGGGGCGTTATGTCGCTTTCCTGGATTCCGACGACCTGTGGGAGCCTGGTTTCCTCGAGGCTCAGGTGGGCATGCTCGAACGCGACCCTTCCCTGGACCTGGTCTACGCGGACGGCCTGATCTTCGGCGACACTCGTGACAGCGGCCGCACCTTCATGGAGTTGTTTCCTTCTCAGGGGGAGGTGGGCTTTGAAAGCCTGCTGCTGCGCCGCTGTACGCCGCTTACCTCAACCGTGGTGGTGCGGCGCGAGGCGGTGCTCGAAGTGGGCGCCTTCGATGAAAGCATCCGCACCTCGGAAGATCACGACCTGTGGTTGCGGCTAGCGGTTGCGGGCAAGCACCTCAGCTACCAGCGCCAGGCGCTTACCCGCTACCGGCGCCGGCAGGGCAGCATGACGGGCGACCCGGTGTGGCTGGCCCAGAATAATCTGCAGGTGCTGGTGAAAACTCTGGGCCGCTGCCGCCAGGGATCGCGCGAGAGCGAGCTGGTTCAGCGGGCCATCGAAAAGAAAAATGCGGAGATCCAACACCTGCAAGGGCAGCGGGCATTGCTCGCCGGAGACGCTCGTTCCGCGATCGAGCACTTCCACGCCGCCAACCGCTACCTGCACAGCCGCAAGCTGCGCCTGGCGGAGTGGGGGCTGCGCGCCGCCCCCTGGCTCGTAGTCGGCGTATACCGACTTCGCAAGAAGCTCTTCCTCAAGAAGAGTTTCTAACCGATTTTTCTGCGCGCGTCAGTGGCCAGATGTTCGCCGGCAAGATCGCTGTCAGCGTTGTGGTAGACCTCGGCCGGCGTGGGTGTTTTCCTTCCCGCCGAGCGCACGATCGATAACGGGCCCTCGCGCAATAATCTTTTCAGCTTGTGCTTTATCCCCACCGCCTCGAAGACAGCCGCCGCGGTGCGGGAAGTGAGACGCAGCAGCGCGTGCAGGGCCACGAGGGCGCGATACCGGGCGGTGTCTCGAAAATAGTAGACGTCGGCGCAGGCCAGGCTGCCGGTTGAGAAAAACTGCTTGTGCATTCCGGTGCCTTCGCCGAAGTCGAGGGAGTCGAACCTCTGCCCGGCGAACAGGCTCTCCAAAGCAAAATATTGCAGAACCACGCCAGGAGAAAGGTGGCCGTATTCCGGATCGTGCCCCACGAACCTATAAATCAGGTCGTTCTCCTCCATGGCGGCGCAGTACATGTAGGCGACGGGACGATCATCCAGGAACAGGGTGTAGGCGCGGACCGCGTCGCGTTCCGCCAGGCTGCGCATTTCGGCGACGAACGTGGGGTCGTCCGGGATGCCGGCGCGCAGCAGACGCTCCTGATAGGTCTTGGCCGAAATCTGGCGCGCCAGAACATGGAATTCTTCCATTTCGTCGGGCCGCGAGAACTCGCGCACATCGCTCTTGCCGTTGGACAGGGCGGTAAACCTCCGTACCTTCTTCAGCAAGGTATAGCGGGACTTGCTGGAAAATTTCTTCAGGTAGTCGGGCAGGGCCTGCCGCAAGTCCACGTAACACCTGTAATAACGATCCGGGATGTATCGGAACGCCGCCGTGGATCCGGAATACTCGGGAACAGCACGCGGCAGCGGATGGGAGCGGATCACCGCAACGTCGACCGACGGCGGCAGATCAGGCACCGAGAGCTCCGGACGCGGATGCAGCCCGTGGTTGAGAACCAAGCCGCGCAAGTTCACCGCGCCGAGGCGCAACTCACCCAATAGGAATCTGAGCTGAACACTTTTTTCCTGCCAGCAGTTGCTCACTAACACTATCCTCATCGAACCGGTTGGGAGTGGGCCGTGGGCCGGGGTTATGAATCAGTGTTGTGCCGGGTGGAAGAGCAACGGTGGACCGCGGCTGTCCTCGCTGGCGACGACAACCGTGCTGGGGTTGAGTGTTACCGGCGACGGACATTCGCCGGCGGACTTTGTGATCGCGGGCTCATGCGACCGAGGCGGCGGAAATCCCGATGGTTGCTGTGAACCCGATGGCGACCGCTTCACCTGGGTCGTCCGGGAGCCGTCGCACCATGTTTTTTGGGCGAACTCCTGCTGCACCAGATCGTCAAGCGGAGAGACCGCGGAGATGAAGAGCGCAAAGATCCCCATCGCACCCAGAAGGAGCAACACGGGGTGCAGTCCAAGCGGCAGAGTCGTCGGAACGAGCGGCGCGCAGGCTCGCATCGGGGCCCTTTAGGTAAATTTTGGGTGCAGTAATCGGCAGCAAGGGGCGGGCAATGAATTCTACACTGCTTCGTCCAATCCGACACTCATTGTTTGTAAATTTCTTGTCTTCATGGCCCCGGGCATCTTGCCCAAGATCGGCGCTGCTGGCCGCTCCAGCGGGTTGGCGACAGAGTGTGACGGAAAGTTCACTTCGTCCGATCACTGGCAATCCCGAAGGGAAGCACCCAGTGTTTCTTGCATATGGGAGTACTCTCGACCATCACTGCCATCTGCCCTTGTTTCACCGCCACCACGCAAAACTGCAAATAGCCGAATCGGTTTGCATGGAACGTGGTCTCGAGCTGTTTACTCACCGGGTGGTGGCCGGCCTCGAAGCGATTGGCTAGGAATACCTGCTGGGAACGGTCATTCGGGCTGCCGAGGAAAACATGGAAGCCGAGGACGCAGTCGTAGCCCCACACGGAAGCGCAAGGGGGATCGTGGACATAATCATAGTCCCAGCGCACCCTGACCGCCCGCGGCGCGGCAAATTCCAGCACGGCAAAGAGCAGAATCCCTGGGATGGCCAGGATCAGTAAAGCGCGTTTGAGTGTCCGCGGTACATGCCTCATTCCGCTCTTCCCTTTGCCGCAAGTGCCCGAAGAATCGCACCTAAGTCATTATTGTGCAAGGCCTCCAGCACCGGCTGATGCTGCAAAGATACCCCAGTTACGGTGGTCACCGGATTGCTCATGTCCAGCCGGGGATGGGCAACGCTGGGGAAAGTCCGAGCTTGTGCGCAACAAGTTGCATACTCACCCCGGATGTGGCAGTGCCAAGCCGCCCCCGAACCGCCAACTGCTTGGTTCTTAACGACTAATCGTCAGTTCCAACAGGGCCAACTTTGGAAGGATGGTTGCACAAAAAATTTCTGCGCTATCCATAAGAAAGCGGGTTTGCAAGTGTATCTGGACTTCCTTAATCTGAAGCGGGAACCATTCTCTCTGACTCCCGACCCCAAGTTCCTCCACTTGGCGGACCCGCACCGCAACGCCCTGGTGGCGTTGGTGCAAGGGGTAATCCGCCGGCGGGGGTTCATGGTGGCCACCGGTCCGGTGGGAACGGGGAAAACCACCATCCTTAATGCGCTGCTGCACTTACTGTCGAACCTCCATAAGAACGGCGAGCGCAAGCTGGTGTCCGCCTTCCTGGTGAATCCGGTGCTCACCCGCGAGGAGTTCCTGGAGTCGCTGCTGGACGAATTTGAAGTGACGGTTACCTCCACCACCAAGCCGCGCCGGCTGCTGGCCCTCCACGAACTGTTCCTGGAAGCCCAGAGCAAGGGCGGCACCGCCGTGCTCTTGATCGACGAGGCTCATCTGTTGACGGTGGACTTGCTGGAAGATATCCGGCTGCTCACCAACATGGACACGCACCGCGAGAAGCTGCTGCAGGTCATCCTGTGCGGCCAGCCGGAGCTGGCGACCCTGCTGCTGCAACCGCAGTTGCGAGCGTTGCGGCAGCGCATCGCGCTGCTGGCGCAATTGCGCCCGCTGACCCCTGCCGAGACCGCCAGTTACATCGAGCAAAGATTGCGCCTGGCGGGCCTGGAAGGGCCGCTGCTGTTTTCCGCCGCGGCGCTCGACGAGGTTTACCGCCGCACCCAGGGAGTGCCCCGCCTGATCAATCTGCTCTGCGATAGTTGCCTGAGCATCGCGGCGCAAATGCATCGCAAGGACGTGGAACCCGACATCGTGCGCGCCGCCGTTTCCGGGCTTACCTTGACGGCGCCGTCGGTGGTGGCCCCCCCGGCCAACGGCTCCGGCGCCGCAGCGGGCCCCTCCGCCGAATCGCGTCCCCTGCCCGCGCGCGGGCACTATGAGGAAAACGAAGCCCCTCGCCGGGCGGTGGGAGGCCAGTTGTGAGCAAGTTCTTCAAACGGACCCAGAAGGTGAACGAGACCCCGGCCCCGCGTGCCCCGCAGCCCATCGATGTGATGAACGTCGATCAACTGCTCGATTCCATCAACCGCGGCGTCGATGACCAATTGGCAGGCTTGGACACGACCGCGCCCTCCGACACCAGGATTGCTACCGCGCTCGATGCTGCGCAGCAAGGGCCCGCGGTCGGGGTGGTGGAATTCCCTACCGAGGCTTATCGGATGGTCCGCCTTCCGCGCGATCCCCGGAGGTTGTTCTTCCCCGAGGATGAAACCGTCCCCGCGCCGCCGGCCTTGGAGGCCTACCGCAGCTTCCGCACCCGTGTGCTTCGCTTGCAGGCGCGGCGCCAGTTCCGGACCGTGGCCATCACCAGCGCCGCCAAGGGAGACGGCAAGACCCTGACCTCTTCCAACCTTGCCTTGTGCTGCGCCCAGCTTCCCCAATTTCCGGTTTTGCTGATCGATGGTGATCTCCGCACCCATGGCGCCAGCCGTTGCATTGGGCACGACGAAGGACCCGGCCTGGCCGACGTGCTGACCGGCCGGGTGGCGCGCGAGGCGGCCGTGGTGGCCACCGACGTTCCCAATCTCCATTTCGTCTGTGCCGGCGATGCCACGAAAAATCCGCCGGAATTGTTCTCCGGGGCGCCCTGGAAAGAATTCATCGCCTGGTGCAAGGACAACTTCAAGCTGGTGCTGGTGGATTGTCCGCCCGCGTTCCCGCTGGCCGACTTCGAGCTGATCTCCGCCAGTTGCGACGGGATCCTGGTCATCGCGCGCGCCCGCGCCACCAACAAGGAGGCGTTGGAGAGAGTGCTGGCGCAGGTGGACAGCCACAAGCTGCTGGGCGTCTCGCTCAACTCCGTGGCCTCCTACGATCATTCGTACTACTACTACGATTACGGTGACAAACGGAGATGATGTGCGACCGGAAAGCCATTCTCTGGACTTGAGGCGGCTATGTATCCAAACCTGAAGCTGCAGATCTTTAAACGCGGCGTGCGGCAGAACCATCTGGCGAGGCAAATCGGGATCAGTGATCCCATCCTCAGCAAGATCATCCACGGCTATCGCCCACCCACCGAGGCGGAGCGCAAACTGCTCGCCACCTGTCTCGAGGCGGACGAAAGCTGGTTGTTCGAAAAATTCGAGGCGGAAGCTGCTCCTCCCCTGGCCACCCTGCCCAGCAGCGGAAACGGCAACGGGAACGCCAAGCCGCTTGCCGACCGCCACTGAGAGCGCCAGCTCGCCTCAGATCCAGCCTCGCATCCAGTAGTACACGATCTTCACGCTTTCCCCTGCTAAATCCAGGAATGCCGGCCAGCGGCCGCCCAGAGTGCCGCTGCGCTTGAATGCATCCGGGACCGGGTGCGGGGCCACGTCCAGCCCGGCTTTGCGGAACGCTCGCAAGGCCCGGTACATGTGGTAGTCGCTGGTCAGCAGCACCTTCCGGCCTGGAGCCGCCTTCAGCATCTCAGTCACGTACTGCGCGTTCTCCCGCGTGCTCCGCGAACGCTCTTCGACGCGCAGCACCGCCGCGGGTACGCCCTGCGATTGCACAAAGTCGCGCATCGACGACGCCACCGGCGGCGAGCCCGTGCCGCCGCTCAGGACCACTAGCGGGAAGGCGCGCTCGCGGTAAGCCCGCACCGCGTACAAGCTGCGCACGTAGGAATCCCAGGCAATCACCCCATCGCTGCTGGCCCGCGAGCCGCCCAGTACGATCAAGACTTCGCCGGGCGGATCGTTCCAGCCTCCGGCCAGATGCTTCGCCCACCAGGCATCCAGCGGGGTCACCGTCGCCACCACTACCAGCAAACCCACCAGAGCGAACAGCCACCCGAGCAGGCGGGTAACGCAGCCGGAGAGCGTTCGCGTTGCTGGCATGGGGAATCGAGTCGAGCGCAGTTCAGCTCCAGAATAGCAGGTGAAGTTTGGTGCGGGTTTCCCAGTTCGTCAAAGACCGGCGGAGCCCGGTTCCAAAATGAAAAGGCGAGGCCCAACTTCGGACCTCGCCGTGTTGTTGTGTGCTGCGCGTTGTTTACGGTATCAGCGCCTGCACTTGGCTCGAGAACAGACTTTCCACCCCGCCGCTGTCCACGGACGTCACCACGTAGAAGAAGGTCTGTCCCGCCTGCACGTTGAAGTCGGCGTAGTTCGCGGGTGCATTGAGCGAGGTGTTGATCATGGTGTAGGGTCCGCCGGTGGCTGAACCGCGATACACGTTGTACCCCACCACCGCCGACTCCGGACTCCAGGACAATGTCGCTGAGTGCTGGACGGGAACGCTGACGGTTACAGTCGCCGACGCCGACTTCGTGGAGTCTGCGACGCTGGTCGCCTTCACCGTGAAGGTTCCCGCCGCGCTGGGCGCGGTGTAGAGGCCGCCGGTGGAGATGGCCCCGCCCGTCGCCGACCAGCTCACCGCCGTGTTGCTGCTGCCCGTGACCGTCGCGGTGAACTGCTGGGTGGCGCTGGTCGAGAGCGACGCCGAGCCCGGCGAGAGCGATACCGCCACCGCCACCACCGGCGCGCTGACCGTTACCGTCGCCGATGCCGATTTGGTCGAGTCCGCGGCGCTGGTCGCCTTCACCGTGTAACTTCCGGCCGCTGCGGGCGCGGTGTACATGCCGCCGGAGGAGACGCTTCCCGCCGTCGCCGACCAGCTCACCCCCGTGTTGCTGCTGCCGCTTACGCTAGCCGTGAACTGCTGCGTGCCGCTGCTCAACATCGAGGCCGATACCGGCGAGATCGTCACTGCGACCACCGGGGCCGCACTTACCGTCACAGTCGCCGACGCCGACTTGGTCGAGTCGGCAACGCTGGTCGCCTTGACCGTGTAGGTTCCGGCTGCGCTCGGGGCCGTGTACAGACCGGAGGTGATTGAGCCGCCCGTCGCCGACCAGGTCACCGCCGTGTTGCTGCTCCCGCTGACACTGGCCGTGAACTGCTGCGTCCCGCCCGTGATCAGCGATGCCGACCCTGGCGTGATAGAGACCGCGACCACCGGGGCGGCGCTCACCGTCACGGTCGCGGACGCCGACTTGGTCGTATCTGCCGCGCTGGTGGCAGTGACCGTGTAAGTGCCGGCTGCGCTAGGAGCCGTGTACAGGCCGCTCGTGGATACCGAGCCGCCCGTCGCCGACCAGGTCACAGCGGCGTTGGAACTCCCGCTGACCGCGGCGGTGAACTGCTGCGACCCGCCGCTGGAGAGCGACGCCGAACCGGGTGAGATCGTCACCGCGACCGTCGCCGCTGCCGTTACGCTGACCGGCGCCGAGGCAGACTTGCTCGTGTCCGCCATGCTGGTCGCCGTCACTACGAAGCTGCCCGTGCTCATGGGCGCGGTGTACATTCCGCCTGAGGAGATGTTCCCGCCGCTGGCCTTCCAGCTCACTGCCGTGTTGCTGGTCCCGCTCACGTTGGCCGAGAACTGCTGGCTCTTGCCCAACGGGAGCGACGACGAACTCGGCAACACCGCGACTGCGACTGAGACCGGCGCTGATAATCCCGAACCGTAGGCCGACACCCTGCAGGTCGCCCACCGTGCACCAGTAGTCCAGGACACCGGCAGGGAACTGAGCGTGGTCTGCGCGCTGGTTTCGCTGCTGCAGTTGCCCTTGTTGGTATCGCGGAACTCGACGGTCCCGCTGCCGCTGCTCAAAATCGCGATCCAGTAGCGTGTTCCCTTCACTACATTGGCGGCAGGCATGGCAATCATGTTCCAGGCGCCAGGTAGCGGCTGCGCCGTGCTGCCCTGGGTCAGCCGCGTGCCGGGATGGCCGCCGGTGTCAGCATACAGGCCCACCATGAGTTGCTGGGCTGTCGAGGAACGATCGAGGTAAATCGCCAGCGAAGCGACACTGCCTGCGGCCGTCGCATTGACTGGGAATGCTTCCGCCTGGCCGGAAGTGTTCGAGTCCACTTGCGACTCGACGCGGGTGTCACCCAGCAATGCCGCCACGGATGGCGTAGCCAACTGGGCGGAGACAGGAAGTGACGCAATGCATAAAAGAGCAACTACTAAAAAAAGGATGAAGTGCTTCTTCACGGGGGTATCTCCTAAGCGGGGGACTTGCGCTACTGGTTGTGTGCAACGATTTCATTAGGAGCTTCTAGACAGCAGCGTATGTGCGCCGCCGATTTCGCGGAAGATTCCGAGAGACTGCTGGCAAAAGCGGATGCGGACATGTCTCCGCGTAATTGTCCGGGTGCAGCTCCGCGCGCATGCACTGCTGCGGCTGGCAACGGTGTCCGGTTGCGGCGCGCCGGCAGTGTCCGTTCGGACTTGGACTCCCGGCCAATGCAAACGGCAGTTCAACCGAATCGCTCATGCGACCCGCTGAACCGCCGTCTTGGTTGCACTTGTTCTTGTGCGATGCCGGCTATGGCTAAGGCACTACCGCCGTTACCTGGCTGGAGTTGACGCTCTCGGTCCCGCTGCTACTCACCGCCGTGACCACGTAGTAGTACGTGCTGCCCGCCTGCACGGACAGGTCGGCATAACTCGTGCCCGCCTGCAGTGCGGTGTTGATCATCGTATACGGCCCGCCGGATTGCGTTGCGCGATACACGTTATAGCCAACCACGCTGGAGGTGCTGGCGGTCCAGCTCAACGTCGCCGAGTGCGTCGTCGTCGCCGCCACCGTCACCGTGGCCGATGCCGATTTGGTGTTGTCGGCGGCGCTGGTCGCTTTCACCGTGTAGGTACCGGCAGTTGTGGGCGCCGTGTACATGCCGCCCGAGGAAATGCTTCCCCCGCTCGCCGACCAGGTGACCGCGGTATTGCTCGTGCCTGTCACCGTGGCGGCGAATTGCTGTGTGCCGCCGGTCCTTATGGAGGCTGCTGCCGGAGAGATTGAGACTGCCACCACGGGCGCGCTGACCGTCACCGTAGCCGAAGCCGACTTGGTGGTGTCGGCGGCGCTGGTCGCTTTCACCGTGTAGGTGCCGGCAGTTGTGGGCGCCGTGTACATACCGCCCCACGAGATGCTTCCCCCGGTTGCCGACCAGGTGACCGCGGTATTGCTCGTGCCTGTCACCGTGGCGGTGAATTGTTGCGTGCCGCCAGCGAGCAGTGAAGCCGACGCCGGGGCGACGGTCACGGAAACCGTCACACCGCCGCTGCCGCTGGTTGAGCCATAGGCGGAGAGCGCACATGCACTCCATATCCCGCCCGTGGACCACGCCGCGGGCAGCGCGGCCAGTTCGCCAGAACTCGAGCCCTCGCTGGTGCAGCCTCTCATGGTGTCGCGGAAATAAGGACGGCCCCTGCCCAATCCCAGCACCGCGATCCAGTAGCGCGTTCCGGAGACTACTGCCGCCGGGGGAACGCTCACCGTGTTCCACACTCCGGCCTGTGGCGTGAACACCGCTTGCGTCAGCAGGGATGATGGATGTCCGCCGGCATCGCTATAAAGCCCGATTTCGATCTGACTGGCTGTGGAGGTGGGATCGACATACAAACTCAGCGAGCTCAAGACGCCACTCGCGCTGGCCGTCGTCTGGAAGGCTTGTGCACGCCCGTCAGCGTTCGAATCGAGCGTGCTTTCCACGTTCTGATCGCCCAACAACACCCCGGCCGACAGGAAGGCAGAAGTAAGGAGCAGAACAAGGAACATCGATAATAATTGCGACAGGTGTTTTCTCACCATGAACTCCTGGCGCCCGGGCACACTCCTGCGCACAGCTCGCGCGGGAGCTTTGTCGGGCAAATTGATTTGCAATCGGGTCCTGGACGTGCGGACCCAGACGTAGCCGCTCTGGTACAACCGCCGCGCAGGCGGCGATCAGGCCAGGCTTACAGAGAGGCGCCGATCAGCGAGAACCCCGCATTGAACAAAATGCAGGAGTGCCTTGGCTGACGATCGTGCAAACAAGCCGTCGCACCTGAGCCCAGGAAGCGACGCCCGCTCGGCCGTCGTTCACCTCATCCTTGCTTGCTAATGCTGGTCTTGCGTCCCATGGACCGGATCGAAGTTGATCCATGGCTTTCTTGCCCAACTCGAACGGGCACGCTTCGAGGCTGCGCCCCGCTCGTACTGGCTGGATTGCTTGTGGCTGTCAGCGAAAGCATGTTGCAAGCCGCTTGCCAGTCCTGCACTGTGGAGCAGATTGCTTCTATCCTATTGCAGCCGTGGTGCGGCGGCGCTTGCTGAGAACCCGCGCCCGCCGCAGTCCGCGCCGGTCGATGAAGTTTTTCCCCAGTGCGGCGTAATTTTCGGCGGGGCGGTTGTCGGACCAGTGACTTGCTGAGAGGGGAACAAAGGTTGCAGCGCGAGGAAGTTTTTTTGGTGTGGCGGCGCGCGCCTGCGCGCTACACTCTTAGGTGAATGCCTCTTCAAGGTCACTGCGGGTTGTGATGTGTTGTGGTTCTGTAGTTCGATCGACTCTTCTGATCCCTGCCATTTTTGCGGTCTGCGTTCTCACCGGCGGGTCCGCCTTGGCGCAGATGGCTGGCGGGCAGGCCCAGGTCACCGCGGTCGAGCACCAGGCGACCGGCGATCGCATCCGCGTGGTCGTTCACTTCGACCGGCCGGTGCGGTTCGTCGAGGGAACGGCGGCTGATCCGTATCGCATCTTTTTCGACCTGCAAGGCACGCGTCCGGCCGACGCGCTGGCCTTGAGAACCGCGGTCGGCGATTCCCCGTTGCGGCGCATACGTGTCTCGCAGTATCAGCCGGGGATCACTCGCGTGGTGCTGGACGTAGACCGGCCGGCGCCGTACTCGGCCTCGTTCCTGGCGGACCCGCCGCGGCTGGTGGTTGAGATCTCGCGTACCGCCGCCGCGGCTCAGTCCCGCATCGTCGCCGCGCCAGCTCCAACACCGGCTGCGCCGCCCGACCCGGCAGTTACGCCGGCGGCCATCCCCGCTCCTCCCGCCACCACGGCACCGGCGCCCACCGTTGCGGTTGCGCCCTCCGACAGCAGACTGGCCTCGCGTATCGGCGCCGGAGCGTCCGGCGATCCCAGCACCTTGCTGCAAGCGGCGCAACGTGGCGACCCCAAGGCGCAATATGCCCTCGGTACGCTGTATGCCAGCGGAAGAGGAGTGCCTCGCGACGACGCGCAGGCGCTGAAGTGGCTGAAAGCCGCGGCCGCTCAAGGCTGCGTGCCCGCGCAGCTCGTGTTGGGCAGGATGTACGTTGCCGGCACTGGCGCCCCGCGCGACTACGCGGAAGCCATGCGCAATTTCCGCAGCGCCGATACTCCCGAGGCCTGGTACCAGTTGGGACTCATGTACCAGCAAGGGTTGGGTGCGGTTGCCAGCGACGCCGAAGCGGTAGTGTGGTGGCTGAAAGCGGCTCAGCGTGGGTCGGCGGAGGCGCAGTCCGCCATCGGACGCCTCTACCTGAACCGCGATCCCGTGGAAGCCTACTCCTGGTTCGCACTCGCCGCCGCTGCCGGCGACAAGGAGAGTGCCGCCGCCATGAACTCGCTGGCGCCGCGCCTGACGGCGCAGCAGTTGTTGGAAGCGCAGCAGCGCGCACTCGCCATGGCTCAACCGCGGCAGTGAATCTTTCGAGTTACCGCCCGCCCGGCAAGCGGCGAGCTGGCCCCGCAGCGGCTGAGGATTCCGAACTGGCGTAGTGGACGGCTCTGACCGTCAGGAGCAAGAGGATGGCAATCAGCGCATAAACTCCAGCGCGCAAAGTGTCATTCGGTAGCGCCAGGAGAAACCCTTGCACGGCCAGATATGCTGCCATAAGCAGCAGAATGACGCCCAAACCCTTAAGCCGCACAGGCCACCTTCTTGGGGAGCAGTTCGCGGAGACTGGCTGGGGAAACCGGTCAAAAGCATTCTGTGGCTGCTACCCGTCGGCCGCAAGATAACGGGTAGTCTTCGCGCGGTTACCTTCGTGCAAGGTGGGGGACGACCTTCTTATCCTTCTTATAACGTCTCTTCCTGGATTAAGACTGTGTTCCCAATCTTGCTCCCGACAAAGGACAGGATGAAAGCAATCGCCACGGGGATCAAGGCGTCAAATTGGCGGGCTTCATGGAACTGGCCGTACAGGAAGGTGGCCCACAACAAGAGCGGCAGCAGGATGGCAGATCTTCGAAGGAATGGTTTTACATTCGGCCAGGAGACGCCTGCAACGACCCACCAAGGCGCAAGCGCCAGCGCGGGCTCGAGAAACATGCGGGGACGGGCCAGAGGATATAGGAGGTTCGTCCAGATTCGCCAGTCCACGAGGTTGCTGGATGGAATCATGTGTTGCATTGCCAAACGTGCGGTTACATGCAGCGCCAGCGCTCCCAGGGTGGCAGTGGCAAAGACGCGAAACTTGAGTTGCGCGGTTTCGAGCCCGGCTAACAAAACCAGCAGGAGGGCATTTTCATGGTTCAGCGTGGCCACGCCGACGGCGATCGCAAACGCGAAATACCGTTGTTGATAAAGCAGATAAAGGCCCAAGGCATAAAAGAACACGATGGAGATGTCATAGAAGGTGAAGTAAGTAAACGTGCCCGATAGCATCGGGACCAGCAGCACTTGTCCTGTCCAGCGGAGAGAGCGCTGAATGAAGAGTTCCGACCAGCGGCCGATCATGATCACCGTCAGGACGATCGCAAGGGCCTGCGAAAGGTAAAAGCACCTTAGGTAGCTTAAAGAAGGGACAAGTTTTTGGCACAGGTCGGCTACCCAGACCAGGAGAAGCCGCTGGCCAAAGACGGGTACTGAACCCGGGTTCTGCATCAACGCTTCGAGTGGATACCAGGGCCGCTCGTACCCACAATGCAGCAGAAGAAGAAACAGCGCGCTCGAACATCCCAGCGTTATCGAGAAGCGAAAAACACGCGGACGCACGGACGACCAGAAGCGATCGGGGAGCAGGAACAGCCAGGGAACTCCCGCCGCCACCAGCGACCAGAAAGCTACATGGAAACGCACCACCCGCCGCAGTTGATCCACGTCGAGCTGTAACGCGCCGGTGCGGGCGCGGATATCCAGCATGGCCGCGCGTAGAATCTGTCCCTCCAACGGCAGGGGCCAGCTCCAGACCGCGGCCGTGGCGGCCAGTGCTGCAAATCCGAGGCTGATCAACAGAATTTGCTTGCGACGCGTTGCAAGCAGTCCTTTTCTAAAAGCCGGCAGACTCGCTAACCGGTACCATGTGTTTGTCGTATCTCTGTTATGCGTCGCCTGCATGGCTCTGCCTGCGCCTGGGTCAGCGCCGCTCGGCGGATGGCAGCTAGTTTGACGGTGAAGATCGCAGGGCGCTTGAATCGGCGCGGCAGTTTCCCACGGATTCTGTTGCGGCCGGCGTTACTAAGTTGGTTCAGAGTACTTCGTAGTTTTCTGGCGGCTTCAGCGGTCGATGAACGCCTGGTAGTGCGCGTTATAACGAGGACCAGACACCGCCTCCGGCTTCAGCGCCTCATCGAGTTGTTTCATTTCCGCAGGGCTGAGCTTCACGTTGGCCGCGCCGGCATTTTCCTCCAGGTAGCTGCGCCGCTTGGTGCCGGGAATGGGGACGATGTCGTCGCCCTTGTGCAGCAGCCATGCCAGCGCGATCTGCCCCGGCGTGGCGCCCTTCTGCGCCGCCATCTCGCGCACCCTCGCGGCCGCCTGCACATTGCGATCGAAGTTCTCGCCCTGGAACCGGGGATCGCCATGCCGGAAGTCACTTTCCGGATAGTCTTCCGCGCGCTTTGCCGCACCTGTCAGGAACCCGCGACCGAGCGGTGAGAACGGCACCAGGCCGATGCCGAGTTCGCGCAGCAGCGGGATGATGCGCGATTCCAGGTTCCGCTCCCAGAGCGAGTACTCGCTCTGCAGCGCCGAAATCGGATGAACGCGATGGGCGCGGCGGATGGTGTCCTCGCCCGCCTCCGAAAGCCCGAGGAAGCGCACCTTTCCAGCGCGCACCAGGTCCGCCATGGCGCCCACCGTCTCTTCGATGGGCACCGTGCGATCGACGCGGTGCTGGTAGTAGAGGTCAATGTGGTCGGTGCCGAGCCGGCGCAGCGAGGCTTCCGCCACTTCCTTCACGTGCTCGGGCCGGCTGTCCGTGCCGACCAGTTTGCCGCTCTCGAAACGAAAGCCGAATTTTGTGGCGATGATCGCCCGCCCGCGGCGTCCCTTGAGCGCTCGTCCCAGCAGCTCTTCGTTCTTGTAGGGGCCGTAAGCCTCGGCGGTATCGAAAAAGGTGATGCCGAGTTCGAGGGCGCGGTCGAGCGTCGCCAGCGACTCCTGCTCGTCGGGAGAGCCATACGCCCAAGTCATCCCCATGCAGCCCAGGCCGAGCTCGGAAACTTCCAGTCCCTGACTGCCCAGCTTTCTCTTGTTCATCGCGTGCTCCGTTCCAGACTCGGTGATTGTATTGGATGATTGACCGCCCGCGCAGGATCGAGCATTTGGCGGAGGCGGACTTCACGGGCGAGCGGAATGATCCGGCGTGGGCGGACGATCTACCAGTGGGGCTTACTTCCTCCGCGGGGCCGCGGCCGCCGCCACTCGCGCCCGTGGTTCGATTCGCGTCTCGGCGGCCAGCGCCGGCCGGCCGATGCTGTAGTAGTTGAATCCCGCCGCCGACATGGCCGCCGGATCGTACAGGTTGCGGCCGTCCACCACGATGGGATAGGCCAGCAGCGAGCGCAGCCTTTCCAGTTCCAGCGTGGCGAACTCTTTCCAATCGGTCAGGATCAGCAACGCGTCGGCTTCTCGGGCGGCGTCATACGCGCTTTCGTAATAAGTGATGCCTCGCTGCGGCAACACCGCGCGCGCGCGTTCCATGGCTGCCGGATCATGGGCCCGGATCTCGCAGCCCTCGCGCAGCAGCATCTCCACCACGGTCACCGCCGGCGACTCGCGGATATCATCCGTACCGCCCTTGAAGGCCAGCCCCAGCACCGCCAGCTTCTTGCCGCGCAGCGTCCACAGCGCTCCCTTTACCTTGCGCACGAAGCGCGCGAGCTGATCTTCGTTCACCCGGCTGACCTCTTCCAGCATGCGGAAGTCGTAGCCGTTTTCCCGCGCCACCGCGTGGAACGCCTTCAAGTCCTTGGGGAAGCACGAGCCGCCGTAGCCGATGCCGGGATTGAGAAATCGCCGTCCGATGCGCGAGTCGGCGCCGATGCCGTCGCATACCTGCTTGATGTCGGCGCCCACCGTCTCGCAGATGCTGGCCACCGCATTGATGAACGACACCTTGGTCGCCAGGAACGCGTTTGAGGCGTGCTTGATCAGCTCCGCGCTCTTGGCGCTGGTCACGATCACCGGCGGGATTTTGGGCTCGGCCGGTCCGGGAATGCGCGATCCTTCCTGGTAGTAGCGCCCGCTCGAAAGCGGTTCGTAGATCTTGTGCAGCACCCGCGAGCTGCGCTGGTTGTCCACGCCCAGCACGATGCGGTCGGGATAGAGGAAGTCCCGCACCGCCGACCCCTCGCGCAGGAATTCCGGGTTCGAGGCCACGTCGAAGGATGCCGGCTCCGCCCCGTTCAGCAGCATCACCTTCCGGACCCAGTCGTGGGTGAACACCGGCACCGTGCTCTTCTCTACCACCACCTTGTAGCCGTCGAGGGTTTGCGCGACCGCGCGCGACACCTCTTCGACGTACGACATATCGGCTTCGCCTTCTTCGGTGGGCGGCGTCCCCACGGCGATGAACACTGCCGCAACGCCCGCCAAAGCCTGCTTCAGGTCGGTGGTGAACTCCAGGCGCCGCCCGCGATGCCGGACCAGCAATTCGGGCAGGAATTCCTCGTAGATTGGCGCCTCGCCGGCCTGGAGCCGTTCGATCTTCTGCCGGTCGTTATCGACACAGGTGATCTCGTGTCCCAGTTCGGCGAAGCACGCCGCTGCCACCAAGCCTACGTAACCGGAGCCAATAATCGCTAAACGCACAGATTCGCCCTCAACAATGGAGTCGCTGGTTTCCCGTCAGAATACTCCAAAAACATTCCCGTCAGCAGCCTGGGATACGGCCAGAGGCAGTTATCTATGGTGGGACCCGTCTTCCACTGGGACTTGCGGGCGGAAAGAAACCAGCGGGCAGATATGCAAACTTTTGCAAGGTCCGCGGGTCACCACCACCCAGCCCCGGTGGAACCATGGTTACCCTATTAATTTCAGCATCTTACAAGCTAATTACCAGAGTGCGTTACCGCCCTGCTTGGAATCCCGGTTGCATCTTGCCATGGCGGGAGAAGCAAACCCAACCGAGGCGACGCATGCAAAAGATCAAAGTGGCTATCGTTGGTGGTGGCTACTGGGGACAGAATCTGATCCGCAATTTTTGGGAAGTGGACGAGTGCGAACTGGCCTTCGTCTGTGACCTCGATCCGAAAGCGCTGGCCCGCGCGCAGCGCCGCTATCCCACCGCGCAGGTGACTCGTCACTACCGCGAGCTGCTCGACAGTCCGCGGGTAGACGCGATCGTGCTCGCCACTCCGGTCTCGACCCATTATGAGTTCGCGCGGCAGGCCCTGCTCGCCGGCAAACACGTGCTGGTGGAGAAGCCGCTGGCGCGCAGCACCGCCGAAGTCCTCGACCTGATGGAGCTGGCCGAAAAACAGGGCAAACTCCTGATGGTGGACCACACCTTCTTGTACACCGCCGCCGTGCGCCGCATGAAGGAAATGGTCTCCCGCGGCGAGATCGGCGACATGCTGTACTTCGATTCCGTGCGCATCAATCTCGGCCTGGTGCAGAGCGACATCAACGTCATGTGGGACTTGGCGCCCCACGACTTCGCCATCCTCAATTACCTGTGCGACAGCGATCCCATCGCCGTCTCCGCGGTGGGCGCGCGCCATCTCGGTTGTCCCTACGAGAACATCGCTTATATTACGGTTCGCTACGATTCGCCGCTCATCGCTCACTTCCACGTCAACTGGCTGTCGCCGGTGAAGGTCCGGACGACGCTGGTGGGCGGCAGCTCGAAGATGATCGTCTATGACGACATGGAGAGCAGCGAGAAGATCAAGGTGTACGACCGCGGCTTCACCGTCAACCACGATCCCGAGCGCCGCGAGCGCCTGCTCACCGGTTATCGCAACGGCGACATGCTGGCGCCCAACCTGGAGACCACCGAGGCGCTGCGCCTCATGGCGCGCGATTTCCTCTGCTCCATCCTCGAGAACCGCCAGCCCTTGAGCGACGCCATTTCCGGTTATCGCGTGGTGCGGCTGCTCGAGGCGGCGCAGCAATCCATCGAAAAGAACGGACGGGAAGTCACCTTGCTGGGCCCGGAGATCGGCCGGCCTGCAGCCAAGGTGGTTTCGATGCGGGCATAAGAGCAAAGGAGAGAGGGTTAAGGCTATGGACTATTGCCGTGTCGCGCCTGACGTCAAGCTGGGACGCAACGTGGTTTTCCATGCGTTCGTCAATCTCTACGGCTGCACCATCGGCGACAACTCCCGGATTGGGACCTTCGTCGAGATCCAGAAGAACGCCATTATCGGCAAGAACGTCAAGGTTTCCAGCCATACTTTCATCTGTGAAGGCGTGACCATTGAGGATGACTGCTTCATCGGCCACAACGTTTCGTTCATCAACGACAAGTATCCCCGCGCCACCGCCGCCGGTGGCCAGTTGCAGACCGAGGCCGACTGGAAGGTGGTGGCCACGCGGGTCAAGCGCGGCGCCTCCATCGGCACCAGCGCCACAATTCTTTGCGGCGTCACCATCGGCGAAAACGCCATTGTTGGCGCCGGCAGCGTGGTAACCAAAGATGTTCCCGACAACGCGATCGTGGCCGGAGTTCCGGCGCGCATCGTCAACAAGGCGGTGACGGTATGAAAGTCAAGTTCGTAGATCTCCACGCCATGCATGCTCCCCTGATGGACGAATTCCGCCAGGTGTTTGAGCGCGTGTTGGAGAATTCGTCGTTTATCCTCGGGGCGGAGGTAAGCCGTTTCGAGGAAGCCTTCGCCAAATACCTGGGCGCCGGCCACTGCATCGCCGTGACCAACGGCACGGTAGCGCTGGAGCTGGCCCTGCTCGCCATGGGCGTCGGCCCCGGCGACGAAGTCATCACTGTTCCCAATACCTTCATCGCCACCGCGGAAGCAGTCAGCGCGGTGGGTGCGCGCCCGGTGTTCGTGGATGTGGACCCGGTCTCCTACAACATGGATCCCACTCTGGTGGAGCGTGCGATCACCCCGCGCACCCGCGTGCTGCTGCCGGTTCATCTCTACGGACAGACGGCGGACATCGACCCGCTGCTGGAGATCGCCGCGCGCCACGGCCTCAAGGTGCTCGAAGACGCCTGCCAGGCGCACGGCGCCGAATACAAAGGCAAGAAGGCCGGCAGCATGGGCGCCGCTGGTTGCTTCAGCTTCTATCCCGGCAAAAATCTGGGAGCGCTCGGCGAAGGTGGCGCGGTCGTCACCAACGATTCCGAACTGGCGGCCAAGATGAAAGTGCTGCGCGACCACGGCTCGCTGCGCAAGTACGAGCACGCCGTTCCCGGCTACAACTTCCGTCTCGAAGGCCTGCAAGGCGGCTTCCTGGCGGTCAAGCTGTCGCACCTGGACACCTGGAACGACCGGCGGTGCTTGGCGGCCGAGCATTATGACAATCTGCTCGCCGGTAACGGCATCATCACGCCGGTGGAAATGCCTTACGCGCACCACGTGTATCATCTCTACGTCATCCAGGCGGACGATCGCGAGCAGTTGCGCAAGGATCTCAACGCCGCGGGCGTCGAGACCGGCCTGCACTATCCCGGCCCGCTGCATCTGCAGGAAGCCTACAAGTCGCTCGGCTACAACAAGGGAGATTTCCCGGTCTGCGAGCGTCTGGCGGACCGCATCCTCTCGCTGCCCATGTTCCCGGACATCAGCCGCGAGCAGGTGGAGTTCGTAGCCTCAGTCATCAAGGAGTCGCAATGTCGCACGGAACCGGCCCGGCAGGCGTTCGCGAAGTAGCCGCTGTTTTCGGAAGCAAGCAGGTGCGTCTCGATCCCGAGTGGGAGCGGGAGTTCGCAGCCTCGCTGCGCGAGAAGCAGTCGCGCGAGGAGCTGCTGGACTTGTTCGGACGCTTTCGCTCGGGCGAGAGCGCGTTCGACCGCCTGATGCGCCGCGTGCTGGTGCACGCCCTGGCCAAGTCGGTGGGCAACGATCTTCAGGTCGAGGCCAACGTCGTGCTCAAGCATCCCGAGACCATGGAATTTGGCGACTCGGTCTTCCTCGGCGCGCAGTGCATGATCCAGGGACGCTTCGACGGCAGTTGCAAAATCGGAAATCACGTCTGGATCGGCCCGCAGGCCTACTTCGACGCGCGCTGCCTTGTGCTTGAGGATTACGTCGGGTGGGGCCCGGGCGGCAAGGTGCTGGGCTCGGCCCATACCGGCGAACCGGTGGAAGACCCGATCATCGCCACGCCGCTCGTCATCAAGCCCGTGGTCATCGGTTTCGGCGCGGACATCGGTACAAACGCGGTGATCCTGCCCGGCGTGCGCGTGGGCGCCAATGCCATCATCGGCGCCGGCGCGGTGGTGAATCATGATGTGCCGGACTACGCTATCGCCGCCGGAGTTCCGGCGCGCGTGATGCGCGACCGGAGGGACAAATAGTTTCTTTGTTGTCATTCCGAGGGGCTTCAGCCCCGAGGAATCTTGGTTTCGGGTTTTTGAGGGCAAAGGGGAAAATGAACCAGATCAAGGGAGCACGTTTTCTCGTGACCGGCGGAGCCGGTTTTGTCGGCAGTACCATCACGGATCAACTCCTCGCCGCAGGCGCGGCCGAGGTTCGCATCCTCGATAATTTCATCCGCGGCACGTGGGCCAACGTGGCCGAGGCGCAGAAGAGCGGCCGGGTTCAGGTGGTCGAAGGCGATGTTCGCGACGCCGCCCTGGTCAACCGCCTCACCGAAGGCGTGGACTACGTCTTCCACCAGGCAGCGCTGCGCATCACCCGTTGCGCCGAATTTCCGCGCGAAGCTGTCGAAGTCCTGATGGGCGGCATGCTCAACGTGCTCGAGGCCTGCGTAACGCACAAGGTTAAGAAGATCGTCGCTGCGTCGTCGGCGTCGGTGTACGGCAACCCGTCGTACCTGCCCATCGACGAAGCGCATCCTTTCAACAACCGCACGCTCTACGGCGCCGGCAAGATCGCCAATGAGCAGATGCTGCGCGCGTTCTACACCATGTACGGGCTGCCCTACGTCGCCTTCCGCTACTTCAACGTGTACGGCCCGCGCATGGACCTGACCGGTGTCTACACCGAGGTGCTCATTCGCTGGCTCGACGCCATCGAGGCCGGCACCCCGCCGCAGATTTTCGGCGATGGCAGCCAGTCCATGGATTTCGTGTACATCGACGACATCGCCCGCGCCAACCTGGTCGCGCTCGAGAGCGACGTCACCGACGAAGCCTTCAACGTCGGCACCGGTGTGCAGACCAGCCTGAAACAGCTTTGCGAGACCCTGCTGCACCTGGCCGGCTCGCCGCTCAAGCCGGTGTACCGCGAAGAGCGCAAGCTGGGCGATGCGCAGGTGCGCCGCGCCTGCACCGAGAAGGCGGACCGCATGCTCGGCTTCCGCGCGCAAGTCGATCTGGAAGAAGGTTTGAGGCGCCTGGTCGCATGGCGCCAGTCAGCCGTAGCCGCCACCGCAGGAGCCACCCGATGACCACCGCCGCCCGTCCGCTAAACAAGATGATCCCCGTTGCCCGTCCCTGCTTTGGCCAGGAGGAAGAACAGGCTGTGCTCGAAGCTTTGCGCAGCGGCTGGGTGAGCCAGGGACCCAAGGTTGCCGAGTTCGAAAAGCGATTCGCCGAATACGTCGGCGCGCGCTACGCGGTTGCCGTCTCTTCCTGTACCACGGCGCTGCACCTGGCGATGATCGTCACCGGCATCAAGCCAGGCGACGAAGTCCTTTGTCCCAGCTATTCGTTCATCGCCACAGCGAACTGCGTTCGCTATGTTGGCGCGCAGCCGGTCTTTGTGGATATCGATCCGATCACGTTCAACCTGGACCCCAATCGCATTGAGGAAGCCATCACGCCGCGCACCCGCGCCATCCTGGTGGTCCACCAGATCGGTCTGCCGGCAGCGATGGACAAGATCAACGCCATCGCCGCTCGCAAAGGCCTGCTGGTGATCGAAGACGCGGCCTGCGCCATCGGCTCGGAGTATCGCGGCCAGCGCATCGGACGTCCGCATTCCCCGCTGGCTTGCTTCAGCTTCCATCCGCGCAAAATCTTAAGCACCGGCGAAGGCGGGATGATCACAACGAACGACGAGCAGGCCGCAGTGCGGCTGCGCACTCTGCGGCAGCACGCCATGACCGTGTCCGATCTGGCGCGCCACAGCTCCAGCAAAGTGGTGATCGAGAGCTACGCCGAGGTGGGCTACAACTACCGCATGACCGACTTGCAGGGCGCGCTCGGGCTGGTACAACTGCAGCGCCTGGATGGCTTCATCGCCCGCCGTCGCATGCTGGCCGAGCGCTACACCCAGGCTCTCGCTCCGCTGGGATGGTTGCTGCCTCCGCAGGAAACGGCAGAGTGCCGCCATAACTTTCAGTCGTATGCCGCGCGTGTCGCGCCGGGCGCCCCGGTCAGCCGCGACGACCTCATGCAGAAGCTGCTGGACCGCGCCATCTCCACTCGCCGCGGCATTATGGCCAGCCATCGCGAGCCGCCCTATGCCGGCGGCAACTGGGACGCGCGCCTGCCTGAGACCAACCGCGCCACCGACGAGACCATCATCCTCCCGCTCTTCCATCAGATGACCGAGGAGGAGCAGGACTACATCCTGGATTCGATCCGGGAAGTCGCCGCCGGCGCTGGCGACTGAGGATCGCGGGCGAACAGCAGAAAGGCGAAAGCACTTCTTATGGCTCCCAAAGTGACCTTCGTCGTGCCGTGCTACAAGCTGGCGCATCTGCTGCCGGAGTGCGTCAATTCCATTCTGGCGCAGACCTACCGCGACTTTGAAATTCTCATCATGGACGACTGCTCTCCTGACGACACGCCGCAAGTGGCGCGCTCGTTCGCCGGCGACTCGCGGGTGCAGCACATCCGCAACGACCCCAATCTCGGGCACCTGCGCAACTACAACAAGGGGCTCAAGATGGCGCGCGGCGAGTACGTCTGGCTGATGTCGGCCGACGATCGCCTGCGCTCGCCGCACATCCTGGAACGCTACGTCAAAGTCATGGAGGCGAATCCGCAAGTCGGGTACGCGTTCTGCCCCGGCATGGCTCTCGAGAACGGCCGCGAAACCCGCGTGCTGCCCTATTCCCGGCACGGAGACAAAGACGCGATCTTCGACGGACGCGAGTTCCTGCTCAAGCTCCTGAAGGGGAATTTCGTGCTCGCTGCCGCCGGCATGGCGCGCAAAGAGTGTTACGAGAAAGCCGGGTACTTCCCGCTGGACATTCCCTACGCGGGTGACTGGTACATCTGGTTGATCTTTGCGCTGTACTACGACGTGGCGTACTTTGCCGAGCCGATGGTGGACTACCGCATGCACGAACTCACCATCACCACTCACTTCACGCAGAAGGAAGCCCGCGTCTTTACCGCCGACGGCCCCTCCGTGTTGTGGCGCATCAAACAAGCGGCGGAGAGAGCCAATCACAAGGCGGTCGCGCGGAGATGTGAAGAGTACATCGTGGACCGCTACCGCTACTACATGATGTCGCAGATCTGGAAGATTTCGCCCTACACCATGACCTTCGAAGAGTACGAAGAATCTCTGCACCGCAATGCCATCCGCCAGGATGAGGTGGCGCGGGTGGGGGCACGGGTGAGCGCCCGCTTGGGCGACGGATACTGCCTGCATCGCGAGTTCGACCAGGCACTCCAGTTCTACAAACGCGCCCTGCGGCAGGATTTCTGGATGCCCAATGCGTGGGCCAAGTATGTCCTGCTGACGCTTCGGCTCGGCGGCCTCAGCGTTCGCGCCAGAGAGAGCCTAGCCTCTCTGCGGCGCATGATGACGGGCGCCAGCAAACCCGATCCCCTCAGCCCAGCAAAGCAAGCGGGCAGCTAGGCCGCCGGTCCTTGACGCCGTCCCAATCCGCTTGCGGTTTCAGGATGGGAACTGGACGGCACCAATACCCGCTAGCGACGCGAGTATCGTAGGGGCTTGTTCGGCCGGAATGCAGGCGGCCTCGGCTATTTCGTTTAGGGTGCGGTGACCGTCGGCGGCGCGGAAGACTCTCTCCAATTCCGGTTCAAGTTCGACCACGTAGATCCGTCCGGCATGCGTGCGCGAGAAGAGCAGCATGGCTTCGCGTCGCAGGTCATCGCCGATGATCTCCCCGGCGCGCAAGCGCGGCAGCATCTCGGGCAGCGCCCACGCGAACCGGCGGCACACTGCGCTAATACCCGGCGATGGCCGGTCACCGCTCGCCCCTCGCTCCGCGGTCGCTGCCTGAAGGAAATAGGCATACTCATAATCCAGCAGGTCCGGCCACCACGCACCGGGCGGTGGTTCGGCGGTCAGGTGCGCGCGCGCCATTTCCCCGACACGTTGCGCCGACTCCAGAGAACCCATCACACACTCGCTCAGGAACCGATCGAACTCTGTGCCGTCCACTACGTCTTCCGCGATCCGCCCGGTTTGTTTGCGGAAGCGATGTGAATAGCGGAACGATCGGGCTAAACGGTCGCGATAGTAGCGCCGCGCCAGAAAATGCGCGAACTGCGCCGCCTTGGCCGCCTCGCCAACGGAAATCGGCGCGCCCTGCGGTCCCTGCGCCCGTACGTTCGCATCCGCCAGATAGCGGATTACCTCGTCCTGTACCGTCCGATCGCTCATGTGGTAGCGCCGGCGTCTCGCCCGCGCACGTGAAACCTGAAACGTTCCGCTAGGCCGTCCTTCTCTCTGGTCTGCTCACCCCAAACGCCTCCCGGGTCATCTCCACCGACTCGAACATCACGTCGGCCGCGAGTGCTGGAGAGAACTGGTCCACGGTCACGGCGCGCAGCCGGGGCGCGCGCTCGGCAATCCACACTCCCAGTTCCAGAATCTCGCGCGTCGGACGCGTGGGCGCCACCCACGGTCCACCCAGGTCGCGGTCGTCATCCACGCCGCCCACGTGGATTTCCACCACCTTATCCAGCGGAAACTCGCCGACATACTCGCGCGGGTTTCGCCGCTGGTAGTGCGCGGCCAGCCAGAGGTGCGGCACGTCGATGAGGAACCCGCAACCCGTCTCCTCGAAGAAGCGCCGCAGGAACTCCGCTTCGCTCATCTGCGCGTGCTCCACCGAGAAGAAGCCAGGGATGTTCTCCATCACCAGCGGTGCTCCCACAAAGTCCGCGAGGCGCCGCGCGTTGGCCACAAACCGCCGCAGGAAGTCCTCCGTGTACAGGGGAGGGAAGACGTAATCCAGCGTGTACTTGCCGTCCGCCGTGTGGAGGCATTGGAAGTGTTCCGCGATCCACGGTCCGCGATAGAGCTGCTGCAGGTTGCGGGCACGCTCCAGCGCGTGATCGCTCAGGGGATCGGCGAGCTGGCCGAGATAATCGTGCAGCAGGAGCGGAAACTGCTCGCGAATACGGGGGAAAAGGGCATCGTCGCCGGCGGGAGGGTCGGCCATCGAAAGGTGGTCGACTGCAACACCCTCCGACAGCAGCGCCTCCGCCAGGTGCGGATTGTAAAAAGTCCCGACCGAGAGCCGCTCTGAAGTGAATGACGGCATGAATGAGAAAACCCCCACCCTTGGCAAGAGCGGCCAAGGGTAGGGCACCCCGCTCCCTGCTGCGGGAGCGAACAACGGCTGGGAACTCAGTGGCAGGTCGGCGCGACTTCCGTCGTCTCCACCACGCTGAAGTTGTGACAAGTCGGAGCGACTTCCGCTGTCTCCACCAGCTTGCAGCCGGCATGACAGGTGGGAGCCAGTTCAACAGTTTCTACGATCTTCATCTGCTCAAGCCTCCTTAAGGTGACTGCCAACTCCCTACTAGATGCAGGCCGTCTCCCGGAGGCACAGCAAAATTTCGGCTTTTTTTGCTGTCGATTCATCAACCCGGCGCATCCATTACCCGCCCGCATGTCCGCCACCCCCATCCCGCTCCCCGTCACGGTGTTGCTCCCGGAGCACCAGATCGCGGCCCAGTTTGCCGAAGCTCTGGCCCAGGGCTATCTGGGCGAGCAGTTCTTTTACTGGCTGCCGCTCTCGGTGGAGGCCTGGGTGGCGCTCTGCCGCTCGCCCGAATATCGCAACGCCGATCGTGCACTTACGCTGCTCTCCAGGGTTGCTCCCCGCTTGGCGGAACTCTGGTCCGGAATCGACACGGTCTGTGGCCTCGGCTGCGGAGAGGGCTCCAAGGACCGCATCCTGCTCGACGCCTTCCCGCATCCTTTATATATAGGTAGTGATTTCAGCCAGGGTCTGCTGGAACTGGCGCTGGCCGGCGCTGCGCCGGTCGCCCGCGCGGTCCACGGCTTCAAGCTCGACCTCGGCTCGGACCAGCACCTCGCCGCCGTTGCGGCGGCCGTCCACGATTCCGGGCGTTCCGCTGTTTTCACCGTCCTGGGGAACACCCTGGGCGCTTTCGATCCCGATCATTTCCCTGCGCGCCTGCGCCGCGTCATGCGGTCCACGGACCGCGCGTTATTTGACGGCGAAATCTTCGCTGGAGACGAAACCCTCCGCGGCTACGACCATCCCACCAACCGCCGCTTCGCCTTCGCGCCACTGGCCTCCCTCGGCCTCGCGGAATCCGATGGCGAGCTGCGCTTCGAACTGCGCCCCGGATCGGCCGGGCTGCACGAGGTGGTGAAATATTTCGTCCCGGCGCGTGATCGGGACTTGAAAGTGGCGGGCCGCGAGTTGAGCCTGCGCAAAGATGACCCTCTGCGCATGAGCAGCTCGCTCAAGTACGACGAGCCCGCTTTCCTCGAGCGCATCGAGCGCGGCGGCTTCCGCGTTGAGTTCTCCGACAAGAGCGACGATGGCCGCTTCCTGCTCGTCGCTGCCGCACCCACACCCGCGTGAACCACGGTAGTTAATACCAAGACCGTGTTAGCCGGGAGCCCGCTTTGGTATTCTGCGCGCCCGCGAGAGATGCCCTGGTTTTTGTGCGGGCGGCAGCGCGGAATTTAGCAACGGCCAACCTCCCCCATGCAAGAACTGACCACTCCAGGCCAGATTCGCGCTTCGGTGATCATCCCGACCCTGAATGAAGAAAATGCCATTGGAGGGTGCTTGGACGCCCTGTGTGCGCTGGACTTCCCGCGGCCATGGTTCGAAGTGATTATTGTGGATAACGGCTCATCGGATGGGACACTGCAGATTGCCGAGTCGTATCGAGACCGGCTGAATCTCCGCCTGATCCAACAAAAGGGCGTTTACATCTCTGCGTTGCGTAACCTGGGGGCCGGTCAGGCTCGCGGAGATTTTCTGTTCTTTCTGGATGCGGATTGCCTGGCGCCACCGCGGTGGTTGGCGGATGGGATACGACATCTGGCGGAGGCCAATCACGACCTGGTGGGAGGCCATTATGAGATTCCGCGGGATTCCACGTGGATTGCGCGAATCTGGCACGAGGACCGCGAAGCCGGCAAACTGGGCGAGGTCACGTATCTTCCCGGCGGCGACCTGATTATCCGGCGGGAGGTCTTCGCGCGGCTCCATGGATTCGACGCGTCGCTCCAAACCAACGAAGACTGCGAGTTTTGCCGGCGGGCTCGCGCCGATGGCCTCAAGGTTTGGGCATCGCGCGAACTGCAGGTCGTCCACCTGGGTACTCCGCAGACCCTGGGTGGCTTCTTCAGGATGCACCGCTGGCATGGCATCCACGTTCTGCTCGTCTTTCTGCGCAATCTCCCCAAGCTCCACAACCTTGTGCCTCTTGCTTTTGCGGTTTACATCCTGGGTTGGTTGCTTGCCGCTGCGGTGGGGTTCTTCGCTGCCCTACGAACCGGCGAGATGCGATGGTTCCTGTTCGCCCTGCTGGGGCCGATGATCCCCATGTTGCTCATCAGTTTGCCGAGATGTTCGAGGAGAGGAAGGATGCAGGAGGCGGTTCCCCTTACCGCTCTCTACCTTCTTTACGGCGCGGCTCGGGCGGCGGCTTTACTGGATTTGAGGAACTTCGGAGCGAGATCGGCCGCCGCACATTCGTCCCTTCCGCCGGAGCGAAGAGCGAGACAACGCTTTGCGCTTCGCCTCCCGATTGTCATCACCGCGGGCGGGGGCGAAATCCACGCCGTTACCCACGACGTAAGCTCCGGGGGTGTGTTCTTCTACGCCGATGACTGGCCACGCGAGGACAGTGTGGTCGAATTCAATATGCTCATGCCATCCGAACTCACACTCAGCCAAAGCACGGGCGCTCTGTGCCGGGGCAGAGTCGTACGCACCGAGGCGGGCACGAACGGGGGTAGAAGGGGGATCGCGGCCAGAATTGAAAGCTATGAATTAACCTAGAGCGCTCCGTGCTCCTGCCGGCTACTGCTTCTTAAACACCACCCCGCCTTTCATCACGAAATCCACGTGCTCGAGCACGGTGATGTCGGACAGAGGATCGCCCTTCACCGCCACGATGTCCGCCAGCTTGCCCGGTTCGATGGTGCCGATCTCCTTCTGCATCCCCAGCAGCTCCGACGCAGTCACCGTGGCTGAACGCAACGCCTCTGCCGGCGTCTGGCCATACTTCACTCGCAGCTCGAACTCCACCGCCGGATTGATGTTCCAGTCGAACCCGCCAGCGTCGGTGCCGAAGGCGATCTTCACCCCGGCTTTCACCGCCCGCCGGAAAGTGTCGGCGCTGATCTTCATCATCTCCAGCCACACCGGCGCTCCCGCTTTGGCGCGTCCCTCGGCCACGTACTCGCCGACGTAGAGCGTAGGTACGTAATACGTGCCCTTCTGGATCATCAGCTTGATGTCGGCGTCGGAGATGTAATCGCCGTGCTCGATGGTGTCCACGCCCGCCTCCACCGAGTTGTGTACGCCGTTCAGCGCCGTGGCGTGCGATGCCACCTTGTGCCGCTGGCGGTGCGCCTCGTCCACCATTGCTCGCAGCTCGTCAATGGTAAAAGTCGGAATGTCGTTGAGCACCGGCGGCGGCCCAACGCCGGGCGGCGGGTTGGGATCGATGTAGTAGCTGCGGTCCGAGTACACCTTGATCCAGTCAGCGCCATACATGATCTGCTCGCGCACTGCCTTGCGGCACCCGTCCGCGCCATCGCACACCTGCACCCCGTGCGGCACCGGTACGTTGGGCGCATAACCCAGCAGGGGATAGGCTCCAGTCACGTCCAGCGAGCGCGTTGCCACCTGCATCCGCGGGCCGGGGATGACGCCCGCATTGATCGCTTTCTTGATGTCCACGTCGGCGTAGCCCGCGCCCTCGGTCTCAAGATCGCGAATCGTCGTGAACCCGTACTCCAGCGCCTTGCGAGCCGATTGCGTCCCCAGGATGGTGCGGTACTCGGGCGACCACTTCAGCAGTTGCCGGTCGTAATCTTCGGCGGTGATGTCGCCTTGCAGCAGCACGTGCGTGTGGGTGTCGATCAGACCGGGCAGGCAGGTGTGGTCAGAAAGGTCGATTCTGTGAATAGTGCCAGAGGGGACACCCGGAATTATGTTAGGTCGATACTCGTCGACAGAAGTGATCCTATCCTTTTGAATCCATATCTGCGTCCTCCCGAGCGACTTACCTGCCTTAGCGTCGAATACTGCCCCGCACTCGATCTGAAGGTATTCACCGCCCCCCTCCCAAAACGGCTGACGCAACTTGCTCAGATCGCCTAGGCCCTGCGCTCCGGGCGGTGGCGTCTGCGCGCACGCACTCACTGTGATCGCTAGCAGCACGACCAACAAAATCGCGGCTGTCTTCATGACTGCCTCGCAACTTGAAACTTGAAACGTAAAACTTGAAACGGCTTTTCCGGCCCGCGAGTCTACCAGATTCTTTCCCACGCTAGGCCTCGAGCAGAAGCAGGTCCTTGGCCTTGTTCTGGAACGCTCGGTCGAAGGTGACGACCGTCAGTCGGGACGTGTGCGCGAACGCCGCAAGATAGGAATCGGCCCAGTCTTTGGGAGAGGCTTGGGGTGATTGCGTCAGTGCTCGAAACTGTGTCTCGAGCCCGCCGGGCTCGTCCAAAAATTCGACGCGATCATCTTCAAGCCAGCGGTCGTAAGCTTTCCAGGCCTCCTGCTGGCTCTTCGCCTGATCCACGCCCATGACCGCCGGAGCGCTCAAGAGACGAAGCAGCCCAAGTTGAGTCAGACGGCAGAAGAACAGACGTGCCGAGGGCGCCAGACCCTCGAACCACTTCCACGCTGTGATGTGGTGGACATGCCGATCGTAGGTAAGCGCCACCCAGACGTTGATGTCAGGGAAAAGAAATAATCTCGAAGATTCTCTCATTGTCGAGCGCGAGCGTTCCCGGCTGTTTGGACCGTATGATGGGAAACTCGACTCTTCTGCCGGGTTTGCGCGGCCTTTCTTTCAAAACCTGCTGGACTCCGCGAAGGATCAGCTCCTTGGCCGAACTGCCTTCGCTGGCGGCGCGGCTCTTCAGGCGCCGATATAGAGAGTCGGGTATGTCGACGGTCGTTCTCATACGGGTAATCTACCATATTTATGGTCGCTTGGCGGGCGTCGCGGGTCCAGGCACAACCCGCTTTTCCACACTTCGCAAGATTTACACAAGCGGAAACCCTCCGGGGCGCGTGCTACATTTCGCCTACCGCACGATTCCATCCAGCCAAGATTCTCGGATCGACCGCCGTCCAGCCAGGGCTGCGAGCCCAGGCGACAGACCCAGGGTGTAAAATAACCATATGTACAATATGTTGTGGGTCACTCTTGACAAGCACCATTAGCAGGTATATTGTGCCCTTCACCCGGCGCAGAGGTGATGCCGGGAAGCGGTACGCGGTGACGCCGCCTGTGCGTCTTCTGCGGCTGGTTCATCTCCCTTCCCAGTCGCGGGTTGTGCAGGCGTCGGCTTCTGGTAAACAAACTCTGGGCCCTCCCCCACCGCTTCCGGCCGGTTTTTGAGCCGGAATCAAGACCCGGATTTCCGGCAGCCAGCCTGCCGGGCTCCGCTTTGAATGGCAACAGACAACAGGAGACTGAACATGGCTGACGTTACCGACAAGATTGCTGGCTTGACCACCGGTTCCGCTTCCAACACCCGCCCGGCCCGCAAGGCTCCCGGCCTCGCCTTCCGGCGTTTCTTCACCAAGCACGGGGTCTCGCCCTATGACGAGGTGGAGTGGGAGAAGCGCGCGGCGCAGATCACCGACGCCGCCGGCAACGTCATCTTCGAGCAGAAGGACGTGGAGATCCCCAAAGACTGGTCCATGACCGCCACCAACATCGTGGCCAGCAAGTATCTCCACGGCAAGATGGACACGCCCGAGCGCGAGACCGGAGTGCGCCAGCTCGTTATCCGCGTGGCGGAGACCATACAGGACTGGGGTCTGGCCGGCGGATATTTCCGCTCCGCCGAAGACGCCGCCATCTTCCACGACGAGCTCGTCCACATCCTGCTGCACCAGATGGCCGCCTTCAATTCGCCGGTATGGTTCAACGTGGGCTGTGACCGCATCGAGCCCAACGCCGACGCGCAGAACTGGCACTGGAACCCGGAAGGCGGCCGCGTCGAGTTCTCCACCTCGGGCTATCGCAACCCGCAGTGCTCAGCCTGCTTCATCAACTCGGTGAAGGATTCGCTGGATTCCATCCTCACCCTGGCCAAGACCGAAGGCATGCTCTTCAAGTGGGGATCGGGCACGGGCACGAACCTCTCGCCGCTGCGCAGCTCGACCGAAGGCCTCTCCGGCGGCGGCATCGCCAGCGGCCCGCTCAGCTTCATGAAAGGCTTCGACGCCTTCGCCGGCGTCATCAAGTCGGGCGGCAAGACCCGCCGCGCAGCCAAGATGGTCATCCTCAACATCGACCACCCCGACATCGTCGACTTCATCGACTGCAAGGCCAAGGAAGAAGCCAAGGCTTGGACGCTGGTGCAGTCCGGCTACGACGGCTCCTCGCCCGACTCCGAAGCCTACTCGTCCATCTTCTTCCAGAACGCCAACAACTCGGTGCGCGTTACGGATGAATTCATGCTCGCGGTCGAGCGCGACGCCGATTTCTCGACCCGCGCCATCCTCGGCGGTCGCGTGGTCAACACCTATAAGGCGCACGACCTGCTGGAGAAGATCGCCAAGGCCACCTGGCAGTGCGGCGATCCCGGCATGCAGTTCGATACCACCGTCAACCGCTGGCACACGTCAAAGAACACCGCGCGCATCAACGCCTCGAATCCCTGTTCGGAGTACATGTTCCTCGACGACTCCGCCTGCAACCTGGCCTCGCTCAACCTGCTGAAGTTCGCTCCCAACGGCGCGTTCGATATCGACGCCTATCGCCACGCCGTGGACATCGTGATTACCGCGCAGGAGATCCTGGTGGATAACTCCGGCTACCCCACTGAGGCGATCGGCAAGAACTCGCACGACTACCGCCCGCTCGGCCTGGGCTACGCGAATCTTGGCGCGCTGCTCATGGCCGCCGGCCTGCCCTACGATTCCGAGGCCGGACGCGACTACGCCGCCTGTGTTACGGCGATCATGTGCGGCGAGGCGTATCTGCAGTCGTCGCGGATCGCTGAATCTTGCCCGTTTATCGAGCCCGCCACGGAATTCGTCAAGACCGACGACCGAAGGCCGAAGGCCGACGACCGCACCGGCGCCGCGCCGGGCTTCTACGTCAACCGCGAGCCCTTCCTGGACGTCATCCGCATGCACCGCGCCTCGGTGAACAGCATTGGCAGCTCGTTCGGCTCGACTGGAGCCGCTCCCGCCGGCTTCACTTCCATGCTCAAGTCCCTGATCGACGCCTCCAAAGACTGCTGGGACGAAGCTCTCACCCACGGCGAAAAATTCGGCTACCGCAACTCGCAGGTTACGGTGCTGGCGCCCACCGGCACCATCGGCTTCATGATGGATTGCGACACCACCGGGGTCGAGCCCGACCTGGCGCTGGTCAAGTACAAGAAGCTGGTCGGCGGCGGCATGATCAAGATCGTCAACCAGACCGTGCCCACGGCGCTGTTCAAGCTCGGCTACACGAGCGACCAGGCCAGCGCCATCGTCAGCTACATCGACGCCACCGGCACCATCGAAGGCGCGCCCCACGTCAAGGACGAGCACCTGCCCGTCTTCGATTGCTCCTTCAAGCCGGCCAAGGGCAACCGCTCCATCCACTACATGGGACACCTGCGCATGATGGCCGCCGCCCAGCCGTTCATCTCCGGCGCCATTTCGAAGACCATCAACATGCCCGAGAACGCCAGCGTCGAAGAGATCGCCGACGCCTACATCCAGGCCTGGAAGCTCGGCCTCAAGGCCGTGGCCATTTATCGCGACGGCTGCAAGAAGGCGCAGCCGCTAAGCGCCGCCGGAACGGCGACCGCATTGTCCGAGAAAGGGAAGCCCGGCGAAGCCCAACTGGCGACTGGCGACCGGCGACCGGCGCCTGAGGTGGAGGACCTGAACGCTCCTCCCCGCGCCACGCGCCACAAGCTGCCCGACGAGCGCTTCTCGGTCACCCACAAGTTCAACATCGCCGGACACGAAGGCTACATCACCGTGGGCGTCTATCCCAACGGACAGCCGGGCGAGATCTTCATCACCATCGCCAAGGAAGGCTCGACCGTCAGCGGGCTGATGGACAGCTTCGCCCTGGGCGTTTCCATCGCGCTGCAGCACGGGGTGCCGCTGAAGCTGCTGTGCGACAAGTTCAAGCACACTCGCTTCGAGCCCCAGGGCTGGTCCACCCATCCCGAAATCGGCTACGCCAGCTCCATCATGGACTACATCTTCCGCTGGCTGGAGATGCGCTTCCTGACCGGGCAGCAGCAGTTGCTGTTCGAAGGCCTGCGCCCAAAGGCGCCCGCGCTGCCGGAGTCGAAGGACTCCGTCGCTGGTTTGCCGACGACCGACGACCGACGACCGACGGCTCCGCAAAGAGCGGGATCGGCGCACGCTGCCGATCGCCTGAAGGAGATCGTCGATCTCGGCGACGCCCCCACCTGCTCGAATTGCGGCAGCATTATGACGCGCAACGGGTCTTGCTATCGGTGTATGTCGTGCGGCTCGACCAGCGGCTGCAGCTAGCGGTGGAGCAGGGCTTCAGCCCTGCGCAGGCTTTCGGGAAGGGCACGGCTTCACGCCGTGCCACTAGAAAATTATCGGAGCTGTCATCCTGAGTGGGCCGGGGCCCCGCGCGTTTTTACCAGCGCGGGGTGGCGAGTCGAAGGATCTCGGTTTTTTCGCCGTGGATGGCCGCAGATCAGAACGGGTAGAAGCCCCCGCCTATAGGCGGGGGCTAAGCGCCCTGGCCATGGGTTTTTTAGCCGTGGGCGGGTGGCCCACCCTAGCGTTTCGTTCCGCCCCAACTCTTGAGGGTGCCCCACCCGAGCCTCTTTTGCTCGGG